>CACXKY010000114.1 GCA_902768325.1 Fibrobacter succinogenes
TCGCCATCGATGCCGCCGTGAATGAGTTTCGTTTCGATATACTTAGAAGTTGACATTTTAAAATCCTTTGGCGCCTTTATTGCCGCGCCGAGCAGTGAAGAAAGTTTGAATAAAAAAATCCCGCTCCGGAGACACAACCGAGCGGGATTCTGTTTTAGATAAAAGCCTAAAAACTAGTCGCCCGCCCGACATCGACACATACAACACATGTTTTCAAAAACTCGAATCATTTTGCATTCCCTATAGTTTTGATAGGAAAAATATAGATACAATCTATATCCGCGTCAACAAAAATCGGGCTATTTAGTTATACTATTTTCCACTTACCAGATATAGGTAAAATTTATAAGCGCCGTTTAAAGCGAGCAGCCCGCCAAAATAGGGCTCGGTCGTGAACTTTTGAATCACGGCCGGATTGCTAAAGATTTTTCGTAAATGAAGTCGATGTCTTCTGCGGTAATCTTGCCGGGAACGAGGTCTAGCTTGGAGCGGTTCACCTTCATGGCGGCCGCGAACTTATCGCGCATTTTGCGCGTGACGGAATAAGTGCCGATAAGGCTTTGAAGCATGGCGGTAAATTCGCCGATGTCCTTGACGCCCAAAAGCGAAAAGACTTTTTCGACATCGTCGGGAACGAACTTGGCGCAAACTTCGGTGTAGGCGGCAAGGAAGAAGCCTACCGCGGGCCCGTGCGGAACGCCCTCATGAAGCGTAAGGTCGTAACTCATGCCGTGCGGCAAAGAGGTACTCGTATGCGCGATGGACATGCCCGCAATTGTCGACGTAAGCATGAGCTTTTCGTACAGGCTGGCATCGACATCGCCGTTTGTAAGAAGGGCGTCTTTACATTCTCCCCAAAGCTTGAGGCCATATTCCGGAAACATGCGGTTGAACGCATTCGATTTGACGTTGAGAACGCTTTCAACCATATGGGAAAGCGCATCGACCGCGGTATTGACAATCAATTGCTTCGATGCCGAAGCGAGGTACTTCCCGTCGACAAGCGCAAGCGCCGGGAAAATCACGTGCGGGATGCTCTTCTTGAGACCGATTTTGTGATTCGTGATGATAGCGACCGGCGTCGTTTCGGAACCTGTCCCGCATGTCGTCGGTACCGCCACGACGGGAGCATGTCCCAACCGACGGCTCGGCGCCTGGTGAAGGTCGTCTGCATCCAATTGCGGATTCAAGAGGAGTAACGCCACCGCTTTCGCGGCATCGATAGCGGAACCTCCCCCGATGCCAATGATAAAATCGGCTTTGAATTCCCTTGCGGCCTGCACCGCCTTACGCAACGTATCCGTCGACGGATTCTCTTCAACTTCGTTGAAAACGCGGTACATGGCTTTTCCCGCATCCAGAACCTCTGTCACATCGTTCAAGGAGCCGTTCGCCGCGGCAGATTTGTGCCCCGTCATAATAAGCGCACGCATACCGACCGAGAGCAAATTCTGCGCATGGTTCTTGACGCAATCCTTTTCGACATAGATATCGGTGGGAACGAAAAAACGCATAAAAGCCTCCTTGATCTAGCCGCGCTTCCTGTAACGCCGCGATGCCAAAAGCCCCATTTCAAACAAGAGGTAAGTAGGAATTCCCAACATCAATTGGCTTACGATATCGGGAGGAGTAAGAAGGGCCGCAAGCACCAAGATGCCCACAACCACATACGGGCGCTTATCGCAAACCGTTTCGTAATCCACGATTCCCGCGCGGACAAGCGCATACGTCACCAGCGGGAACTGGAACATGCACCCGAACGCTAGCGAAAGCCAAAGCGCAAGACTCACCAAGTTCGAAACGCCAAAGATCGGTTCCAGCGTACCCGAGGCAAAGCTCATGCCGAAGCGGACAATCAGCGGGTAGCACACGACAAGGGCAAAAGCGACTCCCGCAATAAACAAGAAACTCGTCAGCCCTACAATAGAACGGATAAACCTTCTTTCGTTATCGTACAGGGCCGGTAAAACAAACTGCCAAAAGTTCCAGGCAATCGCTGGCGAACAGACAACGCAATCGAGGAGGGCCGCCACCTTGAGCTGCAGTAAGAAAACCTCCATCGGTGAAAAATAATAGAGTGTCGCGATTCCCTGCAAGGCAATCTGTTCACAGAACCAGTCCAGGATATAGGGCGCCACCAAAAACAGCGGGACAATGCCGAGCCCCAAAATAAAAAGCGAGCGCAGCAACGCCCGCCGGAGCGCTTCCAGGTGCGAGACAAGAGACGAATCTTGGTTTTGCTCCAAGATTACTCCTTCTCCGCAACCTTTTCGACCGTCTTCTGAAGGTCTTCGGCTTCTTCCTTCAAGGCGTTTTTCGCCTTTTTGTATTCGTTCTGGGCACGGCCGAGCGAACGAGCCAACTCAGGGATGCGCTTTGCCCCGAACAGGAGCAAGACGACCACCACGATCAGGATTATTTCCGGTATTCCGAGTGACATAATCTACCTTCCTTTTTAAGAAATATAATAAACTCCTCCATATAAACCCCAAATATTTTTTTTTCTACCTTGATATTTGATGAAACACCGCCGGAAAAAACGCACTCCCATGAACCGCTCGCAGATGATGCAGGCGGTCCATTCCGAGGACACAAAGCCGGAACTAATGGTACGCCGGAAACTTTTCCGCTCCGGCTTCCGCTACAAGCTCCACCGCCATGACCTGCCGGGCACCCCCGACTTGTTCATCCTCAGGTACGGCGTCGCGGTCTTTATCAACGGGTGTTTTTGGCACCAGCACGGCTGCAAGTTCACGAGCCGCCCCAAGAGCAACCCCGAATTCTGGAATGAAAAATTCTCGAACAACATCGTTCGCGATGTCAAGACAAACTGGAAACTATCGCTGCTAGGCCACCGCGTGGCCACCGTCTGGGAATGTTCCATCAAGAACGACTTGGAGCACACCCTGGAACGCCTCAAAGCGTTTATCGTAAGCGACGAAGAGTCCATCGAAATCTAAATTTCATCCTGATTTCAGGAGGTTCTATGCAATTGAACTATGCCGAATGGGTTTGCCCGCAGTGCAAAACCAAAAACCGCGAAACATGCAACAGCTGGATGTACGACAGTCCGATTCGACAATGCAAGGCATGCCGCAGCGAATACCTGGATAGGCGCTGGCGCGAAGTGGCGATTGACGGGTTCGACCCTCGCAGCAACAACGCACCGCTGTACGCAAAAGTGGCCCTGGTCCTCTTGGCCATTGCGCTCGTCTGCGGCATCATGATTTACTTCCAGTACGCCCGCGGTTATTACTCCATAAAGATTATCGCCGTAGGGGCAGGCAGCGTCTTGATAGCTATTGCCTGCGGAATCAACGCCCTGCGCATCAAGCTCGGCTTCCAGGCCAAGGATAACGACAAATACATGGCCGAATCCAAGGCACGCCTGAGCGATCCCCAGTACGTCGAAAAGTTGAGAAAATACGGATACAAGGTTTAGCCCTAAAAGTATAAATTACGAAACATTAAGGTTGGGTGCCGTTTTTAGCTCAAAAACGGCACTTTTATCCATAATTCGGTGTAAAACTATACAACACATATAAATATCCTTTGTTGCCTTTCATTTGAGGGGCAATTATTTTTTTTGACAACACAAAGGAGTCATATGAGGAGAACAAAACTATTCAGCCTTTCAACGGCCCTGTGCCTGAGTGCTTTCGCGGCCTCAGTTTCCTTTGCACAGGATAAAGCTACACCCGTCAAGTTCTTCGACGAAAACGGAGCCTACTACGGCCCGGATTGCGACGAGAAGAATTACACGGGAGCCTACTACACTGGCGATTACACGAGCCCGTTCAAGACCATCCTGGGGAAAACCGACAAGGATATCCAGGATAAACTGGATGAACTCTGGAACCACTACTTCGGCGGCCAGAACGACAAGACCGTGTATTACGAAGACCGCGACGGCGGCTACATCGTCGACATCAACAACAACGACATCCGTTCCGAAGGCATGTCCTACGGTATGATGATTGCCGTGCAGACCAACCACAAGGAACAATTCGGCAAACTTTGGAACTGGGCCAAGAAGCACATGTGGAAGGACCCCGCTACGGGTGGCAGCGGCTATTTCGCCTGGCAGGCAAACCGCGATGGTTCCGTACGCGACTGGGGTAACGCTCCCGACGGCGAAATTTACTTCATGATGTCGCTGCTGTTCGCAGCCCACCGCTGGAATGACGAAGGCTATATGAAGGACGCGCAAAGCATCTTGAAGGCTTGTTGGAAAGGCAATGGCCAGTCCCTGTACAGCGAGCAGTCCTATATCGCGACATTCCAACCGTCTGACGGCAACAATACCTGGGGCGACGCCTCCTACAGCTTGCCCGCGTTCGTAGACTTGTTCAGCCGCTGGTCCGACACAAACAAGGACAAGTGGCTCAAGGCCACAAAGGCTACCCGCGACCACATCTACAACTCCGCCAACCCGCAGTCGGGCCTGTGCAGCGACTACAGCAACTTTGACGGAACTCCGCATCACGCGTTCAGCGACAACTCTACCAAGTACGCTTTCGACGCTATCCGTTGTCCCATGAACTACGGCATGGACTACTACCTGTTCGGAGTCGATGCGGAACGCCA
This sequence comes from Fibrobacter succinogenes, assembly GCA_902768325.1. Taxonomy (GTDB): domain Bacteria; phylum Fibrobacterota; class Fibrobacteria; order Fibrobacterales; family Fibrobacteraceae; genus Fibrobacter; species Fibrobacter succinogenes_A. The sequence goes on from CACXKY010000114.1 coordinate 4,588, forward strand.
GACGAAGATTGCGAAGGTCATCACCGACTTCTTCGAGAGGGACGGCTACAAACACGGCCACTTCAACTGGGACGGCACTAGCGGTTATGGTGATTTCACGATTGGCCAGGCCGGTGCGAACGCCGTGGCGACCTACGCCTTGCTGAAAGAAGACAGCTACAAGGACTTGGTCAAGAAAGTCTTGCAGAAGGCTTGGGATTCAAAGCCGATTGTTGGCAGCCAGCGTTACTATGACGGCCTGGTGCACTACCTCGCCATGCTCCACCTGACCGGCAACTTCAAGATTTGGAAGGAAAAGCCGAAGGTCATTAAGGACAAGACCATGGAAGCCCAAGAAATCAATGGCGTCGCTTACAAGGAAGGCGACACGATTGACTGGTTCGAAGACTGCGAACTCTACAAGGTCACGTTCACGGCTCCGGTTGGCGGCAACGACTCTACGTCCGTTGGCGACTCTACCGCTGTCGGGGATTCGACGATTGCAATTCACCGCACAATCATGCGTGACGCCCAGTACAGGATGCAGCGCGACTACAACCTGAAGGGCTGCAAGGTGAATGCAAGGAATAGGGCCCAGGGCGCCTACTACGGCAGGAAAGTACGCGTGAAGGAATAGCCTAACCCCGCGTTTACGTTTTCGCCTTTTTCAAGATATCCCCGCACAGTATATTGGCGGGGATTTTTTTTGAATAAACCGAAGGTCTACAGGAGCTTACTTCAATTCGATTTTCTTCAGCTGGATTCCGTTTGCCGTTTTGATACGGACAATGAAGTTCCCCGAGCCAAGCTTTTCGCCTGCGATACGGATGTTTGCACGTGCGGGAGCATTTATTTGCAGCACGTTTTGACCGAGGCTATTGAACACGGCGGCGCCCAGGACTTCGCCCGAATGGTTGTCGATAAACCATTCTCCGCCCTCGTAACGCAGCATATTGCCTCGGGGCACCTTGCGTGCGGGAATTGCAACTTCCGGCTCATCGGAAACAAGCAACAACGCCGTGATGGATTTGGGCGGAAGCTTGAGTGACGCCTTATTACCTGCAACATCGGCAGTCACCGCCTGCAAAGCGTTATCCGCATGCGAAACAAACGTTTCTCCCTTGAGGTTCTGCAGGGTGAGCATCCTTACGCTCCCATCAATTGCAGCGAAATTCGCAAGCGAAAGATTCACATCCTGCGCATCCTTTTCGGCGCGGTTCACGAAAATCACCGTGAGCGAGTCGCCCTTGGCCGTAATGGAGCTGTATGCCGACACGAGCGAATCGTTCGTGGACACGGACTGCACGCGGTTCGCATGGCCGTAACGGCTAAAGAGGTGCACCGTTTCGTACATGCCGTCGCCCCAGGTCCACGGGGTGAAAATCTCGACGCCGTTATCCTGCATGGTTCCGAGGAACGAAGCGTAGGTGAGTGCCGTTACCATGGGGTCTTCGTCGATAAGGCTTGTCTCGGTAAGCGCGAGCTTGATTCCGTGATCCTTGCCGAAGTACTGTTCAAGCCAACGGTTGATGCGCACGAAGATGTATGACCTGTAGCCCTTCTCCTTGTCGCTCCAGTCGCATTTGCCCGTAGCGCAACGGATGCCGTTTCCGCCCTTGTAGTAGTAGGTAGTATCGAACAAAACGCGGTGCCAGTTCATGCGGCTCTCGTAATCTTTTTCGCTGGGGTACCAGTGGATGTCGAAAACATCGAGAAGCTTCATGCCGCTCGTCTTTTGCGCCTCGGCAATTTTCTTGGTGAAGAATTCCAGCCAGCAGTATTCCTGGCCGTCAATCTTGGGCCTGCTTTCGTCGTTATAGGCGGAGATGTGGCACCATTGCCATTCGTTGGCGACCACGGGGCCGGTAAGCTTGATGTCTTTCCAGGCGGTGCGTGCCTTTTTGGCGACATCGATGTAGCGTTCCACCAAGAAATCCCCGGTCACGGGCAGGTCTAGGTCGGAATGCGTGCCGCGCCAGATTTCCATCTCGTTGTCCATGCTCCAGTACTGGAACCGGCTCATGTCGAATTTCAGTTCGTCTCTCCAGTACGGGACAATCCCCACCGTGGAATCGGCGGGCCATTCCTCGTTATAGAGCGTGTAGTCGCCCGCCTTGATAAGCGTCTCGCCGTCTTCCGATACTTCTCCGCCACCAGCAAGGTCGAATGCCCGTGACGGATATGAACCATGCTCCTGTTTCCAGTTCCAGTCCGGGAAGTTGTAGTCGGTGCTGCTTGCCGCATAGCCCGTGAGCTGGAAGGCGTACATCGCGTCGACTCCCGGCATTTTGTCGAGAACCTTCTTCGCGGTGATGACCCAGTCATGCGAGTAGACGTTGTTGAACCAGTCCGGGTGCACCGTGAGTTTTTTGCGCCAGTTGTAGCGAGTCGCGTTGTTGCCGTTGTTCGCGCGCATCATGTGGATGCCCGCCTCGCGCACCTGGCCAATAAATTCCTGCTCGGCCGAATCGCTTTCGGCAGACCCGTCATTCACCTTGTCGATGTTGCGGCCATAAAGGTACGGCGATATCGGGAGCACCCCCGCTTTTGCGTCTACCGAAACATCGATACCGGCAAGGGCCGGAGAAAAAGCGAGCATGGAACACAAGACCGCACCCGCAAAATTCCTAGAAAAATCCATAAACATCTCCCGTAAACGCTTTGTAAAGAAGCGGTTCATTCATAAATATATA
>CACXKY010000115.1:0-7813 GCA_902768325.1 Fibrobacter succinogenes
TATTTCTTCAAAAAATTCTACAATCTTACGAGATTCACTTTTCTCTTTTTGCAACGGAGTAAAGATCCGTTCCAACTTATCGTACAATTTTTGTTCTTCTGCTTCGAAACCATGCTCTATTTCGGAGGTATAGCCCCAATTGAACATCATTTCGGTTTCTTTTTCTGTAAATGTATAGTCCATTTTTTCCTCGCTTTTGGTTAATGTTTTTTTTATTTCAGCAACTGCCAAACGCCTTTTACCTTGGAATGTTCGGAATTGATGTAGCCGAGTTCTTTCAAGTCGCTTACCGCTCGTTTGACTGTGATTTCACTAACGCCAAGGTTATCGGCAAGCCAAGATAACCTTGCCTTCGGATTGATTTTTAACGCCTTGAAAACATCCTCTACTATTTTTGATGGAAATTCAGGAACTTGTATTTTTGATACTTTTCTTGATACTTTTTGTGATACCTTTTGCGGCTGTTTTTCGTCCAAAATTGTTGAATTTGAGCGAATTTCGCCATTTTCCAATAAAAAGCCATTGGCAATTGCAGCAGCAGTCATACGCTCCCCTAATGGAGACTTTTTTTCGCATACCATGACGGCTGTTTGGTAGCCAAAATCGTAAATTGCCTCCCCGTTTTCGTTGGCGACCAGCTCTTTCTGCACCCTCAATACACCGCGGCTATGACGGTTGACAAATCCAAGGACTTTCATCGCCTCGGCCACCACGATGTTGCGGTAATCGTTCACATTCGGGAAGTTTTCTTCGTTCGCACGGCCATACAAACCGCCATGGTTCATGATTTCGATCCGGTCATCAAACTGGTAAAACCAATCGGGGTAATCCACCACGGATTCCTCTCGCAACGCGCTGACAGGTATGGGGCGCCGGTTTGCAATGGTCGTCTTGATGAATGTGTCGAGTTCTGGCAGAGCCGTACAGAGGTTTCCCTTGAACTCATGTTCTGTCAAAATGTCCCCGGAACGATCCTTGCCCGCGAAACGCACATATTGAACATAAGCGCCGGGAATAAATCTCCGCAGGTTTTTGGCAAAGAACAACATTGCTGCATTAGTCGGGCAATTATGCAACACATCAAAAAAACCGAAAGCGCTCAGCTGGTATCTTACATCGCTATTCGCCTTGTTTTCTGCTTCAAGTTCTTCATCCGACATGGCCTTGGGCAAAAAATAATGCTTGAAAAGTCGCAAGTCCAAGTCATCTATCGTCGCATTCAAGCAGGGAGAAGAATCGAACGACTTCACGTTGGCGCGCCTTTTTTCCATGAGGATATGCTCGTCATTTTCGTTGGCCACGCCCCTACGCGGGCCTGTACGAATCCAGATTCGCCCTTTGTACCGAACCGGAGGGAACTGGGACGGTTCAACTTTCACCATCACGATATCGCCTTCTTCCATCTCTACCTTTTCAACGGTCATCGTCGGCTGCGGCTGGATGTTTCCATCTGTACGGATGGCGGCGACATTTTTCAGCAGTTCATCGGTCACATCAACACCTTGAATTTCGCCGTTGTCAAGCACGCCTAGGAACAAAAATCCCGGCATTTGATGATTAGGCAAATCATTGGCAAATGCGCAAATGGCTTGACCAAACTTATCCGTATTCGTTGTGGAGATTGTCCGCTCAATCCGGTCGCTCTCCAAATCATTGAGCAGGGCCCGTATTTCGTCTTTTATACTTTCATCCATTTTTTCGCCTTTCTTTATCCTATCGTTTATGCTATCATGCATTCTCGATAGTGAAATAACATCACAAACACGCCGACAATCACGGCGTACTTTTTTGCCTTTGCTATTTGTATTTGATGGGATGCTCTTGCAGTGCTGTTGGCGGGGGCTTTCCCCGGCGTTACCTGGCACCCTTGCGGGCACACTCGAATAGGTCGTGTTCCTATCAGCTATCCAACAACATCAACAAGAAGATTGATGGGCCTCGCCGCGAATGCACGTACGGGCCGAAAGGCCTATGTCGACTGTCGCGAGGATTATTGAACTACGGGGAACAATATAGATTATGGAAAATAATCCGTCAACAACCTATTGCGGAATTAGAGAAACAACTCACCCTTCCTTGAGCCCTTCCAGAACCTTGTACAGCAGGGTGTACAGGGTCTTTGCTTCGGTGTCGGAGAGGTTCACGCAGCTGGCCATGGACTTGGGGAAGTTCCACTTGATGTCGGGATTTTTCTTGCTTTTTTTCTATTTTTGCAAGCATGAAACGCATAGAAGTCGTGGCAGGCATCATTTGCGCGGATCCTTTCGGGAATCCGGCTGCGCCTCGCACGCCAGGTGTCCGGTATTATGCGACCCAGCGGGGCTACGGCGACTACAAAGACGGCTGGGAATTCCCGGGCGGCAAGATGGAACCCGGCGAAACCCCGCAGCAGGCGCTTGCCCGCGAGCTAAAAGAAGAACTCGCCATCGACGTGAACGTGGGCGAGTTTATCTGCACCGTCGATTACGACTACCCCGCTTTCCACCTGACCATGCACTGCTTTTACTGCACCATCGCGGGCGGCAAGGCCCCCGAACTTTTGGAACACGAGGCGGCCAAATGGCTCGGCCCCGCTGAATTCCACGGTGTAAACTGGCTCCCCGCCGACGTGGAGGTGGTTAAAGCGCTGGAAAAGAACCTGTAGTTCCTGCAAAATACTACATTAAAATACATGAATACCATTTTCAAATCCATTGCAATGTTCGCCGCGGCCGCCGTTTTTGCCATGGGCGGTTTTACGCACGCAAGCGCGAATGAAGACATCAAGATCGTCAAGGTCAACGACAGCAATTTCGAGAAAGAGGTCCTCAAGTCCAAAAAGCCGGTAATCCTGGAAATTTCTTCCACGAGTTGCCCGCCGTGCCTTGTCATGATCCCGACGCTGATTGGCATCGCGAAGAACTACCCCGACATCAAGGTGGCTTCCGTGGGCATCGACGAGCCGGGCATCGAAAAGATCAGGGCGTCCCTCCCCATCCAGGCTTTCCCGACATTTTTCCTTGTGAAAGACGGCAAGATTGTCAACCAACTGGTGGGCGCCGTGAAAGAAGAAGAGCTCCTTGCCGCATTGCAGTACACGCCTTCAAAAAAGGCCCCGGCCAAGGCCGCGAAAAAGGTCAAGTCCCCGAAGAATCTCGTCTGCAAGGTCAACGGCCAGTTTAACGGGCTCAAGAACCTCGTGACCATTTCGTTCGTATTCGGCGAATCCGAAATCGACAACGTGGACATTGTGACCGACGTGTTTATCCCGCCCGAGATGGAAAGCCACCGCGAAGACATCATCGCAAAGATGCGCGCCAGCGGCAAGGGCGAAGTGACGACCACCATGACGGGGCTCCAGATCCACATCGACAACAACTGCCGATTCATGAAGGCGATGGACATGAAACGCACCTCGACTTACGGCGAGATGCGTGCGGGGCTTGAGCTGCAGGGATTCACCTGCAAGTAGCGCTTAATCCGTAGAGCGCCAATGCCTGATTGATAGAGGTGTATATGGAAACCAGGTTCACGTTTGCTTTGGGACTTGCCCTGGCTGCCGCACAGGCGTTCGGCGCTGTTTACTACGTAGCTGTTGACGGGAGCGATAGTGCGGCGGGCACAAAAGACAAGCCCTTCGCGACGCTCAACAAGGCGAACAAAGTCGTGAGTGCGGGCGACACCGTTTGGATTCGCGGCGGCATCTACGACTTGCACGATACCGTCTTTTACGAACGGTACAAGATGACGGCGGGCATCCTGTTGACCACAAGCGGCGAGAGCGACAACAAGCGCATCCATTACCTGGCCTACCCGGGCGAACGCCCGATTTTTGACGCGGCAAACCTCCCCGTGGCCGCAGGCGAAGAGCACAGCGACGGCACACCCGAAGGGGCAATGTACACTTCGCCTATCGTGATTGCGGCAAAGTACCTGCACTTGAAGGGCTTCGAGGTCCGCAATACGCCCATGATACACAATTCCAATTCCGGAATTTTCATCTACGCGAGCAAGCACATTTTCTTGGAGCAAATTGACAGCCACCACAATGCAGGGCCGGGATTCTTCGCGAACGACGGTGCCGACGATGGCGGCGGACACATCTTCTTGAACTGCGATGCGCACGATAACTACGACCCCTTGGGCTGGCAAGGCGACGGCGAAAATGCCGACGGCTTCGGCGCGCATTACCAGAAACCGGGCCAGGGCGATACAACCAAGTTTATCGGGTGTCGCGCCTGGTGGAACAGCGACGACGGTTTCGATTTCATCAACCAGGAATTCCCCGTGGTGCTGGAAAACTGCTACGCCATGGGGAACGGCTACAGCGATTACGGGCATGGCAATCCTTCACACGGCAATGGTCACGGCATCAAGATGGGCGAAAGTACGCTCGGTGGCGGGCGTCATACCATCAAGTTCTGCGTCGCCTGGAAAAACAAGGCCACGGGATTTTACGCGAACTACACCGGCGTCGGCAGCAAGTGGATCAACAATACATCGTATATGAACGTCGATCGATCCTTCAGCATGGCATCGACACTCTTCGATTCCGAAGGCAATCGCCTGGCCGATGTCGCACCGCTCACGGGCGACAAGGCGCATGTGCTCAAGAACAATATCGCCTTCCCGAACAAGCTCTCGCAAATCGGAACATGCTGGGAAAAGATATCGAGCCAGAACATCGACCATTATGTGGACTGCCCGGCCGGTGAAAACAACTCTTGGAATTTGGATCTCGACCTGACCGAAGACGACTTTGTGAGTCTCGACGACCCCAGTATGACCGTCACCGGCGAAGACCTCTCGACGATTCCGGGAATGCTTGGCCCCCGCAATGCTGACGGCAGCTTGCCTAACGTAGACTTCCTTAAACTCAAGGAAGGGAGTCGCGCTATTGACAAGGGCGAAGATGTCGGATTGCCGTTTGAAGGGAGCGCTCCTGATTTGGGCGCATTTGAATACGGTTCGCAAGTTACGTCTATCGCCGCGAGGCCAAACCGCTCTACGGAAATGCCAGGTTCCGCAGCTGTTTTTGATTTGCAGGGTCGCCATCTGGGAACCTTGCAGACCATGCCCAAGAAGCCGGGCGTGTACCTCGTGCGCCACAGGAATTTCCTGCAAAAGATGTATATCAAATAGTTTCGACGTTTGGGCCATTGTTATAATCAAATCCTATAACTACTCATATAAAAGGAGTATCGGTTCTAGGCTTGTTCTATAGCCCCCGTTTTTTTATTTTTGCGCCGTCTTTTTGAACCACTAGGAGGTGCTCAATGGAAAAACGTACAGGTCTCTTTTCGAATGGAATCATCTGGTTCGGTGTCGCCATCTCGGTATCCGAAATCGAGGCGGGTATCGAAATCGGTGCGGCGTCTGCACCGGGTTCTCTTTGGCTCCCGCTGATTCTCGGCCATGTGCTGGGGGGCATCCTCCTGTTCTTCGTGGGCCTCATCGGGGCACGAGTTCGCCTGAACGCGATGGAGACGACTTCTTCGACGTTTGGCAAGTACGGCTCCAGGTTTTTTGCGGCGCTGAACGTATTCCAGCTGCTCGCATGGGTGGCCGTGCTGAACGCGCAGGGAGCCTCTGCCTTGGCGGGCCTGAACCTCCCCATCTCTTTCCCGCTTACGTGCGTTATTCTGGCGGTCTTGATTGCCATCTGGGTGTTCGTGGGGCTTAAGCGCTCTGCGAACGTGACGACGGTCGTGATGGCGGCGCTCGCTATTTTACTCGCCGTGCTTACAGTTAAGCTGTTTGGTGTAGGCGCCACCGGTGCGCTCGCTTCGGGCACGACCGTCGCCGGCGTTGCCGCCGGGGCCGCCGCGACTTCCGCCGCGCTACTCGGCTTCTGGAATATTTTCGAGATTTCCATCGCGATGCCTATCTCCTGGCTCCCTGTGATTTCGGACTACACGAAGGACGTCGAAAATCCGGTGAAGGCAACCGCCGTTTCCGCGGCGGCCTACACGTTCGCAAGCCTCTGGATGTACATCATCGGTATCGAGATTGCGGGCATCGGTGCGAACAACAATATCGCGCAGGCCATCCTCCTCGCAGGACTCGGCATCCCGGGCATCATCATCGTGGTTCTCTCCACGGTTACGACGAACTTCCTTGCAGCAAATTCCGCGGGCGAATCCTCCAAGGCTATTTACGGCAAGATCAATCCGAAGATTGCGGGCGTTGTCGTGAGCCTTTTAAGTGCCGCTCTCGCCATCTCGGGAATCATGGAACATTACATCAGCTTCTTGTATTTGATTGCCTCGGTGTTCGCGCCCATGGCTGCCGTTCTGCTCGTCTCGTTCTATTTCGCGAAGGTTGGCGCAGTCGATGCCCGCGAGAACAGCGCACGCGCCGCATCTCTCGGATTCTGGCTCTGGAACCTTTTCGCATGGTTTGCAGGATTTGCCGTTTACCAGGTGGCCGAACGCCTCGATTCCGTACCGCTCGGCCCCACGCTCCTCGCCGTTATCGTATCTGCCGCCTTCGCCTATGGCCGCGTGCTGTACGTGTCGCGCCGCGCCTCGTAAATAATTTCTAAATTTTGATTGCTATGCCACAGAAAAAGATTGCCCTCATCAACGATATCACCGGATTCGGCCGCTGTTCGGTCGCCGTCATGGCGCCCGTCATCTCGGCCATGAAAATCCAGGCGGTCGCGGTGCCTACCGCAATCCTTTCGACGCATACGCAGTTCCCCAAGTATTTCTTTGACGATTACACTTCCAAGATGCGCGACTACATCCAGACGTACAAAGATCTGGACATGAGCTTCGACGCTATCGCGACCGGCTTCCTCGGCTCCGAGGAACAGGTGGACATCGTCATCGACTTCATCAAGACTTTCAAGAAAAACGGCGTGTTCACGCTGGTCGACCCGGTGATGGGCGACTACGGCAGGCTCTACGAAACATACACGCCGAGCCTGTGCGAAAAGATGCGCGCGCTCGTACATTACGCCGACCTCTTGACGCCGAACCTCACCGAACTCTGCTCGCTCACGGGTTCCGATTACCGCGACGGGAACCTCACCCTCGCCGAAATCGAGAACATGTGCAAGACGCTTGCTGAACAGGGCCCCAAGCACATCGTGGTCACGGGAATCCACTACAGCAAAACGCAGATCATGAACTACGTTTACAGCAAGGGCGAAGAACCGAAAATCGTGATGGCCGACCGCATCGGCGGCGACCGCAGCGGAACGGGCGACGTCATCAGCGCGGTAATCGCCGGGATGTACCTGAACGGCCACGGCTTCTACGAATCGGTGAAGAAGGCCGCAGATTTCGCGTCCAAGTGCATCCGCTACTGCGAAGACAACAACGTCCCTACACACTGGGGCCTAAGCGTCGAAATGTACCTTCGCGACTTGATGGAGGACTAAATGATCGTTTATACTGTTACTGGAACCGTCGGCCAGGCGGGCTATTTGGATATCGCCAACAGCGGCGACATTACCGGCAAGAACATCTACGTGAACATGACGAACCGTTGCCCGTGCAACTGCGTTTTTTGCCTGCGCCAGACGAAGAAGATGATGGAAGGCAACACGCTCTGGCTCAAGGGCGGCGACCCGAGCGTCGACGAAGTGATGAAAATTTTCGACGTGTACGACCTGAACGTCATCAACGAACTGATTTTCTGCGGATACGGCGAACCGCTCGAACGCCTTTACGACGTGTGCAGCGTAATTGACAAGCTCAAGGCGAAGTACCCGAACTTGAAGGTGCGTCTCAACACGAACGGCCTGGCAAACCTGATTCACGGCAAGGACATTACGCCCGAACTCGAAGGGCGTTTCGATACCGTCTCGATTTCGCTGAACGCCCCG
>CACXKY010000115.1:7842-11462 GCA_902768325.1 Fibrobacter succinogenes
TGTGCGAAGAACTCGGCGTCACGTTGCGCGTCCGCCCCTTCGAATCCTAATCCCCAAAAAAGAAATCATGGTGGCTTACGCAAACCACCATGATTAAGATTTTGGATGCATTTAGGTTAGTGAAGTTTCTTTACTTTTCGGCATCGTACTTCGTCGTGATTTCTTCATCCGGAAGATCTTTCGAATGTCGATCAAGGGCGATATAGCCGAGTTTTTCCGTATTGTCGATATGGAAGCAGAGGTCATTCGGTGTCACGAACATCGATTGGAATTTCCTCGCCTTTTCAATAAGGCTTTCGGTATCTTTCCATTCAATCCCGTAATAATCCAGAAGCACTTCCAGGAATTTTTCAATCACGCCGCTCAGCGAGAAATTCTTGAGGACCATCACGCGGTCACCCTTGACATCTTCGACACCTTGCTTAAGAAGAGCATCAAGTTCCTCTTTAGTCACTTCCGGTTCCCGCGTCGCGAACACTTCTGTTTTGTAATTGTATTCTTCAGCATGTTCGGCATAGAGTTCAAAGAGCGTCTTGGCGCCCTGCAACTGCCGAACGCTACGGCAAGTAAAATCTCCCATGTCTGCATCGGCGTTCAAATTCAATTTTAAACGCTCGTCCTTCTTTCCGGCGTCTAAATAGCATTGATAGACGAACGCCGAGCAGACCATCGGATGTTTACCCTCATGCATCCGTGCATCGATTAATCTCTTTATTTCGACAGTGACGAACTTGAGCACGCCTAAAATCACAGGCAGCGAAATACTCACCTTGGAAATATCTTTGAAAACCATGATGAGGGCAAGCAAAACAAGGTCGGAATAGGGATACTTTAAGTTGCTATTAAGGTATCCCTTGGCACTATGCAACACATAGTAAATTTTATCGTCACCGAAAAATCCGCCCTGGCCCGGCATCTTGATGCGGCTGACATAGACGTTCCTGGATTTCGGTTTATTTTCGACTTTGTGTGCGTGGAGGCCACTCTTGCCTGCATCGGCAAGGGCCTTGACCGGACTATCTTGGAAATAGAGAGCCCCGTGCGTCACCACGGAGTTCGTGAGTTTCATAATGAGAAACGAGATGGTGTCGTTTTCCTCACCTTCAAATGTAAGAATATCACCCGGCTTAAGGTCGGCTAAAGTCAAAGCCTTCTTATAGTAATCCTTCGGATTCTTCTTTCCACCCTTATCCATCCACACAGTTCCTTTATTTAACATTTTAAAGATAAACTACGTGGTAGGATTATGCCATAACCCGAACGGGCTATTTGTTGGACTATTCCTTATTGGAACACGTTGCGCACACAGTCAAGAATGACGGCCTTTTTAGAGGGTTCAACGCCCGTCAAGAGCTTTTCCAGGTCCGATTTCTTGAAATTCGGATGGTATTTGAAAAACATTTTCACGTTTTCTTGGCTTTCTTTTATTTTGCCGTTTTTATTATTACAGGCAATCAGGATAAGCCTGGTCAGGGGCGTTTCGGGGTGGAACAGCAAAACTTGGCTCGAGACTTCTTCGGCCTTGTCGAACTTCCCCTGCATAAAGTAAATGAACGCCCTCTGGGCCGACAGATTCGGCTGACCGGCAGATTCCGGAATATAGCGTTCGCTTTCGTCCAGCTGCTGCAACGCTTCTTCTTCCCTACCGGTAAGCATATAGATTTGCGCGAGCATCCGGCGGGACCTGCACGCCTGCGGCAACGCATCGAGAATCTGCAAGAAGTACGCGACAGCGTTACTCTTGTTGCCGATGATAATGTTGTAGACGGCCATCATAAAATGCGCGTACACGGAATACGGATTCTTGCGCATTCCCGTACAGGCAAGTTCACCAATCTTGGCCGCATACGTTTCGGCGTCCACCCAAGATTCGTTGATGGCGACATAGTACATCAGCACGAGCGAACAGGCGGCATAGATATGGTAATCGTTTTCGCGCGTGAACAGCTCCAGCGCATTGGAGGCCTTCATAAAGGATTCCCCGCAGATGCTTTCTGTTTTGAGTTGCGCAAAGCACGACGCATACCACCATTGCGGACAAGCCTTCGCATCGGCTTCAAAAACTTCCGCTGCCGAAATCAACATGTGGCGGAACAGGCGGATCGCGTTTTGGGCGCCCACCAATTGGATGTCGTCATCGGCACCGATTTTCTGCGATGCAGACCAGAGCACCTCCGAAGAGTCGCTCTTGTAAAGCTTCAAGAATAGCGTTTCGCCATTGTTCTGTGCCGCCGAAACCTGAACGCGATACGTCGGCGCGCGGCCAGCATCCACGCTATCCCTGATGCAGAACAGGTGGTAACGATGCAGCGATTCTTCGATAGAAAAGAAAAGGCTCTTGGCAAGGGGGTATTCGTCAAGGGCAGAGCCCCCGACAATAGCGAGAAGGATATCGTTTTTTTCAACCGGATTCGTAATACGCCCTTCGAGGTCCATGGACACGGCCTCGGTCCGGTTGGTCACTTCCAGAATCCTGTATATATTGGCAAGGTGCACCTTCACGGTGTTCGCCGAAATGTTCAGCGCCTTGCAGATTTCCACGTTCGTAAGACCTTTGCGAAGCAAAGACAGAATTTCTTTCTGACGGGAAGTGAGTGTTTTGTTTTGATCGACCATACGTAAACAAATATATATAAATTAACGGCCTTTCCGCTAGGGGTAGTCCTGTATACAGATGGACTTATTTCTTGGCGTGGCGGCACGGGTGTTTACAGGGCTATAGATGTGGATTCGCCGCCGGACGGTCTTACAAAGGCTTGTATGCTTTTTTATATTTCCTGTATATGGGCGGTATTATTATTGCATGCCTAACCGCGCTTTACGCTTTTTTGTTCCTGTTTTTCATAATAGGGCTTATCCGCACGCACCGTTACAGGGGGCCGAAGGCGACCCCGAGCGTTTCGGTCGTGGTGCCGATGCGTAACGAAGAAGAATTCGCACAGCGTACGTTGGAAGCACTCGCCGAACAGGACTACGCCGGCGAATGGGAAGTGATTTGCGTCGACGACCGCTCTACGGATTCCACGCGCGAGATTCTCGAGAAGTTCGCGGCCACGCACCCGAAGTTCCGTGTGCTTTCGCTTTCGCCCGACTTACCGGTCATTGCAAGTCCCAAGAAGCGCGCGCTCGAAAGCGCCTTCAAGATTGCAAAGAACGAAGTGCTTTTGACGATGGACGCCGACTGCATTCCGCGCAAGAGCTGGATTACCGCAATGGCGGGCCGCTTTGTCGACGGCATCTGCATTGTGCAAGGGCCCAAGCAGAACAACGGCAGCCGCACGCTCCCCCACCTTTACCAAAAGCTCGAAACGCTCGGCTACACCGCCATGGAAGCCGCCGGATTCAGCCTCGGGCACCCGATTGTCGCCTCCGCCGCATGCCTCGCCTACAAAAAAGATTTGTTCTTTGAAGTCGGAGGTTTCGGCGACCTCATCAACCTTTCGAGCGGCGACGACGACATGCTCATCCACAAGATGATGAAGATCCCCGGCACCAAGGTCTGTTACAACCTGGACAAGGACGCCGTTATCGAAACGGCACCGGTGCATACGTGGAAGCAGCTCTTTAACCAGCGCGCCCGCTGGAGCAGTAACGGCACCAACTACGAAAGTAAGGCGTAC
>CACXKY010000116.1 GCA_902768325.1 Fibrobacter succinogenes
CCTCAGCTACGTGCTGAAGAACGTGCTTGACCTGTTGCACCCGGTGATGCCGTTCATTACCGAAGAACTCAACAGCATCCTGTTCCAGGGCAGCGAAATGGTGATCAGCCGCGCATGGCCCAAGGCCGACGAATCGCTCATCGACGCGAAGATCGAAGCCGCATTCGACCAGGCATTTGCCGTGGTGGAAAGCGTGCGTGGCGTGCGTGGCCGCTACAACGTGAGCCCCGCCACCAAGCTGAACGCCGTGGTGAGCGTGGACGACGCCGCAACAGAAGCCAGCGTGAAGGACTGCATGGCAATCATCACCGAGCTTTCGGGTCTTTCTGACCTGAGCGTCGCCGTGAAGGCCGCCAAGCCGAAGTTCAGCGCCAGTGCCGTGGTGCCCGGTGGCGAACTCTACATCCCGCTCGAAGGTATCCTCGACCCGGCTGCAGAAATCGCTCGCTTGGAAAAAGAGATTGAAAAGGCCAAGGCATTCGCCGCTTCGATTGAACGCAAGCTCGCGAACGAAAAGTTCGTCAGTGGCGCCCCCGAAGCAGTCGTGAACGCCGAACGCACCAAGCTCGCTACGCAGATGGATATTATTGCTAAGAATGAGGCTGCTCTTAAGGAGTTGAAGTGACACAAGCCGCAACCGCGGATTGTGTCATCCTGAGCTATACGAAACTTAGAACTTTAGTTCTGTAGTTGAGTTATGCCCTTTGGGTAGGAGCGCAAGCGAAGTTTAGTTCTGTAGTTGAGTTATGCCCTTTGGGTAGGAGCGCAAGCGAAGTCGAAGGATCTAAATTTAAAAGAGGTGTCCCACACGGGCACCTCTTTTTTTGCATTCAAAGCATTTTGCGATTATTTTTTCTCTTTGCCGTACGGTTTGCAGAGGTAAACTAGCGCTGTGGTAAGCGTGTAATCGGCCAACAAAGCTCCGCCGAGGCCCAAGATGGAAAGGATGCCCACGTTGTGGAGCGCCCCCATCGGGCTGAAAATAAATACGAAGAACATCGCGCAAAGAATGAACGTTGTCATGGCAGGAGCGCCTGCCTGTAGCTGCCCGTTTTTTCGTAGCCGTACTTGATGTGGTTATTCATGTGGATGGTATCGTCGACGGCGATGCCCAAAATCATCGGCATAATAATCATCGTAATCATGTCGAGCGGCATATTCAAATAACCCATAAGCCCGCCAATCAACAGCACCGGGGCTACGTTCGGTATCATGCCGATAAGCCCTGCACGGATACTCCCGAAAGCAAGAATCATCATGATGGCGATAATCACGAACGAGCCGCCGAAGGAGCGGAGCAATCCGCCCACCAGCTTTCCATTCATTTCGGCGTAGTTGATGACATCCCCCACGACCGAAGTTTTTGCTTCTGGGAAAATGCTCGTCATATAGCTCTTGACACTATCCAGGTCTTCAACGATTTTATTCGCATCGTAGCCCGAAAGTTCCACGTGGATATATGTCGTCTTGTAATCTTCATCCATCCAGCTAAAAATGGCGTCGGGGTCGGAAATTTCGTAGAGGAACAGCAACTGCGTAAGCATGTCTTTTTCGGCCGGAACGGCATAATAGGCGGTATCGTCACTGTTCAGGGTTCGATTCATTTCTTTCACGAGGCTCGTGACCGACTGCACGCGCGGTTTCCCGCCCGAAATTTTAGTAAGTTGGAGCGTTCCCAACTTTTCTTCCAGTTTTTCAACCCTCTTCATGTTCGCCGGATCTTTCAAGGCATCGGGATTGTCGAATTCCACCATCACGTTGAAATCATAAAGGCTCCCCAACTTTCCGCTGAGCATATCCAAGAGCCGCACCACATAGGGAATCTTTTGGCCCATGGTCTTGGTGTAGTCCATATTGACATCGATTTGCGTAATGCCCGGAATCTGGAACAACATGACGGCACCCGCAATAACCGCCACAACGATACTATGCAGGCAAACCTTGCGCCCGAAAAATTCGAAGAGGATATCGGCCTTGGTAGCGCCTGCCGTCTTGACCATATCGGGTTCAGGTTCCGTATCGCGCCCGAAACTCATGAGGATAGGAATCAGCACCATCACGTAAAGGCAGACCATCGCGACAATCCCCGCCGAAATACCGCCAATCCAACGGATAGGCCGAATTCCCGCAAATAGGAAGGAAAGAAGCGATGCGACCGTAGTAATGACCGTAAAGAAGATGGGCCAGCCCGTCTCTTGGATGGCGAATATTACCGATTCTTTGCGCTTGCCGGAACGCCTGAACTGCATACGGAACGCGTTGATGTAGTGGATGGAATAGCCCACCGAAAGCGCCATACCTAAAAGCACCGGGAGTGCCACCATCGAAGAATCCCCCGTAATGCCGAGCCATGCATTGATTCCCAAGACAGAGGCAATACCGCAAACCGTCGCGATGGCGGGCACGACCACCCCGCGCAACGATCTCACAAAGAGGATGAGGCACAAAAGCATCACCACAAAACCCACGCCGATTCGCATGATACATTCACGCGTGATGACTTCTTCCTCTTCCATTTCGGTGTAGCTCATACCCGTCTGCAAAAGCTGATAGCGGTCGCTCTTGAATTCTTCGGATTCGATGACCTTGCGGGCGAAAGGCGCGATGCTGTCCTTGCCGAATTCCACACCGCCTTCGTACTTTTTCAATGAGAGGATTACCCACGTTTCTTTACTGTCGTCCGAAACGATGCCGTTTACCAGCGATTGGCGACTCATCACCAACGACTTTTTAGCGGCTATTTCCTGCGGGTCCGTAGGAATTCCGTCTTCAAACGGGTCGATGACTTCGAAGCCTTCATCGTTCGCCTTGGGGATTGAAAGGTTGTGCGTCAAGGAGACGACGCGTTCAGCATACGGGACTTCATTTTCGAGCCGTCTCGAAAGCCTGTCAATAGCAGTAAGGACTTCGGGCGCAAAGACATCGTCGGCACGGACCAACACCATGAAGGAATCGTCACTACCGAAGACATCATAAAAATGTTCCTGGTTTAGCTTTATCTGGTCCCTGTCATCAAACCATTCGTCATCGCTGCTGGACATGGAAAGGTGCGGAAGCCCGAGGCATGCCGCTATAGTAAAAATCAAAGTCACTGCAAGGATAAGCCAGCGACGAGTTACCTGAAAACGCCCCATTCGGGCAAAAAAATTATTAACGCGAGAGACTTTCATACTTTTTTCCGTTTTTTGGGCCAGAAAATAAGTATGTGGGTATAAAAATTCTACTCCAAATAGACTTTTATCAATCTAATAAAGTTTTAAACTCAAAACAAAATTCATAAGCCCTAATAAAGTTAGTCAAATGCGCGTCAAAGCGAACTACCGCCTCGGGTTTAGAAATTAGTTTATATGTAATAAACAGCCATCTAAAAAATACATAGATTTTATACATCATCAATTAACCAACACTCAACCAAGGAGTATATCATGTCCATTTTGCATAACGAAAAGTTCTGGTGCGTGGTTGCCGGCGCCGTTGGTTCTGCCATCGCAAAGAAAATCCTCAAGGCTCCCAAGACGCGCGAATACGCCGTCAAGGGACTTGCTCACGGCATGAAGTTTACTGCCGACGCCAAGGCCACCTTCCAGGATATGAAGGACGAAGCCGCAGACATCTGCAACGACGCAAAGAAAGAAGCAAAGAAGTAATCACCCATGTACACAAAGATTGTTTACGATCAGCCGGGGCGTATCCGCTTTCGTGCAGGGGCGTACGCTTTTAATCCAGAACACGAACCGCGCATCCACAAGGCATGCGTGGCGCATTCCTTCGTAAAGCGTGTCGTCGTCCACTTCGAAAATGGGGGCATTCTCATTGAATACGAAACCGGCCCTCGTGAACAATTTTACCGTGAGCAGTTAATCGAGTTCATTCAAAAACTGAACCCAAAAGCACTTCCCGAAGGCGAGCCCGATACAGCCTACCAGCTAGAAGCCCTGGATTCCAAGTTCAAGAAAAAACTCGCATTCATGCTGGCGCGCCGCTACCTGTTCAAGTGGTTCGTCCCGCTACCCATCAGGACTGCAGTCCATATTTACAAAGGGCTGAAATATGTCGCAAAGGGGCTGGATATTCTTGCGCAGGGCAAGCTCACCGTCGAAGTTCTGGACGGAGCCGCCATCGGGGCAAGTATTATGCAGAGGAACTACAATTCTGCCGGAACCATCATGTTCCTGTTGAACGTCAGCAGCCTTCTGGAAGAATACACCAAAGCGCGCACACGTACCGCACTTACCGCAAGCCTTGCTGTCAAGGTAGACCTGGTTTGGGTCGTCAAGGACGGCGTCGATATCCAGATGCACCTGCAAGATGTCAAGGAAGGCGACTTGGTGCGAATCCGCTCGGGAGCCATGATTCCGGTAGACGGGACCGTTGTAGAAGGCGACGCCTTCGTGAACGAAGCGACCATGACGGGCGAATCGCAGGCGGTCCACAAGTCCGCCGGGAAAACCGTTTTTGCGGGGACCATCCTCGACGAAGGTTCCATCGTCGTCTCGGTGCGGGCCGTGAACGGCAACACCAAGATTCAAAAAATCATTGAACTCATCGACCAGTCCGAAGACCTCAAGGCATCTATCCAGAGCAAGGCCGAAAGGCTCGCCGACAACATCGTGCCTTACAGTTTCTTGGGCTTCGGGCTGACGCTCTTGTTCACCCGCAACGTCACCAAGGCCGTCTCGATTCTGATGGTGGATTACTCCTGCGCCATCAAGCTTTCGACCCCGATCTCGGTCATCTCGGCACTCCGCGAAGCGGCCGACCGCAACATGACCGTCAAGGGCGGCAAATACCTGGAAGAATTCGCCCTCGCCGATACCATTGTCTTTGACAAGACTGGGACACTCACCAAGGCAGAACCTAAGCTCGAACGCGTCATTCCCTTTGATGGCCGTAGCGAAGATGAGGTGCTTCGCATTGCCGCCTGCATCGAGGAACATTTCCCGCACAGCATGGCGCGCGCCATCGTTCGCGGGGCTCTCGACAGGGGAATCGATCACGAAGAAGAGCACGCCGACGTTCAGTACATCGTGGCGCATGGAATCGCGACCACCCTGAACAGGGAACGTGCCGTCATCGGAAGTAAGCATTTTGTTATCGAAGACGAGCACGTTTCCGTCGGCGACACGGAACAACAGCGTATCGACGAACTTGCCGGGGCGGCCTCCGTGATTTACCTTGCCATTGGCGGGAAACTGGCAGGAGTCCTCTGCATCAGCGATCCGCCCCGAGACGAAGCCGCCGATGCCATCCGCTTGCTCCGTGAACGCGGTATCAAGCATGTGGCGATGATTACCGGCGATAGCCAGAAGGCCGCCGAACGCACCGCCCAGCTGTTGGGCATCGACACCTTCTTTGCGCAGGTGCTGCCCGAAGACAAACATCGCTATGTGGAACAGATGAAGGCTGAAGGCCGCCGCGTAATCATGGTGGGCGACGGAATCAACGACGCTCCCGCATTGGCGGCGGCGAACGTGTCGGTTGCCATGAGTGACGCGAGCGACATTGCCCGCGAAACCGCCGACGTGACGCTCCGCAGCGAAGACCTGCGCGATCTCGCCGAACTCCGCACGCTGAGCGTCCAGCTCATGGAACGCATCCAGGCAAATTACCGCTTTATCGTCGCCTTCAACACATCGCTACTCGCGGCAGGGTTCTTCGGTCTGCTCTCCCCCTCGACCTCGGCCCTGCTGCACAACCTCTCGACCATGGGAATCTGCGCCAAGAGCATGACTCCGCTGAAACAGCGTATCCCGTAAAAACAGCCCTTGACCGAATATTCGCGACTTCCTATATTGATTAGCAATGGAACACGCAAAGCTCAGTCAAAGTCTTGAAGACTACCTGGAGATGGTGCACATGTTGCGCCTCGCCCACGGAATTGCCCGCGTCAAGGACATCGCGGCCGCGCTTTCGGTCAAGATGCCCTCCGTGGCCAAAGCGATGATCGAACTCAAGAAGCTTGGCCTCGTGACGCAAGAGCCCTACAGCGGTGTAGAACTCACCGAAGAAGGCAAGCGCGCCGCCACCGCCATTTTCAACAGGCACCTCCTGTTAAAAAGTTTCCTGATTCGCTTGGGCGTCTCCGAAGCCATCGCCGACAAAGACGCTTGCTGCATGGAGCACATCCTTTCCGGCGAAACCCTGGGCAAAATCGAGGACTTCATGGGCCCCGCCGACGGATCTGCTACCGGCAAAAAGGCAAAAAACGCCAAAAACGCGAAAAAATAAGCACAATTACAAACAATATTATATATGGGCGAAACCGACGATTTCGCCCTTTTCTTTTTATTTTGATACAATTTTAGCCAAATCTAAAAAAATTTTCTTAAGAAAACAAGTTTAGCCTTGACAAACTATTTTGACTTTCCTACATTAGCCATGTCTAATTAGACAAAGCTAAACCCTTTTAGGCAAAGAATGAAACGATCAAAGCTAACTCAGAGTCTTGAAGATTATTTGGAAGTGATTCACGTTTTGCTCCAGACCAACAAAATCGCCCGAATCAGGGATATCGCGGCGGCCCTTACGGTCAAGATGCCCTCGGTGGCACGTGCCGTGGCAGAACTCAAAAAGCAGGGGCTTGTATCGCAGGAGCCTTACAGCGGCGTAGAACTCACCGAAGAAGGGAAGCGAGTTGCGGTCGTTATTTTGAATCGCCATCTATTACTGAGGCAGTTTTTGATCCACCTGGGCGTATCCGACGATAACGCCAACACGGACGCCTGCAACATGGAGCACATCCTTTCGGCAGAGACGCTCGCCAAAATCGAAGAGTTTATGAAATCTGTGGAAAATCTCAACAAGAGGAAAAAATGAGCTGTAATTGTGGTTGCGGCGGCAAGTCGCAAACAAAAAAATGGAGTACCGAGCCCAAATTCTCGGAACTCAAAAAAGGTGACAAAGTGGAAATCGTCGGCTATAACGAAGGCGATTCCGCTTACAAATCCAAGCTCCTTTCGATGGGCCTTGTGCGTGGCGTCCAGATTGAAGTCTTGCAGGCGGCCCCTCTCGGCGACCCGATCGAGGTGGCTGTGCTTTCGTACAGGCTTTCGCTGCGCAAGGAAGAAGCAAACGTTCTTAAGCTGAGGAGGGTATAATGGCCGCAAGAAAACTTTTGACGATTGCGATTGCCGGTAACCCGAACTGCGGTAAGACGGCTCTCTTTAACGCCCTTACGGGTGCACGCCAGCATGTGGGTAACTGGCCCGGCGTGACTGTCGAAAAGAAGGAAGGCTACTTTGAACTGGGTGACCGCCAGATCCGCCTGGTGGACCTTCCGGGTACCTATGCCTTGTTTGCAAATGCCGAAGACGAGCGCGCCGCTGTCGACTACCTGCTCAGCCGCGAAGCAAGCCTGATCATCAACATCGTCGATGCGACGAACCTCGAACGCAACCTGTTCCTTACGAGCCAGCTTGCCGACATGAAGATTCCGATGGTGATTGCCGTCAACATGATGGACATCGCCGAAAATCGCGGCATCCAGCTGGATCTTGACGAACTTTCCGATTTCTACGGCGTGCCGTGCATTCCACTTTCTGCCGTGAGCGAAAAGAGCGTCACCAACTTTATCAGCCAGATGGGCCACGTGCTCGCATCTCCGATGCCGCTCCCGAAGCAGATTGCCTATGCCGACAAGGTCGAAGAGGCTGTGAAGGTCTTGGAACCGAAGGTGGCTCCGGTCGCAAAACTCTTGGCGACGGATGCCCGTTGGGTTTCGCTCATGTACCTGGGCAACGAAAAGAGCTACGCGGACAAGTTTGCCGAAGCGGGCGTTATGCGGATAAGTTTGCCGAAGCGGGCGTGAAGCTCGACAAGGCCGAAGTCGTGAAGATTCTGGGCGAAGAGCCGGAATTCGCGATGGCCGAAAACCGCTATTCCATCTCGCATGAAGTGGCTGGCAAGGCGATTGTCTCTGCGCGCGCCAAGAAGACTTTCTCCGACAAGGCGCGCGCCAAGAAGACTTTCTCCGACAAGCTTGATGCCGTACTTTTGAACCGATGGGCTGCACTCCCGATCTTCCTTGTAGTGATGTATCTCGTATTCTGGATTGCAGTCACCATCGGTTCAGCATTCATTGATTTCTTTGACGTGCTGTTCGGTGCAATTTTCGTGGATGGCCTCGGCTACGTGCTCACGGACGTTCTCCATGCGCCGGGCTTTGTGTCCGCCATTCTCGCCGACGGTATCGGTGCCGGTATCCAGACAGTTTCGACCTTCATCCCGGTCATCTTCTTCATGTTCCTGTGCCTTTCGTTCCTCGAAGACTCGGGTTACATGGCCCGCGCCGCTTTCGTCGCGGACCGCTTCATGAGATTCCTCGGGCTCCCGGGTCGTGCCTTCGTGCCGATGATGGTGGGCTTCGGTTGCGGTGTCCCGGGCATTATGGGCTCCCGCGTATTGGAATCCAAGCGTGAACGCTTCCTCACCATCTTCCTGGTGCCTTTCATGAGTTGCGGCGCTCGCCTCCCGGTGTACGCGCTGTTTGCGGCGGCTTTCTTTGGCAAGATGGCGGGCACGGTCGTGTTCCTGCTTTACCTCGCCGGCGTGCTGTTCGCCGTTGTCTACGGCCTCTTCTTGAAGAAGTCCCTATTCCAGGGCCAGGCCTCTAACTTTGTGATGGAACTTCCGCCGTATCACTTGCCCAAGTTCAAGTCCCTGATGATCCACTGCTGGCAGCGCCTGCGTGACTACAT
>CACXKY010000117.1 GCA_902768325.1 Fibrobacter succinogenes
GGCCTCAAGAGCGCCACTATCGAGGTGACCTGCGAGAACGCCTACGGGCTGCTCCGCTCCGAAATCGGCGTGCACCGCCTGGTGCGCATCAGTCCCTTCGACGCGAACGCCCGCCGCCACACGAGCTTTACCGCCGTCTACCTGTATCCGGAACATGAAGACGTGGAATTCGATTTGGATATGTCCGAAGTGCGCGTGGACACCTACCGCAGTAGCGGTGCCGGTGGCCAGTACATCAACAAGACGGACTCCGCCGTGCGCATGACGCACTTGCCCACGGGCATCATGGCGAGCTGCCAGACGGAACGTAGCCAGATCCAGAACCGCGAAACCTGCTACAAGATGCTCAAGACGATGGTCGCCGAGCATTACCGCTTGGAAGAAGAGGCGAAGCGTGACGCCCGCATGGCCGAGAAGAAGAAGGTCGAGTGGGGAAGCCAGATCCGCAGCTACGTGCTGCAGCCCTACCAGATGGTGAAGGACCTGCGTACCGGCGTGGAAACGTCCGATACCGCGGGCGTGCTCGACGGCAAAATCAAGCCGTTCATCAACGCGTATCTGCTGAGCACGAGCGAGAACCAGCAGCAGTAATGATGCTCGTTCGTCGCGATTCCGAAAAGATTCGCAAAAGAAAATGCCCCGGTTCTTGACCGGGGCTTTTTAATTGTCGCGGGATGGGCTGCTTGAGCCTGCCCCTTATTTTTTCCAGATGCCGATGAGGCTCTTGTTCTTGCGTGTGGCAAGCCAGAACGTGGGCCATATCAGGATGATGTCGCGGATGAGGCTCGTCCAGGCTTCAGCCTTGTCCTGGGCGCCTTCGAGTTCGAAGCAGCCGCAGGTGATGCCGAGGTCGTTCCAAAGCGCCCAGGCGAGCGCGATGATGAAGCTCACGAACATCCAGAAGATGGCGAACGCCGATTCCTTCACGAATGGTGAGAGGATCATGGCAAGCCCGAACCACAGTTCGAACTGCGGGTACACCAGCGCGAAGAAGTTGTTGACGAAGTCGAGGTGCAGCGCCGAGAAGAACTGGTACTGCGCCACGAGAGTCGCGAACTGGTGCGGGTCCTGGATTTTGAAAATCGAGGCGAAGATGAACATGCCGCCGATGCCGATACGGCAGAGCGTTTCGAGTGCGCGGATGGAAAAATCCTTCTGGAGCTTGTAGGCGGGAATAATCAGGAGGCCGCAGAGGGCGCAGGCGCCGACCCCTACGTGGATGTTGTAGCGGTAGGCCTTGGGCCAGATGTCCATGAGCCATTCCTGGTCGGTAAAGGTGAGCAGGCTTTCGGGGAAGCTGATTTCGGCGACGCCCACGGCGACGAAGAACGAGGCGATGAGGAGGATCAGGCCCGCGGCGACGGAGCGCTTGATATTCTGTTTTTCAAAGCATTCGATCATGGTCGCCTCCTACAGGATATCCGCCGGTTTTTCCATCACGTCTTGCGTGCCGATCCAGTCGACGGACTTTTCGTCACTCACGCGGATGTTGTTGACGATGGCGAGGATGATGCAGAAGACGGCGATGCCGAGAAGAACGTACCAGTTGAGCGTTTTCAGGTACGCCAGTGATATTTGGAGGGATTTCTGGAAAAATTTCTTCATAAGCGTAATATACAAAAAAAGTTTAATTCCTGAACGTCCACACGATTCCGTAAGAGAATCGCAGGCCTTCGGGGGTATAGCCCGATGCCGGCATGTAGATGCTGTGGTTGAAGTTCTCGATGCGGTGGTACAGCTCGAACGAGAGGATCTGCATACGCGCTTCGAAGTCCATGGCCAGGTAGTGTTTGAGGTGTTCGAGTTCGAGGGCGCCTTCCTCGTTGATGGTGCAGTCGTAGCGGTCGTCGAACCATTGCCAGTCTACGCGAATGCTTACGCCGAGGCGGTCTTTCACGAAGCGGTTCTGCCAGTGGATGCTGCCCTTGTAGTACAGTTCCGGCGTGTCCATGAGTTCCGTGTCGCGGTCGAGCGTTTCGCCGCGTTCCAGGTAGAACTTCCAGTTGCCAAGCCTGAACCCGACCTGGAACATCCAGTCAAGAGTCTCGACCTCGCTGATGTTCGTCCATTGGAAGGCCCTGTCCACCGATTCCATGCCGTAGCCCTTCACCCAGCGGCGCCTGATGAGGTCGTTTGCTTCTTCCTTGCGGATACCGAGCCCGTAGTATACCTCGCGGGAATACCAGCCGATGTTTGCGGTGGTGCGGTCGCGGACTTCGGTCTTGAGGTCTTTTCTCGGGAAGGTGATGCGCCCGGTTTCGGTAAACTTTTGCTGGCTTACGTCGGGGAACTTGTTGTCGTGGCGGTACGTTCCGTTAAAGCGGAAATGGAACGGCAAAAGCAAAGTGAGGTCGGCGGAATAGGCCGGTGCGTATTCCTGTTCGTCAAAGATGGAGCTGTTCCTCTGCATACCCATCTGCGTGCGGAAGAGGAAAATGCCAAGCGTGTCGCTGAGTTCGAGGTAGCCGACTTCGCGGTCCTGCTTGTACTTGCGGGTCGCTTCGTCCTTATGGCGGTAGTGCAGGGTGTTGTCCGTATTCAAGAATTCGTATTCGAGGCGGAGCGTCGGGTTGAACACCGTCTCGTAGCTGATATGCCCTTCGCCGAGGATGGTCTCGTAGCTGTACACGTGCATCGTGTCGTAATAGAGGGTATCACTATGCGCCCACCCGAGCGTGTCGACGTATTCATCGACGCCGCTTACGACTCCGCCCATGGAATCGAGTTCGATGTCGTGCGTGCCGTAGTGGACGGAGGTCCCGATGGTGAATCTCTTGACCGGGTAAAGCTCGATGCCTGCTCCGTAGGTGACGGCTTCGACGTCCATGGTGTACGGTGACGTCTGGAAGGTTCGCTTGGAGAGGTCGAGCGTATCCTTTAAGACCTTGTGGGTCGTGTTGTCCGCGTTTTCGAGACTCAGGAAGTTGATCTTGGCGAACGCCTTGCCCAAACCGAATCGCCAGGTAATCATCGGCTGGACGTGCATGGAATTGACGGCGATGTTGCGCCCGGCGAAGGGAATGCTACTGGAGTCTCGACCCAGGGCGAAGTAGGGCGAGTGTGTCACGTTCTGGTACTGGTATTCCTTGCTTTCCTTGTTGGACCGGCTCTGGACGCCGAAGTCGAGCATCACGGAGTCGGTGACGAGCCTGCGGAAGTCGAGCCGGAGCGCGTTTCCGTCGAACGAGGAACGTTCCCAGTCCAGGTCGGTGATGGGCGTGTCGATCGGGGTGCCGTGGCGTTCCTCGAACAATATACCGTTGTCGCCGTTCAGGTTCAGCCTTGTGGCGTCGTAACCGAGGCGCGTCGTGTAGAGGCCCGAAAGCATGCTCGGGTAACGGCGCGTGACACTACCGATGCCCATGGAGAACGGGTCGAGGTCGGGGTTGCCGAGAATCGAGGTCCCGAGGACCCATTCGGATTTCTGGCCCGAGACGTCGTAGGTGCGCTGCATGAGTTCGCGGTGGGGCAGCACCCAGCGTCCGGCGTCGTTTTCGCGGACAGCCGGGTCGATTCCCGAGGGTGCGTCCCAGGCGGAATCCTGTGCGCTCGGGATCTTGTAAGGCTGCGGTATCATGGGCTGTGCGGGTGCTAGGCCCACAAGGCCTGTTAAGGCCGCCATGGCAGCGAGAATTCTTATGCGGAGGCCATGCAACATGCTTAGAACCATTCGGCGCGGGATTTTTCCCGGCGTTCCCTGAGGGCCTGGACGACGGTGTAGGGCATCTTCATGCAGTTCGGTCCGTTGGCGTTCCCTTCGGAATGGAAGTCCGAACCGCCGGTCCCCACGAGGCCGAATCGCTGGGCCATATCCTTGTACTTGCGGCCGATGGCGCCCTTCTGCGCGGGGCTGTAGACCTCGATTCCCTGGATGCCCCATTCCACCATGTTCTCGATGAACTCGTCGCTGAGCCCGGACTTGTAGGGGTGGGCGAGGACGGCGATGCCGCCCGCGTTTTCGATAAGGCGGATGGTCTGTTGCGGGTTGAGACCCTTCTTTTCGACGAAGGCGATACAGCCGTCTCCCAGGTACTTGGTGAACGCCTCGGCGAAGTTGCCGATGTATTCTTCGTCCACGAGCGTCATGGCAATGTGCGGTCGGCCGATGACCTTGCCCTTGCAGTAGGAATGCACTTTTTCGTAGGTGATGTCGATGCCGAGGGAATTCAGCTTCTTGATGATGGCCTTGACGCGCGCAATCCTCTGCTTGGTGAAGTCCTCGAGCTCCATGTTCAGGGCGAGGTTGGTCGGGTCGCAGAAGTACCCGAGGATATGGATGTCCTTGCCCTGCCAAACGGCGGAAATTTCGATGCCGGGGATGATTTCGAGGCCGATATCCTTCGCCGGCTGTTCGGCAATCTTGAAACTGTCGAGGTTATCGTGGTCCGTAATGGAAATGCAGCGAAGCCCTTTGCGCTTGCAGAGGGTGAGGAGCTCTTCTACGGAAAGCGTACCGTCGGAAAGGCGGGTGTGCAGGTGCAGATCCGCGTATCCTCCGTTTTCCGTGATGATGGTCGAGCCCTTGTACACAGTCTATAGCCCGTAGTATTTCATGAGGAGGGCGGCCGGCGACGAACCCGAGAGCGTGAGGCTCAAGTTGAGGAAGGGGTACTCGCTTTCGCAGTTGAACCCGATGCGGCACGATGCCCCGCTCTTCTTGGCGAGGTAGAGCCTCGGGAGGAACGGTTCGCCGATGTAGATGCAGACCGTGGGGGCGTATTCCAGGATGTTCTGTTCCAGTTCGGAGAAGACGTTTTCGCCGAAACGGCATTCGAGATCGCTATAGTAGATCCCGCGCGCCCTCTTGGCGGAAAGCAGCGTGTGCTGGCTCTCGTGGGCGCAGATGAGCGCGTGCTGGAACCAGGCCTGCGGCATGGTGTGCATGAAGGTGGACGCGGTTTCCATGTCCCTGGGGAGGAATACGAGCGTCTTCGGGTTGTTCATGAGTGCTGCAGGAAAATCGAATGCACCGGAAGTCTCTCCCGCTTGGTCCAAGAACCAACGGGTCAGCTTCTGATTGCTGGCAAAACGCTTGAAAAAGAATTTTAGCTGGTCGGCAAAATACGGTGACGGTTTCAATTTAACTCCGGGTACGTTTTGACTAAAATATATAAATTTGCGGGGTATGCCGAAGACGAAATTTTATGCAATAAAGGGCCCGAACGGGAATAGAATCGTAACGAGTTGGCCGGAATGTGATAGCTTGGTCCGTGGAGTCAAGGGAGTGCTCTACAAGTCCTTCGGTACGCGTGAAGAGGCGGAAGATTGGATAAATGGCGTTGAATCCGCCATAAAGCCCGGTTTGCGCATTTTTGTGGATGGTTCTTTTACGCCGAGTTACCCCAAGGCGGGCTGGTCTTTTGTCGTGACCGAAGACGATCGTGAAGTGGCGCGTGGATGCGGCGTGACGGCGTTCGATGCCGAAAGCCGTAATATCGACGGCGAAGTGATGGCGAGTTTCCAGGCGATGAAGTGGCTGGATGCGAACGACCGGACGGGGACTATCTGCCACGACTACGAAGGCATTGCCCGCTGGGCACGTGGCGAATGGAAGGCGAAGAGCAGTATCGCGCAGCAGTACGTACGCGCTGCCCAGCCGTACCTCAAGCGTGTGACATTCGAAAAAGTGGCAGCCCATACAGGCGTCAAGTGGAACGAACTCGCCGACGAGTTGGCCAAGGGAGCTATCGAAAAGGCGAAAAACGGGGCTTAGGTTTTAGGTTCCGTTATCTTTTATTTCTCGACTATTTTCGGATACTCGTTCTTCGGATGAGGTCGTGTTTTTTGCCGCTGTCCTTGGTGTTTAACTTTGATAACGGCATTTGGGCTTCGAAAATTAGTCCGAATAGAAAGTGGTTGATTACGCCCCAGCGTTTGCGGTTGGAATACGGATCGTCAAAACGGACTCCCTTCACGACCCATTGAAACTTGGGGGAAAGATAGAGTATGTCACCTAAAGGGAGTTTTTTGATTATCTGGGCGCTTCCGAAATAAGATAAGTTGGTTGTCGAATCATTATCAAAGCAGAACGATGTTAATCCTATGCCGCCCATGATATCGGTCCTGAATTTGTCGAAATCAAAAGAGTATCCCAAGAATAAATCAAAACTTGGGGATGTTTTTTTACCAATGAAAAGGTCATCCTGGAATTGGATAACGAAATTGCGGATTTGCAAACGCCCTTCAGGAAATCCCGCTGTCAAGGTTTCGTCTACTTTCTTTAACGAAGAACTTTTTAAGGATTTCCCTAAAGAAAAGCCAAAGCCGAAACTGAAGTAGCTGTCGTCCCTGTCGTATTGAGTAAATTGGTTAGAAATGTTGTCGTCCATAATCGCCATAATGGCGGTCTTGTAACGGGTGTTGGGGTATTTTTGCAAAAATTTGTCGCGGATGTTCAATATCCATGAGTAGTCATAATCAAATTTTTCGTGTCGCCCTAACGGGCTTTCATCCTGGAACCATAGTTCTGTCCAGGATGCAAATAGGTCTGTAGCCAATTCGGACGTACTTTTGGCCAAACGGGTAGCGATATTCATGAGCCGGTCGGCTGTAAATAGTTTCTGGGCGATACTGTATGCGAGACTCTTTGATTCATCCGAATGTTTTTTCAGCATTTCTTTTTTCTGAAAAGCGTACATGTTGTCGTACTTCGCGATCATGTAGTCCAAAAGCAGGTTGTACATCGCATTGTCTTCGTTTGTCGCAATTCGACCTTCTTCTTCTTTGCCAGCAAAAAAAGCGTATTTTGGATAAACGTTGTTGCGATTCGGTTCATTTTTTCGCGTTGTTCTTTGTCTGTACAGATCTCTGCGCTTGCTTTGTGTCCATGCTCGGCGATAAAATCTAGCAGTTCCAGATGCCTTCTAGAACTGTCCGAGACCGCGTTTTCATTAAGCATTCCGAGAACGTATTGGTCAAATACGCAAGCATCAATTTCTTCGGCATGGCAAATCAGGCCGCATGTTGATAGAATCAGAAGAAAAATGAAACTCAACCGGTTCATATGCTTAAATCTCTATTAATGTATTTCTGAAAATGGTACAACGATATCGAGGGTTGCGCCTATATAGAACTGGTTGATATAGACTCGTCTCCTGCGGCCTGTTTCGGGAGATTTATATTTGAATGTTTTCAAAGTCCATTGAATCCGGGGGGCGACTGATCCGAATCCCGAAAAAAAGATTCTTTTGTAGCCCTGGAAACCGAATGAATAAGCCTTGTAAACGGTGGAATCTTTATCTTCTAAAAACTGCTCTATGCCAATTCCTGTTAGCAAATCTAATCCGTAATCGCCAAATTCGAGGTTGTATCCGAGGTGTCCGTTCAACCCTACGGCAGACATTTTACCGTTGAAATACATGTCACATTGCACTTGTGCTACGAAATGGTGAATCTGCAATCGACCTTGGGGTATAGCGGCAGAATATGTTGCTTTTTCAGCTTCTAGACCATCACCCAACAGCGGTTTCCCGACTAAAAATCCCAGCCCGAGTGCAAGATGCCTGTTGTCTTCTTTATAAAGCTGGATTTCTTGTTTTTCTTCGTTGTTTACAAGTTCCTGCATTAACGTGTCGTTGAATAATGCTCGTAAAACGGGCGTGTATGGACTTTCCGGGTATTTTGTTATGAAATTCCTTGAAGGCGTCTGTAGCCATTCGTAGTTGTTCTCGTTGTACTTTTTTATAGGTGGGACGTCAGTAATCCATAATCCAGCCCACGAACGTTCCCATTGCGATTGGAGTTCGGCACTTGGGACTCCTTCAACCATTGATATTTTGGAAACTTGCAGTTCGTCGAGCAATGCGTCTAGTTTGGATTTGAATCCGTAGATGGATTTTTTTCCGCTGAGGGCTTCCGAAAGCATGTTCCGCTTGACGTTTGCGAAATGCTTGTCATATTTGGCAACGATGTAATCCAAGACGATGTTGAAAACCGCGTTGTCTTCGTCAGAAAATGTTTTGCCGTCCTCTTCGTTGCCAGAAAAATGCTCGTATTTTGTGTAGGCGATATCGTAAACCTTAACATTCTTGGCGGTCTTGCTTGTGTTGTACAGGCTTGTCACTTTTGCCGAAATTGCTTGGACTTTGTATTCGTCCTTGCATATCTCGTGATTCACGGAAAGACTGTCTTGCAGAATGTAATCGAGAACTTCGCTATGGCTGGTATGAGATTGGACGCTTCTGATTAACAGGATGGCAAGCGAATCGTCAAAATCGCAA
>CACXKY010000118.1 GCA_902768325.1 Fibrobacter succinogenes
CATTTGGCAGAAGGTCCGTGCGAGCTTACCCGCGGGCGCGAAGGCGATCATGATTGGCGATACGCTCGGGACCGACGTGTACGGGGCGTATGTCGCGGGTTTTGACAGTGCGCTTGTTGTGGGGCGCAACGAGCCGGTAGCCGAACTGGATGCCGACGAAAAACTGCTGGGCGTAAGGCCTACTTATTACCTGGAACCGTAGCGGAATCTGCAGCGGCATTGGCTGCGGAGTCGGCGGGTTGTGCCGCGGGGGCTTGCTGCTCGCCGGGCTTGCCCGAGACAATCACATAGAGCGTGTCGTGGACCGTAATTGTATCGTGAACGAATACGGTGGTGGACCGTAATTGTATCGTGAACGAATACGGTGTCGTGGGCGCAAGCCGGTTTTGATGGGGCCTGCTTTGCGGAGGCATCGGCTGTCTTGGAACTCGACGAGACGGTCGCAGACGACTTGGGCGCGTCCTTGGCGGCCTTTTCCTTTTCTTCGATTTGTTTGGCGAGTTTTTCGCGTTGCAGTTTCAACTTGTCGATTTCTTCGCGGATGTACTTCTTGTTGTTGGCACGGCGTTCGCGGGAATACTTGCCCTCGAGTTTGCCGATTTTCTTGTCCAGTTCACGAAGTTCGTCGTACTCCGGACCTTCGCCTACGACGGTGGGCGAGGGGGAAAAGAAGTCCTTGAACTTTTGCCACATGGAACGGTCGTCGGCATGCAACGCGGTTGCCGTGCAAAGGGCGAATGCGCCAATAAGGGGTACGGAAACGATTTTGCAGAAGTGCATGCGACAATGATAGAAAAATTTTTCGGTTCATTTTGGCCCCTTTCTCCGTTTTAAGGGTAGAGACGCCTTCAAAGTCTCCTTGAAAAAAAACTACCCGCTTGACATATACACGTGAAATAGGTATAATATAAAACTACTAGGAGTTTTTATGAAAAAACACATCAAGACACCGACAATCGGAGAGATTCTGAACGAGGAGTTCTTTACGCCCTTGGGATTGTCTGCTTACAAGGTCGCCCAGGCAATTAACGTTCCCGTTTCTAGGATTCAGGACATCCTTCACGACCGCAGGCGAATTACCGTTGACACCTCCCTGAGACTCGCCAAGTTCCTTGGCGTATCCGACGACTATTTCATCTCCCTACAAGATGACATCGACATCCGAAACCTCAAGATAGAACTGTCGGAAGAACTTGACGGAATAAAGCCTTTTGCGGTTGCCTAACTTTTTACTACATTAAGGATGGTGGAATAGGAGGAATATCTGCATGAAGCGCTTTTTACTGGGTTTTGCACTTGCACTTTTTGTCGCGTGTGGCGATGACGAGAGCAGTTTCGCCCCGCGAGACGATGAACCCACCTCGTCATCCTGGAGTTCCGAAGGAACGATAGGATCCAGCAGCTCTGTGCGCTCGTCATCCAGCGTCGCTTCGAGCAGCAGCTCGGTGAAGTCAAGTAGCAGCATTGCTTCGAGTAGCTCTGCAAAATCGAGCAGCAGTTCTGCAAAGTCGAGTTCAAGTTCCTTGGAATCATCAAGTAGTGAAGCGTATCAACATTGGTTTCCGTTGAATGGAGATTTAAAGGATAAGTACGCAACGTTTGTAGATTCCAGAAATGGGCGTGAGTACTATTACATCCTAATGGAAGCGAACGGCAAGTCGCTAAAAGTTATGGCCGAGAACCTTAACATCGGTGAAATGGTTTGGGGCTTTAAAGACCAGAAAGATGACTCTAAGATCGAGCGTTATTGTTATGATGACGATACCACGAAGTGCGACCGCTATGGAGCCCTGTATCAGTGGGCCGAGATGATGCAACTGCCTAGCGAATGCAATACCAAAAGTTGTGCCGACCAGATCAAGCCGAACCATCAGGGAATCTGCCCGGATGGCTGGCGCTTGCTGACTTACGACGATTTCAAATTTATCATAAACAGCAATGGAAATACGCATGGTGTAGAAGGAACCCGCTCGACATTCGGTTTCGGCGGGTACAATACAACTGGTTTCAGCCTAGTCGGTGCTGGGAGTAATTGGGATTATAATTTTACATCTTTGAATAGTGCTACCTATTGGCATTATCCTGAAGAATCTTCTCAATATACGAACGAGGGTTCTTTCTATTCGTCTCAAGGAACAAATTCAACAAAGAATCCTAGACTAGAAACTATGAAAACACATGGCTTTTCTGTCCGTTGCGTGATGGTTGAAAATCAAGCCGAATAAAGCATGCCTAGTGGCCCCTATCGGGCTTGCAGCCCTCCAGGGTGACATTCGGGTCTGGATTCTTCGACTCCACTGCGTTCCGCTCAGGATGACGCATGGGCGGGGGTTTTAGGGGGTGTCCCCCTAGGCGTGGGGGTGGAGAGCAACGAAGTGCGAGCCAGGGGGAGACTTCCCCCGTCAAAACAAAAAAAAGAAACCGCCTTGGTCGGCGGCTTTGTTTAGAGCGGGAAAAGGGTCTCGAACCCTCGACATCGACCTTGGGAAGGTCGCGCTCTACCAACTGAGCTACTCCCGCGAGTGTTCCAAATTTAACAAAAAATGCTGTTTTGTAAAGGCTTTGCCCCTTTTTACCCCCTTTTTTGCCTTGTTGTGTTTACATAAACGCTTTTGACAGGCGCAACCCGCATTTCGGGGCTTTCCCGCAAGCATTAATATATCTTCTTGGTGGTGCATGAGACTATTGGAGTCAACTATGTTTGGAAAATTCTTGATGGGTGCCGCGACGGTCGCAGCGCTTTTGACCCCCGCCCAGGCCGAAAATTACAATTGGGGAAACGTCCGCTTTGACGGCGGTGGTTTCGTGTCGGCGGTGATTTTCCACCCCAAGGCCGAAAACCTGCTGTACGCCCGCACCGACGTGGGTGGCATCTACCGTTATGATTTTAAGGCGAAAGTGTGGGTCCCGCTGATGGACTGGGTGAGCCAGAACGATGTGGGCCTCATGGGTACGGAGGCGTTTGCGCTCGACCCGACCGATCCCAAGCGCATTTATGTGCTCGGCGGAACGGGCTATTTTAGCAAGGGCCGTACAGCCGTGCTCCGGAGCGAAGATTACGGCAATACCTGGGACACGAGTTACGTAGAAATGCTCGCCCACGGTAACGGCATGGGCCGCCAGACCGGCGAAAAGCTGGCTGTTGACCCGAATATGCCGAACATCATTTTCTGCGGGAGCCGCACCAAGGGCCTCTACAAGAGTACCGACTACGGCAAGACGTGGACAAACGTTTACGAAGTTGCCCTTTCAAGTGCGACGGAATCTGCCCTCAACAACGTCAACGGCATCAGTTTCGTGATGTTCGACGAATCGCAGGGCAAAAACGCCGACGGCTCGACCAAGACCATCTATATCGGTATTTCGGAAACCAAGGACAATTTGCAGGTGAGTAACGACGGCGGCAAGACGTGGAAGACGGTTTCGGGCGGCCCCGCAAACCTGATGCCTCACCGCGCGAAGATTTCTGACGGCAACATGTACATTACCTATGCTGACGGTCCGGGCCCGCATAGCATCAACAGCGGTGCGGTCTACAAGTACAATCTCGCGGGCGGAACCTGGGAAGATATCACGCCGAGCGATTCCGTGCAGCATGAAGGTAGCGATGCGATGACTTACGAGAAGGACAAGAGTTCTTACGGCGGTATCGCGATTGACCCGAAGGATCCGAAGAGAATTGTGGTTACAACGGTGGGCAAGTATACCGGCCGTCACCTCGCGAAAGATGCGGCAGGCAACGAACGCGACAACTATGGTGACCGCATCTACGTGTCGACGGACGGCGGCAAGACTTGGGCTCATGGCCAGCATTACGGTGATGGCGTGAACATTGATGCGAACGGTACGTCGTGGATTCCGGGAAACGCTATCCATTGGGCGGGCTCGCTTGAAATCAACCCGTTCAACAGCAAGCAGGCCTGGGTCACGAGCGGCAATGGCATTTTCATGACGGACGACATCACCGCGGAGGTCCCCGTGTGGAAATTCCAGTCCCGCGGCATCGAAGAAACGGTCCCGCTCGATATCGTGAGCGTCCCGGGTGGCCCGCTGGTAACGGCCATCGGTGACTATGACGGCGCCACCTATACGGACATCAACGCTAGTGCCCAGCGCCACACGCCGACCATCGGCACAACGCAAAGCATGGCGTATGCACCGCTTTCGGGAACGTTCCTGCGCACGGGAACGATTACCGTCTACGGCCAGTACGAATCCATCAACTACAATGTGATGTACCGCAGCGAAGATGGTACAACCTGGGATTCGGTGAAGACGACCTTGAAGGGGGCGCAGGGGCTTGTCGTACTTTCTGCTGACGGTAAGGTGATGCTTCACCGTCCGGACCAGAGTGCGGCTGTCTACCGCTCCGACGATAATGGCGCTACCTGGACCGAAGTCAAGACCGGCGAACAGACGCAATACTCCCGCATTGTCGCGGATCCCAAGAATGCGGACGTGTTCTACGTGATGAATTCCATGGGGACGCTCTACAAGTCGACTGACAAGGGCAAGACTTTTGAAGCGCAGGCGGCGCGCCTGCAGAACGAAGGTGCCGGCGAATACTACAATGGTGGAGGACTCATCCGCACGGTCTATGGCCGCGAAGGGCATTTGTGGGTGCCGCTGGACCAGTCCCAGATGTGGCAGCCCAAGGGCTACACGGAATACGGGCTTGCCTATACCGAAGACGGTGGCAAGAACTGGAACAAGTGCGAAGGAGCCAAGGTCGCGATTGCCGTTGGTATCGGAAAGGCGAAAGAAGGCGCTGATTACGAGACCATCTTTATCTGGGGTGCCGCGAAGGAAAATGACCCGATCGGCATTTACCGCAGTACCGACAAGTGCAAGACGTTCGATCGCGTCAACGACGGTTCCCATCAGTACGGCGGCCCAGGTAACGGCAATTTTGTGCAGGGCGATATGAATACGTTCGGCGTTGTCTATATGAGTACGGTTGGCCGTGGCCTTGTGGTTGGCGCTCCCGAGGGCGTGGAGATTATGGACGTCTTGCGCGGGAATCGTACTGCGCCAGGCAAGGCTTCCCTCCAGCTTGCCGGAAGGCGCCTGGCGGTTACCATGTCCGGTGCGGGAAAGATGGTGCTTTTCGCTGCCGATGGAAGGACGGTCTTGTCTAGCCCGGTGATGAACGGTTCTAGCGTTGGCCTTGAAAATGTTCCTGCGGGCCGTTATATCGCACGCTTATTCGATTTTGCCGGCAAGCCCCTTGCGGTCAAGCCCCTGCGCCTCAAATAGTTTATTTCTACCTCATCATCCCAAAACACCCTGCTTTATGCAGGGTGTTTTTCCCATATGGGGTAATGTCTTGTAGAAAAGGATGCTTTTGATGAAATAATATGTTATTTTTCTTGCATGTTGACACATGGGATTCGGGTGTTCGTTGTAATTGCAATGGTTTGCAGTCTTTGCTGTTGTAGCAATAGCGATTGTGTTGACTATATAAATGGCGACACTTTCTTTGCAAATACGGAATTTGGAAAACCGACTTTAGCGGAAGATGGAACGCCCTGTTTCCCATTAGATGATTACAAATATCCCTATACGGGCATTCCGAGAATTGTAATCGAAACGGAAAAACGCCAGGCAATCGACAATCGGGAAATAGAGATTCCTGCTACGTTGCAAGTCTGGGGTGAATGTGGCGCTGAAAGCGATGTAATGGAATTGACGATAAAGGGAAGGGGCAACTCCACGTGGGGCTACCCAAAGAAACCCTATACGATAAAGTTCAAGGAAAAACAGGCGTTCCTTGGTATGCCTGCGGCAAAAAAATGGGTGATGCTTGCAAACTATAGGGATAGGACGCTGATGCGGAACGCGGTCGCTTTCGAACTTGCGAAAAGGACTTCCCTTGCATGGACGCCTAGTGGACAATTCGTCGATGTTTTTTTGAACGGTGTCTCTATGGGCAACTATTACATTTCTGAAAAAATAGAAGTCAAAAAGAATCGATTGGAAGTGGGTGAGGATGGCTTTTTATTGGAGTTCGATCCGAACATCGATGAAGGCCGGAACTTTAAAACGAAGTATAATAGGTTGCCTGTCAATATCAAGTATCCCAAGGATCTCGATAGCGAACGCTTTAACTATATAAGGGATTATATGGATTCCGTGGAATCCATTTTGTTACAGCCTCAAGACTCCGTATACCTGGATTATGTCAATCCGGAATCTGTTGCCGATTATTATATCGTGTATGCGTTGACCACCAATATTGAACTGTGTACCCCTAAAAGTGCCTTCGTATATAGGGATGATAAAGGCCTGCTGAATGCAGGGCCTGTCTGGGATTTCGATTACAGTACGTTCAAAATGGAATTGTCTGTGGGAATCAATAGCGGGGTCCCTTTCTTGAACGCCTTTTTCCAGAAACCCTCTTTCGTAAAGGTCCTTAATGAAAGGTGGGCGGCTGGCAAGGAGCGTTTTCTTGCGATGGATTCCTTTATAGATTCGCTATCGAATTATATTAGCCAGTCTAACGAACAGAATGTGAAGCTTTGGCCTATCAATATTGAAGAAGATCTAGTCGGCGATGAAAAGATGTATTTCCCTGATGCTGTCGACAATATGAAAAAGACATTGCAGGCGAAAATTGCAGAATTAGATTCCTTGATGCTTGCAATATGGAATTAAAAAAAGGCTATATAAAGCTATATTTGGGTACATGAATTACAAAAAAATTCTTCCCTTTTTGATTTCTTCCGCATTCCTGTTCGCAGCATGCGGTGATGACAGTTCTTCCACTTCCGCGGATCCTTCTACCGAAGAATCTTCCGAATCCCAAGACAGTTCATCCTCCAAGGATGGCTCCAAATCTTCATCGTCAAAAAAAGTTGACGCCAAATCTTCGTCATCAACAAAAAGCGATGCAAGATCCTCTTCGACAA
>CACXKY010000119.1 GCA_902768325.1 Fibrobacter succinogenes
ATGCAGAATATCAGAAACGTTTGCGAGAATCGAATGCAATGGATTTTGATGATCTGTTGTTTAATGCCGTTCTTTTATTGCAGAAAGTACCTCAGCTTGTAGATCAATTAAGAACAAGATTCCAATATGTGATAGTAGATGAGTATCAAGATACGAACGATGTTCAGTACGAACTCTTGAAATTACTGATAAATGAAAACAAAAACGTAACGGTGGTGGGTGACGACGACCAGAGCATTTACGGATGGCGCGGTGCGAATATTGGGATTATCCGTAACTTCCACCGCGACTTTGCACCGGTGACGATCGTAAAACTCGAACGCAATTACCGCTCCACGAGCAATATCGTGAAGGGCGCGGGCTCTGTGATAGCATATAATCCGCGTCCTGCGGAAATGCAGAAAGTTGTTTATTCAAAGGAAGAAGCTGGTGAACTGATACATATTCGTAATTTTATAGGAAATGAGAATTATTACGAAAGATATGATAAAAAAGTGATTCCTTTGGAAGGAATGGAGGCAAATGCAATTGCAGAAACAATTGCAGAAGCAGGATCGGATTATTATTCCAAAACGGCAATTTTTTATAGAACAAATGCTCAGTCACGAGCTATTGAAAAGGCTCTTAATGAAAAAGGAATTCCCTTAGTAATTTTTGGAGGGACTCGTTTTTGGGATCGCAAAGAAGTAAGGGATGTATTAGCGTATCTGCGTTTATTAGGTAACGATAAAGATGATGCTGCTTATAAGCGCGTTATTAATACGCCTCCTCGAAAAATAGGAAAAACAACAGTTGAAGGTATTATAGAGAGGCAGCGCAAGGGAAAGTGTTCTTTTTGGGAAAGTCTGCTTGCTGAAGCCCATAGCGGTAGTCAAGCGGCTTCTAAACTCAAAAATTTTACAGACATGATTTTAAAGTGGAAGTCTCTTGTTGCAGAAAAAGAGAAGAGTCTTCCTGAAATTGTTGAAATTATCATAAGCGATATCTGTTATGAAGATTTTTTGCGAAAGGATGATGAAAATGATGCGGAAGAACGGATTGCAAACGTCGGAGAAATGTTGAATGCAATTCAGGAATACGACAGGAATAATCAAAATGCTTCGTTAAATGATTTTTTGCAATATATTTCTCTGTTGACGGATGCCGACAAAAATGTTGACTCAAGTAAAGGACAAGTGACGCTTATGACTATTCATATGGCGAAAGGCTTGGAGTTTAATACCGTACATATTGCGGGGTGTGATGAAGGAATTTTCCCGCTTACACGAGCTACAACAATGCCTTCTTTGTCAGAAATACAAAAGGAGTTGGAAGAAGAACGTCGCTTGTTTTATGTGGGTTGTACACGTGCTGAAAAGAAACTTTATTTATATCATGTTGATGGTCGTTTCTTTCAGGGGACAAGTAGATATTTCGGTAAATCGCAGTTTATAAAACAAATGGATAAATCGGTTGTTGATGAAACATATTGTAATATTTCGAACGGATCGAGTCGTAATGGAAATGTTTTTTCTTCCGATGACTTTAACCAAGATCCTTCTTTGCAACGTTTCAACAATGCTTCGGATTCTGCTCGAATGACGAATGTTTCTACAAGTAGAGGAAACTCGTTTGGTTCATACTCTCGTTCGTCATATTCAAGTTCAGGTTATCGTAGTTGGAATAACCGTACGTCCTCGGTTCCGGCTTCAGTAAAAAAGAATGATCAACATATTGTTTTTCGTAATCCTATAAAAGTTGAAAAGCCTCCTGTCCCGAGTGGAACATCAATTGCTCATGGTACGAATAATGATAATCCGTATCACCAGGGTGCCCGAGTACATCATGTGAAATTTGGTGTAGGCATGATTTTAAGGTGTAGTGGATCTGGGTCTGAAGCTCATGTGGAAGTTCGGTTCAGTAGGGATGGAAGTGTCCGAACTCTTATAGCGAAGTACCTTAAAATTGTCGGATAATCCAAGAAAAGGAGATTCCCGACTAAATCGGGGATGACAATCGCGGGAAAATACTATATTTTCCCCGTAACTAACGAGGTTTTTATGCTCGAACGTGAAGAAGTTTTGAAATTGGCCAAGCTTTCCAGGCTCGAAGTCGCTGAAGGCGATATCGAAGCCGTGAAGGGCCATCTGGACAAGATGCTCGACCATCTGGAAGCGCTCAAGGCGCTCGACTTGTCCAACGTCGAACCGATGACGGCCGTGGAAAACGGCGAAACCATCCTCCGCGAAGATGTTCCGGTACAGGGCTTCACGCTGGATCAGGCTTTCGCTAATGCTCCTGCTGTCGAAAACGACCATAGCACGGCCATCGCGCCCTTATTGATTTTATGACTGCAGTTCACTGCATCGTACCCGCACGTATGGGGTCTTCTCGGTTTCCTGGGAAGCCCCTTTTTAGACTGTGCGGAAAAGAAATGATTGTCCGGACGCTGGAACGCGCCGCGCTTGCCGGCTGTTTCGAAAGCATCGTCTGTGCTACGGACAGCGAAGAGATTGCCCGCGTCGTTACTGCCGCCGGTTTCCGCGCCGTCATGACCGGCCCTGCCGCCACGGGGTCTGACCGTGTTGCCGAGGCGGCCCGTATTTTGAATCTTGACTTGGTAGTGAACCTCCAGGGAGACGAACCCCTGGTTGAGCCCGCCGTGCTCCGCTCGGTGGCCGAAGACCTTGCCGCGCATCCGGACTGCTGGGTGACGGTGGCCTGCCCGCTCAACCCGTCGGAGGCCCTGCTCAAGACGGTCGTGAAGGTCAAGGTCCAGGATGGCCTTGCCGTCGATTTTACCCGCGCAGTTCCCCCGGAGGAAGCTCTGCGCTGGTTCCAGCATCAAGGGATTTACGCCTATTCCAGGCGCTCCCGCGATGAATTTTCCTCCTTGCCGCAGTCCCCGGTAGAACTGGAGCGCTCGCTCGAACAGATGCGCATCTTGGGCCTACGCCCCATACGCATCGTGGAAAGTTCTTACCCGAGTATCTCTGTGGACGTGCCATCCGACGCGGAAGCGGTGGAGGCTTTGATACATGAACGTAAGCTTGAAGGATAATACCATGCGTTATCAGACAAACTGGCTTGCTTCTTGTATGCTACATCCGGTACGAACCTCCTTGAAGGCGGTGCCGGATGAATTCTGCTGAGAAGAAAGTCTTTCACATCGCTGTCGCCCTGTTTATCGTGGGGCTTGTCGTCCGGTTCCTCCCGTGGGGAATCCCGTCCATCGAACAGGAAGACGACCTGTTCGGCCGGGAAACGGCCGTCGCTTCGGTTGCCCGCTCCGGTTCGGGTGGAAAATCTGTCCCGGAGGTTACGGACAAAGTAATAAAAAAAGAAGAAACGGGCGAAACCGTTCCGCAAAAGAAAAAAAAGCGAAAAGGGGGTAAAAAGAAGGGAAAAGTCGTCCGTTTGCCCATCCATATCAACCGGGCCTCGAAAGACGAATTATGCGCCCTGAAGGGGGTCGGTCCCAAGCTTGCGGAGCAAATAATTGCCTTCCGTGAGCAAAAAGGGCCGTTTTTGACCCCTGCGGACCTAGAAAAAGTGCCTGGAATAGGTAAGAAAAAAGCAGAGGGTATACTCCAGGGGGTAATTTTTGATTAGTTTTAGGGTGTACAACTTTCATAAGTCGTTGAGTATATGAGTGATACGAAGATTTTTATGGGAATTGAAGTAGGCGATGCTTCCTTGAAAGTCGCCCTCTTGGACTCCGCCGAAAGGCGGGTTCTCAAGACCGCTGTCCTGGAAACAGAAACCAGCCCTATCGATGACATCTACACCTTCGAGACTGTCCTCCAGACCTGGATGGACTCTATCCAGCTCGAGGGCGTGGAGGCCATTTCGGTCGCTATTCCGGCCTTCCGTTCCGTCATACGCCAGGTATATGTGCCTGCCGAGGCTGCCACGCACCTGGATGAGTACCTCCACTGGTATCTGGACCTGATTACCAATGCCGAGAAGGGTGCTTACGTCATCGACTACAAGGTTTTGAGCGGTTCTAACTCCCTGGGCCTCACCGTACTTCTTATCGCGGTCCGGCGTCAGTGGGTGGACGCCCTGCGTAAGGGTTTCCGCAGCAAGGCGCTTGCTCCGAAGGCGATGGAAGTCGACGTGCTTTCCCTTTTGAACTTGATGGACGTGGCCGAAGGGGTCAAGGACCTGCAGTGCGTCATCAAGGCCGATTACATGGGCGTGACCATGATGTGGCTCTCGAAGGATAACTTGCAGGGGCTCCGTTGCGTGTCGACCTTGCCGCTGGTGAACAAGTCCCGCGAAGAAGCTTACGAATTGCTTGCTAAAGAAGTCATGAACCAGATTAACCTGGCGAAAGAAGAAAATGCGGCGCTGGATATCCGTCAAATCAACATTTGCGGAGAACTGGCGCAAGATCCCTTGTTTGTAGAAGACCTCCGTCGGTGCTGCCCGGGCTACCAGCTGGCATTGATGGATTCCTTCTCTAATCTCAGGCTTCCTGTCGATGAGCAGGATTCCGCCTCGGTGCTCTGCTGTGCTGGCGCCATCGGAACGGCCCTGAATGTGATGGAGGGTGTATGATTCACTTGAACTTGATCGATGCCGCTGAAAGGGAATCCCTGATAAGCAACGTGAACCCGGTTCACGTGACCGACATTTCGTCGCAGGTCAAGACCTCTAAGAAGAAGGCCCTGACGGCTTTCTTGGCTGTACTTTTTGTCTTTGTCGCTTTTAGCTGCTTCCTCAGCGTGGCGGGCGTTCCCAAGCCTTTGCAGGGAGTCCTCCCGAGCCAGTACCTCGATATGATTGGTGCCGAGGACCCGAGCCGTTCTGCCCTGACCTTGAGTTCCGGTCAGACGACTACCGCCGGTGGTTCGCTCGAAGCGCAGGTCGCGTTGGCCAACGAGGCCATCAAGCGTCGTGACGCCCTTACGGTCAATCAGGTCGTGGGTGAAATCAATCCGACCGTGCTGTTCAACAACAAGCGCGTGGATTACACCCAGTTCCTGCCGATGGAAAAGATTTCGTTCCAGCGTGCGTCGGTGGCCCAGTTCCTGACGTTCATGAACACGGCTACTCCGGATGACGTCGGCTTCTCCGACTGTATCTTCCAGGCGCCGAACTACTTCTACGTGCGCGGTGTCGCTTCCAAGCCGACTTCGCAGCGTAGCTTCCTGGAACGCGTCAAGTCTGTCAGCTCCGAATTCAAGACTCCGCCTATTCCGGAAAACGCCCCGGCTACGGACATTACCGCCTTCGGTAAGTTCAACGTGACGAATGTGAATATGAACGCGGTGACCCGCTTTGTGCCGGCTTCGGAACTTTCTGAAGAACTCAAGTCCCTCAAGGCTTTGGCGAGTACGCATAAAGTAGTGCTGAACGGATTGGATAAGCCTTCCGTGGAAGATTACGGCGTCTACAAACGCTATGTCTACCAGGCTTCGTCCACGTGCGATTACCCGGAACTGCAGCAGTTCTTTGCGGCATTGTCGGAATCACCGATCCGCGCGGCAGCACAGAAGCTTGAATTGAAGTTTGCTCGAAAGAACATGCAGGTGTCGATGCGCATCGAAATGTTCGTTCTTCCGTAAGAAATGCCCATTCGAATTACTGGTGGAATGCTAAGGGGGCGCAACGTCCCCTCTCCAGAAACATCTAAGACTAGACCGACGGGCTCCCGTACGAGGGAGGCACTCTTCAACATCCTGCAGGGTGTCGAGGGCTTCCGCATGTTGGACTTGTTCGCGGGTTCGGGCATTATGGGCATCGAGGCCTTGAGCCGCGGGGCTTCGCATGTGGTCGCCGTCGAGATGGCCCATTCGCAGGCAAGGCTTGTGTACCAGGCGTATAAAGCTCTAGGAATTACAGACAAACTCACTTTGCTCGAAAAGAACGCCCTTACGCTCGTGAAGGAATCCCTCTGCGCCGAAGAAGGTTTCGACCTGATTTATGCGGATCCTC
This sequence comes from Fibrobacter succinogenes, assembly GCA_902768325.1. Lineage (GTDB taxonomy): Bacteria > Fibrobacterota > Fibrobacteria > Fibrobacterales > Fibrobacteraceae > Fibrobacter > Fibrobacter succinogenes_A. The sequence continues at coordinate 5,923 of CACXKY010000119.1, forward strand.
CGTTCAAGGATATGGAATACCCCGACCTGAGAGCGTTCTGGGAATGGCTGAATCCGAGAGGCGTCGCCGTATTCGAAGCCCCGAGCCGCAACCTGCCTGCATGGGTGAAGGAAGCTGACGAGGCCGGGACCGTGCAGGTCCGCCGTTATGGCGAATCCTCGCTGGTGATCTACAGGGCGCCTTCGGCGTGATGTGGAATGTGGGATGGTCGCGGTTACTGAGTCATCTTGGTCTAGTAACTATTAACTAGTAACTATTAACTATATTTAGTGCATGAAGAAAATCGCCGTATTCGCGGGGTCGTTCGACCCGTTTACGTTGGGACACCTGGATATCGTCAGGCGTGCCGCTTCGCTGTTCGACGAACTGTACGTGCTCCTCGCGGTGAACGCGTCCAAGAAGTACTACTTCGACGAGGCGACCCGTGCCGAGATGGTGCGGAAGGCGGTTGCGGGAATCCCGAACGTGAAGGTGGACGTGTACGATGGCCTCACGGTCGATTTTATGAAGCGTGTCGGTGCGAAGTACCTGGTGCGCGGTATCCGTGGCGCCGCTGACGTGGAATACGAACAGACGGTCGCCTGGAACAACAAGATGCTTTATCCGGAATGCGAGACGCTGTTCCTTTCCAGCGCGCCGGAACACCTGATGGTCTCCAGTACGGTCGTGCGCGAACTCCTGAAGGCGGGAATCGCCGGGGAAGGCCGCGCGACGCTTGCTAAATACGTTCCCGCCGATGTAATCCCCTTACTAACCACTAGCCACTAACGGACTTTGTCCTACTGTCTACTTCCTACTACTTACTTATGAGACCATTTCGATTCTTGCCTAAAGTTTTACGCGTCCTGCTGGTTATCAATGCCGCGGTGTTCGGCCTTGCCTTTGTGGGCGGCAGGATCCTTGGCTTGCACCTGAACCTGCCTGGCCTCGGTGACGGAAACATCCTCGAATACATCGCCTACCTGGGGGCGTTCTGGCCGTTTGCTCCGGAACAGGCTTGGCGGTTCGTGACCTACATGTTCGTGCATGTGGATTTCTGGCATTTCGTTTTCAATATGCTCATGCTCTGGATGTTCGGCAGCGAGGTTGCCGACGTGATGGGCTCGAAGCACTTTACGGCGATGTACCTGTTCTGCGGAATCTTTGCCGCGGTGTTCAGCCTCGTTATGTTCTGGCTCGGCTTGACGAACGCCCCGATTATCGGTGCGTCGGGAGCGCTCATGGGCATCTTTGTCGCCTATTACAAGTTCTTCCCGGACCGCATGCTGTTGATGTTCTTCTTCTTCCCGATGCGCATCAAGTACGCCATGTGGTTCATGGTGGCGGTGGACGTGCTGATGGCGCATTCGAGTGACGGTATCGCGCACTTCGCCCATTTGGGCGGCGTTGTCGCAGGGTTCCTCTACATGCATTTCTACCTCCGCGCGTTGCGGAATGGCCATGCCGGTATGGGCAGCTTTTTTGAAGAGGCCAAGCGCAAGATGCGCCGCCCCAAGTTCCGCGTCAATGACGGCGGCCGTTCGGATTCCGCCGACGATGCTCGCGGTAACGCCGATGATAAGCCCCTTGAAGGCGAAGTCTTTTACATGGACGAACAGAAGAGGATGGATGATATCCTCAAGAAAGTGAGCCGCGAAGGGATCGGTTCCCTGACCGAATCAGAACGTCAATTTTTGCTGCAGGCGGGCGAGAAACTGCGCCGCCGCAGGGGAGGTATGTAATGAAGAAAGTTCTTGGTATGGGTGCTGCCCTTGTTGATATTCTTGCCAATGTGGATGATGCCTGGATTGAATCGCAGGGCGTGCAGAAAGGCGGCATGAACATGGTCGACTGGCCGCAGATGGAAAAGTTCCTCGCGGCACTCAAGAACCCGCTGCGCGTGCCGGGCGGCTCTACCTGCAATACGATGGTAGGGCTTTCGCGCCTGGGCGGCAAGGCAGCCTTTATTTCGAAAATCGGTAACGACGAACTCGGCAAGCTTTTCCAGGAACACCTGAAGAACAACGGTGTGGAATCGAAGCTTGGCATGAGCGATGCCGCGACGGGCTGTGTGTTTAGCGCGGTGACGCCCGATGCACAGCGTTCCATGTGGACGTACCTCGGTGCTTCGGATTTCCTTGCTAGCGAAGACTTTGTACCGGCGCTCTATGACGGCGTGGGCCTGCTCTATGCGGAAGGCTACCGCGCGTTCAATGCGGACTGCTTCAAGAAGTCGTTTACGCTAGCCCGTAGCCTCGGCGTGGAAACCGCGCTTGACTTCAGCAGCTTCGGCGTGGTGGATGCTTGCCGCGGAACGTTCGACGAACTCTTTGCCGCGGGCATGATCGACATCATCATCGCGAACGAAGACGAAGCGTTTGCTTACGCGGGCGTCAAGGAAGAAGCCGCTCTCGACGTGCTTGCGGGGAAGGCGAAGGTCGCGGTGGTGAAAATCGGTAAGCGCGGCGCCCTCATCGCCAAGGACGGTAAGGTGACGCGCGTGCAGGCCGGTGCCGCAAAGGCCATCGATACGACGGGCGCCGGCGACCTGTGGGCGTCGGGATTCCTGTACGGCTACATGAACGGCTGGGACATGGAACGCAGCGGAAACCTCGGTAGCGTCGTCAGTAACGAGGTGGTGCAGGTGATGGGCGCCCAGATCCCCGAAGACGGCTGGAAGAGGATTCTCGCGACCATTTAAGGCCCAAAAAGCCCTTAAATCCCTATTTTGAAGCCCAGAAGCGTGATTTTGGGCGTAATTTCCCTCGTATTCGTCCCGGAATGTAAATTTTTGTATATATTTAGGAACGAAAGAGAGGAGATTCTTATGAGATATCTTAAACTTGTTGCCGCTATCGCGTTCGCTTTTTC
>CACXKY010000120.1 GCA_902768325.1 Fibrobacter succinogenes
CTTCTTATTTCTCGTTCAAAGCAATAAGCCCCAAAGGCTCGAAGAGCCGAGCTCATACCTCAAAGTGCCGTAGGCACGCTCCCACACCCCTATGTTCATCGACACCCACTGCCACATCGATTCCTACGAACAGCACTCCGGCGAGTCCTTCGACGCGCTCCTCGAGCGGCTCCCCCACGACGCCGACCCGAACGTCGCGCTGCCCGAGGCCTTCATCCACGTGGCGTGCGATCCGGCGGATTTCGAACGCGGCAGGGAACTCTCCGAAAAATACCCTAACGTCTACGCCGCCTACGGCATCCATCCGGAATACGTCGATACCGAAACTCCCGAAGACGAAGCGCGCCTGGAACAGCTTCTCACGCACCCCAAATGCGTCGCGTGCGGTGAATTCGGCCTCGACTACCATTACGATCCGAATTCCGCCCCGCGCCAAGTCGCTCTTTTCGAGCGCCACCTGCAACTCGGGCTCAAGAGCGGCAAGCCGCTCGTGCTGCACCTCCGCGAAGCCGACAGCGACGCCCTCGCCGTACTCCGCAACGCCGACCTCCGCAACCACAAGATTCACGTCCACTGCTTTACGGGCACTCCCGAATTCGCCCAGGCACTCCTCGGGCTCGACGCAAACATCTTTATCGGCTTTACCGGCATCATCACCTTCAAGAGTGCGCAGAGCGTCCGCGATGCCGCCGCCCTGGTCCCCAAAACCCGTACCGTACCGCGGCAAGCCCTGCCATTCCGGGTACATCCCCTACATCGCCCAGAAACTCGCCGAAATAAAGCAAATGCCCATAGAGGAACTCTACAGGCAATGTCGTGAAAATACGCGGCGCTGTTACGGAATCTAGACGCTGACCTGGGAGCCGTCATGCGCCTTCAGGTATTCGAAGGCGGCCTCGGGCGAAAGCGGCTTGCTGAAATAGTACCCCTGAATCTGGCGGCAGCCTTCCCTGCGCAGGAATTCCAGCTGTTCTGCCGTCTCCACGCCCTCGGCGATGAGGTCGAGGTTCAAGGACTTCGCGATGCTGATGACCATGCGGGCAAAGGACGCGTCTTCTTCGTCGTCGGCCACGTGGTCGATGAAGGACTTGTCCATCTTGAGCGTATGAATCGGGTAGCGCTTGAGGTAAGAAAGGCTGCTGTAGCCGGTACCGAAGTCGTCGATAGAAATCTGCAGGCCCATGCTCGAAAGCGAACGCATGATGTCGATGGTCTTTTCCACTTCGCACATCGCGGTATACTCGGTAATTTCGAGCTTCAGGTTCTTGGGGTTCAGGTGGGTCTCGGTAAGCACGCGGCGGACATCTTCCACCATGTTGTCGAGCGCGAACTGCTTGGCGCTGAAGTTCACGGCGACCTTGATATTTTCGTATCCCTGTTCCACCCACTTGCGCGTCTGTTCGCAGGCCATGCGCAAAATCAAAGCTCCCATCGGGACAATCAGGCCGGTCTCTTCGGCGATGGGGATGAATTCGGCCGGCGATACGATTCCCTGCTCGGTATTGTTCCAGCGGACCAGAGCTTCGAAACCCACGACGGAGTTCCCCGCATTGATATCCACAATCGGCTGGTACATCAAGATGAATTCCTTGGCCTGGATCGCGCGGCGGATTTCGTATTCGAGCTTGTAGAGCTTCATCGCCTTTTCGCGGATGCCGCCCGTAAAGAACTGGATTCCGCCGTGGTCGCCGTTTTTCTTCAGGTCGCGAAGGATGGCGCTTGCGTTCGCCATGATGTCTTCGACGCAATCCACGTCGCGGTTCACCACGACCGCCATCGAAACGCTGATATAGAGTTCGCGGCCTTCGAGGTTCACGGGCGCCTTGACCTTGTTGTGGAGCCGGCGGACAATCGGCATCAAGTCGTCATCGGGGTCGGCCCCCTGGATGTTGTGCAATACCACCGCAAAGACGTCCGGTCCGATACGGGCCACGCAGTCGTTGTCCCGGCAGCTGCCCTTGATGCGGTCCGCCACGACGCGCAAGACGTTGTCGCCAAAATTCGTGGAGAAGGAATCGTTGATGGCGCCGAAGCTGTCGATATCCAGGAGGGCGACGGCAAACATGTAGTCCGGGCGCTTCGCCGCGTTGTCGATATCCACCTTGAGCTTCTCGAGGAAGAACTTGCGGTTGTACACACCCGTCAAGGCATCCTGGTAAGCGTAATAGTACTTCTGGCGTTCCATCGCCGCCGTGCTCATGCGTTCCCCGAGGAAACCGATCAGGCGGATGGGGCGGCCTTCTTCATTGAACTGCGGGCGGCCGCTAACCGTGAGTTCCTTGGGCGAATCCGAAGCCGAAACTAGGCGCAGGGAAAGGTTGAAGGGACGGTTCTCGTTCAGGGACTTCGTCATTTCCTTGCGGAACACCTCCCAGTCGGACTCGATGACGCAACGCTTGAGCGTCTCGAAGGTATCGTCCACCTGGTCGGGGTCAATGCCGAGGAGCTTGGCGACGCGGTTAGACCAATAGACCTTCCCCGTCGGCACGTCGAACGTCCAGAATCCATCGCTGGACGCATCGACCATCATCTGGAGCATTTCGTCCTTCTCGATCAAGTCTTTCTGGAAATCGCGGCTGGGTTCTACGGAAGTCACTTCCGGGATATCCACGTCGTTGCGCAGCTTCCTGATGTTCGCGGAAACGGGGAACTCGTGGAACAAGGCCAGGTAAAGCAGGATGCCGATGGCGAGGATATAGTTTACAACAAAAAAGACGCTTCCCGAGAAACTGATGATCTCAGGAATAAGACCCGCAAAAACAACACATGTAAACAATAGCGCTAAGCGCAGTATGGCATGTCCATCAAACAATCGCATATTTTCCCATCGCTTGAGTTTAAAAATAGTAACAAAAGTTCAAAATTTTACGCAAAACACAAAGAAACAGAAAAATGTATTCTTTTCTTTACTCTAAAAAAAAGTATTCCAACCTGGAATGTGACTTGGCTCACATCCGCAATTTGAAATCCCGATGGCTAGCCATAGATTCTTCCTATAAACAGGTAAAAAACGATAGGCTAAAGATGATAGGCAAAAAGCGAAAAAAGCCCCTGGAAGGCGGGGATTTTTCTATAAAAACTTAAAAGGATGCTAACGGGGATTACCGGACGACGATTTTTGCCATCTGGAACTTGTTCCGGATGATATAGACGCCCGCCTTCTGGACCGGAATTACGGCGGATTTTCCCGTCCCGCTCCAGACGCGCTTGCCACGCAGGTCGAACAGGACTGTATTTACGCCATCGACTAAATTGTCAAGATAGATTTCGCGGCCAACGACGCTCACCTGCAAGGCCTTGTAGACAAGCCGTTGTTGCTTGACACTGAAGGGTTCGTCAGGATCAAAACCCCTACTGTCGGAAAAGATGGGGAAACCATTGTTCACGCCGTTGGCATCATACTTAAACGCCTCGCCCATCTTTTTGGCAAAATCCTTTGTCTTCATTTCTTTCGCCGTCATGGGCGTTCCGTAATTCACGCAACCCTTACGATTCTCGTCCTCAAAGTAGGAATTTATGACATTCTGAGCACGGCTAGTAACACCGTTTTCAGTGCATCCAGTTCCCGCATCATACACATTCTTTATCTCCACAATACCTTCTCCAATTAAAGCGGTGGACCAAACAATACCAGCGCCAGCCGTCCCCACATTATAGGAATTGGCGATACGCATATTAGCATTCCTACGGGCAACAAAATCTGTTCGATAAGGAACATCTACAACCACTCCAACAATTCCCGCACTGGCACCACCCGAGCTAACAGTTCCTCCATTATACGCTTTGTTAATGTACACTTCACGGTTTGCAATAGCCTGATATTCTTCTAAATCGGACATAACGGCATAAGTAGCAACAACCCCTGGATACATCACGCCAGCAATACCCCCTGCAACATCGGAAGCCTCCACAACGGCATTCTTATTCCAACAGTTTTCAATAACTCCGGCATTTATGGCCACAATTGCGCCAGCGGTATCGCCATAAATGTGAGAATCGGCAATACCCAAGTTTTTTATGGTTCCAAAATTATTTAAAAACAATCCTCCCCTTATTATAGTGTAATCATCTTTTCTAGTCGAATCAACATAAATCCCAGATACCGTATGTCCGCCCCCATCGAAGACACCCCACACACCTATATAAATAGGAACCCAAGGTTTCTTTGCAGATGCTTTCAAATCAATGTCGGCAATCAGCTTGTAATGCGAATTCTGATATAGACTCATCAGTTTAATATCACAGCAGACCAGTTCACTTAGTTTCCATAAATCATCTGCGGTTTCGATAAGGTAAGGCGAATCCGACGTGCCATTGCCTTTAAGCATTTTAAATACAGGATATCCACCATTCTCATTCGTTTCGTCTGCGCCATATAACGCGCCCAATTCCTTTGCCCCCGCAGACTTAAGCGTTTTAGAATCAACGGCAGCAAAAGCAGCATCCGACACAAGACTAGAATCGTTTCCATTTACTATACGATACATGTTTCTTGGATCACTCATCAAAGCTTTGTCATAAAGCATCATGGAATCTATACTTTCTTTCCAATCCCATTTTGTATTCAAAATACCAAAGAAAGCCCCATAATCTTTTTCTGCAGTCACATTCGACGCATTGTATGAATTAGTTATATTAGTATGGAACGTGCCTGTCGATGCCACGGCAAACAACCCGCCGGCCGGACCTTTTTCGGCAATGATATCCCCCCTGTTATAAACATAGCTGTTCAAGATTCCTTCTAATTCAATTTCACTAACAATCCCAGCAACATAAGCATTACCTGTCACCTTGCCATGGTTTCGCACGAAACGAAGCAAATCCACATTGACAGACTGTCTTATATTTGTAATTCCAGAGACATATTTCCTTCCAGATACAGTTGCATAATTTACGACATCATGAAATTTTGCAATAGATACGCCGGCAATGCCCCCAACTTGAAAAAGTCCTTTGACAGTTCCTTCCACAGAAACACGCTTCACAATGGGAGATGGTCCATAATTACATCCAATGAGGCCTCCTACTTGAAAGTCACCCTCAACATCTATATCCTTGAGTTTTAAATTGTCAATCGTAGCGTCTTGAATCCTCCTGAAAAAACCAGTGCATCGCGAGGCTTCCGTATATCTATCTAAATTGGTAGAATAACTTGTAGACGCATCTATCCGATTTAAAACAGTCGAATCAACTTCTAAACGCGCTTCATGAATAGCGAAACCCGAAATTGAATGTCCCCCGCCATCATAGTGGATCTTGTTTACCGTTACAGGAGTCCATTCATTATTCTCCTTGGGGAATACAATATCGGCAGTTTGCCTATAGTATCTATATGTATCCTTCCCATACTGCGAAGTCCTCAACGCCGCATGGCGTTCAAAACGGCGTAAATCATCAACACTAGCAATCAAGAACGGATCATCGTGAATCCCATGCCCATGACTGTAGATTTTTTCCGGATAGAAATATGCCGACACAGGCAATCCCTTATTGATAGGCGACGCTCCTGTATCCGGGAAAAAATAGGCTCCCATGGAATCCGCATACTCATGGATCGAGTCCGCGTGTTCAGTAAACAAGTCATAGACATGCAAAGTATCAAGACATTCACGAGAACAGGAATCATCGTAAAATAGAGGAGAAACCACCGAATCACCCGTAATTTCACCAGCATTATAGGAATTGTATATGTTTCGACGAATCTTCGAAATATCAGAATTTACCAGTCCAGCTACTCGGCTTTTACCCGAAACCGCCCCCAAATTAGCCAAGTTTTCCAAGTCCGGAGATTCATTATACGCAAAACCACCTATTATACCGGCTACTTTTCTGGTTCCTTTAACAACGCCTGAATTAATAAAACTATTTGGCGAAGATGAATTATACGAATATAAATAACCAAAAATCCCACCCACATCAAAAGATCCTGTCACGGAAGCTTTGTTCCATAGCCCCATACAATCGTTAGATACACTTATATAACTACCAAATATACCGCCAACTACAGAATCAGCCTGGACTGAACCCGATACAGTAAGATCATACTGATAAATGGGACTATAAGAACTACTACCTTTTGATTCATAAGAAACGTAGCCATTCGAATCAATTGACGCTTTCTTTTCATTGAGCAATCCTCCCAACCCACCCACAAAATTGTGGCCTTCGACAACAACTTCCGCATCTATATTTACAATATGTCCATTGTTCTCGTTTCCAAAAGGATTAGGACGAGTTAAAAGCCATCGTTCTTCAGAGCCAAATACACCCGCAAGCGTCCCTACATAATTACGCCCCTTGACATAGGAATTCTTGATTTTAACATTTGCAACGATACCGGTCCAGGCACCAAACAAGCCCTGATAATCCTTGTCGCTATTGATATAAAGGCCGCTGATCGAATGTCCTTCACCGTCTAGATGAACCCGGGCAAATTTAGCCGTATCGCCATAAACCGTCCATTTATTCTTCGGAGCCTTCTTGGCCCAGTCCTTGGCATCGCCCTCGTTCAAGACGATGTCCTCGGCCAAACGGTAATACGCCGAATCGGCATATTTTTTAGCCATCAAGGCAAATTCTTCGGGGGTCTTGATAAGGTAAGGGTCTTCAATTTTGCCTTTACCATATTGGAACTTTTCCGCCACCTTGCCTGTCCACACTTCCGAAGCGGCCATAACGGACAACGGCAACAACAACAATGCGGTAAAAATCTTGAACAAGCGCATGCTCTCAGAGCCCTCCTATACGTTCGGTACAAATCTAACTTATTTAGTCCAGAATAGGCACAAAAAAAGCCCCCGGCTTTGAACCGGAGGCCTTTTCAAAGGGGGCTCCCCGGCCAAGCCGGGGATGACAGCCTTTAATTACACTGCACCTTGCCACTTCATGGCATCGGCAACCTTGAGGAAGCCGGCGATGTTTGCACCCATCACGAGATTGCCCTTCTGGCCGTACTTGACAGCGGCAGAGGAAGCAGCGGCGTAGATGCTCTTCATGATGCCTTCGAGCTTCTTGTCCACTTCTTCGAAGGTCCAG
>CACXKY010000121.1 GCA_902768325.1 Fibrobacter succinogenes
ATAAACGCTCCAGTCTTCGCCAGTCTGCTCCACCTTGACGGTATCGCCAATCGCCTTGCCGTCAGCCAAGAAGCAGAAGCTTGCACCATTTTCCATGCCTGTAGAAGCGGAAGCCTTGATGGCATATTCGCCATCAGCCGGGACATCAATGGTGTATTCGAGCCATTCGTCAACAGCGGTATAGCCAATAGCCATGCCCGAGCCACCTTCAACAATGTCAACGCCTTCGTTTTCACGGAACTTGGCATCACCCTGGTTCGCACCTTCGGAATCGCTGTACGATTCGGCATCGGCGCCGCGGCCCGTTCCCGGAATGTCGTATTTTTCAGCTTCAATCTTCGCCGGAATCTTCACCGCAACGCTATCGTAGGGAACCTGCGGAGTGGGCGGAGTAGAGCCGCTGCCTTCGAAGCCCCAAGCCTTGATAGCCATCGTGGAATCCCTACTGCCCTTGAACACCAGGAATATCTGGTCTACAACGCCCTTGAGGCCTTCGACTTCGCACTTGTTTTCGGCAAAGGTATTCTTGTTGCCGGTATTCTTGAGCGTGCAAGTACCAGCGAGGGTGCCGCTAGCAGAACCCGTGTGGATTTCAATCTTGTCACCGTCGGCCGTGCTTGCCGCCTGCACGGTAAAGCCCGTCGCCGCGGTACCGAAGTCAACGCCACTCACGCGAATCCAGGCTTCCTTCGTAGAAAGCGGGAGCAACAGGTGTTCGGCGACCTTACCCGGAGCCCAATTGGAACGGCTGCGGATGCCCTTCTGCTTGGAGCTCGTGAGTGCCGGATACCAGTCATACGGATCAAAGTTTTCAATCTGCTTCGGACCTTCCTTCGTGAAGGTCAGTTCCTTCATGGTGCCATCGCCATTGTAATAGAATTCATCGACGCTTACGCTGCGGTGGTATGCGGGCGCCGGATTCGCCTTGCCGTCGTCGGCAGGAATCTTTTCGAGGCCATCGTAACCGTTCGCGATACGGCGGTCATGGTAGGCAACGTACCAGTGGCCCTTGAATTCGGCTTGTTGTTATTCGCGTTAATATTCTGGCCACCAATGTTTGGGTTCCCCATGAAGATACCCTTGTATTCGTAGGGACCCATCGGGTTCTTGGACATGCCGTAGGCAATACGCAAGTCAGCCGTACTGTAAGACAGGTAATAGTTGCCCTTGTACTTATGGATGTAAGAAGCTTCCATCGCCTTCGGGCCGCCAATCTTCAGGTGAGTCTTGGTACTCACGTCAAAGCCCTTCATGTCCTTGTTGAGCTTGTAGATGTTAAAAATGTCGTTATTGTTATTGTTTGCCGGGCGCTGGTCACTGCTACCACCACCGAAAGTGAAGTAGCCCTGACCGTCGTCGTCAAAGAAGATAGCCGGGTCGAAACACCAGCCGATGCCGTCGCAGTCCGAAATACCGCCACCCCAGTTGTTGATGAGCTTCTTGTTGCCCGAAACGGGGTTCGTCCAGGGGCCGGCAATGCTGTCGGCGCCGATGAGGCCAATGCCGCCACCACCGCCATCGGGGAACACGATGTAAAGCCTGTGATCATTGGGGTTCACCGCAATGCCGGATGCCCAGATATCGCCGATACCATCAACCTTGCGGGCATCGTAAATGATACCGAAGTCGGTCCAGTTTTTCATGTCCTTGGTGCGGAAACCGTAGAGGGCCTTGATGTTGTAGCCGTTGGCATTGTACGCAGCCGGGTCGTCGGAGTCGGTGATGACGTAGAAGTACGTATCGTCGGCAGCGGCACCCGGGTCGGCGAGGTAATGGTAGCTAGAAATTGGATTGTCGGCAATGGCTGCCGCGGCAAGAACGCCCACGGCAGCCAATCCGATCTTTCCCATACAATTTCTCTTCATAGACACATCCCTGTTCATAAAAAACCTTATTGCTATTTATTAAAGAAAAATATCTATGAAAGCAGCCTTTTTTAAGGACGAAACACCAATTTCCATTGATGTTTTATCCATGGACTATTCCGTCACCTTGGCCATCAACTTCTTGGAACCGCGTTCCTGCTTGAGCATGTAAACGCCCTGCTTGAAACCGGCCGCCTTGAGCGCAGCATTCACATTCGCACGGCTCAAATCAACCGTACCGAGCAACTTGCCGTTCAGGCCAAACACGCGGTAGGTATGCGAAGCGTTGTTCTGGAACTTGACACCCGCAATAGCCGTAATATCGCCCACCGGGTCGGTATCTTCGGCATCCTTGCCCTTCACGAAGTTGATGTAGTCGATGTCCATCCAATCGCCCGTCACGGTAAAGCGGAGGATATGTTCACCCGCTTCGAGAACCACGTTGGCCTTGACCTTGTTGTAGTCATCGAAGTTGTCTTCGCCCTCGTTCTTCGGCACGGCAATTTCTTCAGTGATGTCGTTGCCGTCCACGGAGAGCTGGAAACCCGACGTCGCATTGGCCGAAGCAACCGCCGCATACATGGTGTAATCACCCGCAGCCGCCACGTTCACCGTGTATTCAAGCCATTCGCCAGCCTGGTTGTAGCCCACAACGTACCCGGTCGCCTTCTTGTAGATATCGACGCCCGTGCCTTCGCGGTAGCTCTTGCCGCCGTTGCTTTCGGCGCCATGGTCATCAGAGTCGTTTTCGCTGTAAGAATCTACGCCAGCGCCGCGACCGGTACCCGGTTCGTCAAAGTTTTCCATTTCAATCTTGCCCGGAATAGCCCAGGCCTTGCCACCGAACGGCTTCTGCGGTTCGGGAGGCGTGGTGCCGCTGCCTTCGAAGCCCCAAGCCTTCACGTACATGGTAGAATCCTGGCTGCCCTTGAACACCAAGAACAGCTGGTTCACAATACCCTTGAGACCTTCGACTTCGCACTTGTTCTCGGCAAAGACCGTCTTGCTGCCCGTATTCTTGAGAGCGCAAGTACCCGCCAAGGTGCCGCTAGCAGAACCCGTACGGATTTCAATCTTGTTGCCGTCGGCAGCGCTCGATGCCTCGACGGTAAATCCCGTCGCCGCAGTACCGAAATCCACGCCACTCACGCGAATCCAGGCTTCCTTGCTGGAAAGCGGAATCAAAACGTGTTCGGCTTTCTTGCCCTGCACAAAGTTGGAGCGGCTGCGGATGCCCTTCTGCTTGGAGCTCGTGAGGGCCGGGTACCAGTCGTACGGATCGAAGTTCTCGATCTGCTTCGGGCCTTCGTTAGTCACCGTGACCGTCTTGATGGTACCGTCTGCATTGTAGAACATTTCATCCACAGAGACACTGCGGTGGTAGCCTTCGTTCGGATTGGGCCTGCCATCGTCGGCAGGAATAACTTCCAGGCCGTTGTAGCCCTTCGCAATACGGCGGTCGTGGTACACCACGTAAGAATGGCCCTTGAACTCGGCAATGCCATGGTGGTTGTTGTTGCCGTTGATGCTCTTGCCGTTCATGCTCGGGTCGCCAAGGATGGTACCCTTCCAAGTGTAGGGGCCCATGGGACTTGAGCCAATACCGTAGTCGATGGTAGGCGCACCCTGCTGCCAGCCGGTACTGTACGAGAAGTAGTACTTGCCATCGTGCTTGTGGATGTAAGAGGCCTCGAGCATCTTGCGGGTCGGGAGGTTGTTCACCTTCACGTGGCTACCGTTACCCACCGGGGCATCCTTCGCATCGTTCAGTTTCACGACATCGAAGTTGTCGGTATTCGGGCGGCTATTGCTTTCGCCACCGCCCCATGTGACATAGGTGGTGCCGTCGTCATCGATGAAGATGCCCGGGTCGAAGCACCACGAGACGCCGTCGCATCCGATAATGCCGCGGCCGCCGACAAGCTTGTCCTTGCCCTGGCCCACGGCGTTTGTCCACGGGCCGTCAATAGCTGGCGCCTTGATGTAGCCGATACCGCCGCCACCGCCATCGGGGAACACGATGTAGAACGTGCCGTTATGCACGGCAATGCCGGAAGCCCAGATATCGTTAATGCCGTTCACCTTGCGGGCATCGTAAATGATGCCGTAATCGGTCCAGTTCTGCATATCCTTGCTGCGGAATGCATAGAGGGCGTAAATCTTGTAGCCGTCGGAATTGGCCGGAGCCGGGTCATCGGAGTCCGTGATGATGTAGAAATAATCATCATCAGCAGCCGCACCGGGGTCGGCCAAGTAGTGATAGGTAGAAATTGGATTGTCGGCCATGCCGACGGTGAAGAGTCCCGCAAACAAACAGAGCGGCACCACCTGGTTCCACACTTTCATAATAGCTCCTTATGGGACGCCTTCCACAAGAAGAAAATCCAAACATCCCATGTCTTTAAAATATTTCCATACACAAAAAAAACTGCCCGTCGGGCAGCTTTTCGTATGGACATATTATCCACAGTCTAGTCTTCTTTTTTGGCCGGTTCTACCACGTTAAAGCGTCTCAGGCCATAGACTTCGATGTCGTCTATCCAGAACTCACCCCCGGTCCCGCCGAAGATAGACAGCTTGTTCACGTGGGATTTCACGGCGTCCCAGCCGATATTTCCGCCCGTATTCTGGCTATCCGGTTCCATCAGGCTACCCGGAGTCACCACGTAGCGCGTCCATACGGAATCGATATCGACCCTGCCCCAGGCCTTGCCTTCTTCGGTACCGGCCACGCTGTCGGCAACCACATCGAACGAGAAGTGGATAAACAGCTTGTCCATGTCAGGCTTCGTCTTGGCGGCACGCGCCCAGAAGACAATCGAGTCGAGTTCGCTCATGTCGACACTGCCTTCCAGGGTAGCCCCCATCAGGACCCAGTTCGCATTGGAATCGTTCTCGCAGACGAAATGCGCCACCTTTCCATCGCGGTCTTTGCCGGCATCCGTCGCATCCAGTTCACCACTCGCATACTGGGAATGGAATATATACCAGTTACCGACTCCGTTCTCAAAATCATCAAAGACGAAGTTCTTCGGCATCTTGGAGGAATCGCCGATGAACACCTCTTCCTGTTTTCCGGATTTGAGTTCCACCTCGATAGAACCGTAATTGACAATCTTGCGGTCTTCCTTGTCCGCAGCGGCCGTATCGTCGTAGACATAGGCGATCATGTTGAGTTCGCCCGCAGGCAAGGACTTGAATGCGAACTTGCCCGTCGAGTCAGTCTGGACGCGGTATTCCATACCTTCAACGCCCACGGACACCGACGAAACACCCTTCGGCAAATAGACCTGACCGTCTACCGCACCCGGTTTGACCACATCGAGATCAAGCGATACAAGGCCGGTATCCTGATCATCATAATCGATCTTGGCGACACCCTTCATGGATTCGCCACGGGCTTCGACAACGTACTTGCCGGATTCGAGTTTCTTGAACTGGACCTGACCGTTGTCATCCGTCTCGTAGTTCATGCTAGCATTAACAATAGAATCCACCTCGTCGCCTTCGGCGCCGGGCAGATAATTTTCAGGACGGATAAAAACCTTCATACGGGCTGCGGGGGTACCATCAGCCAAACGCACAGAAAGCGCGATGGAGTTCTCCGTCTCCATCGACGATCCAGCAGTATCGTCACCAACGCTACTGCTGCAGGCTACAAAGGCACCACCCAATGCAGCCAACCCTAATTTCCACACCCAGTATCTCATTTTTTCGCTCCCGCATTATCCCCCATATTAGTAATTCCCGAAGAATCCTTCTTGCGTGCTACCGGGTAAAAGGCCATCGAAAGCTGCATAACGCGGTCCGGGTTCTTGGATTCGTCAATGCGCTTTTGCACAAGACGGCGGAATTCGCGCAGCATTTCTCCCAAATCTTCAAAGCAGGTTTGATCAACCGAAACCGTGAGAGTCGAAATGTTGCGTTCCTCCACGGGAATATTTTCGAGGGCATCGCTTGCCAGGCTCAACACCTGACGTTGGAAATTGCGGACGGCCTTGGCCTTTTCGGGGCCTCCGACCGTCAAGTGTGCTTCAGTAAGGGCAAGACGGCCGCTAGCCAACTTCTTGACCAGGCCGACTTCCTTCAAGATCTCAATTGCTTCTGTCGCCTGCTCTTCGGTAATAGGCGGGCAGATATCCTTGGCAATCTGTTTCACGTTCACCACGCCGCCATTCAGCTCGAGGTAAGCGCGCACGGCAGGAATCCACCAGTTTTCAAGCAGCTTGAGTTCAGCCGCCTGCAGGCTATGACGTTCCACATCCCTCAAGGAGAGGGCCTTGGCCATCAGTTCTTCCTGTTTGGCCTTATCCTTCGTGATTGCAGCGGTAAACAGCAGGTCGAAAAACTCGGCCTGTCGTCCGTTCAACGCGAGGATTTCCTTCGCTGCAGGAAGAGCGTGCGCCGGCAGGTGCTGTTTCTTCTGCAGTACGCGATACAGGTAGCTGGAATCCAGTCCCAGCTTGTCACCCATCATGCGGTAACTGTAGAAGGGCATCTCCGCCTTACGGCGTTCGTAGTAGTCCTTCAGGAAGTCGCGGTAATCCGCTATGTCTGAAAAAGTAACCATCAATAACTAAATTACTTATTCGGGGGAACGATTGTTTATTCAATTTAACAAATTCTGTTGACTTTTTATCCATGCTTCCAACCCCGAAAACGCCTCAAATTCGGCAATTTAGCCACAAAATGAGACGTCCGTCACACTATTCGATGGTCAAGATATCACTGAAACCGGTAACGTCGAAGATTTCGCGAACATCCTGGCCCACCTTCTTCAAGACCAGGTCGCCCTGCTTGCTCATAATCTTCTGCGCCACGAGCATCACACGGAGGCCCGCCGAAGAGATATAGGCGAGTTTTTCTAAGTCCATCACGAGGTGGGCGACACCGTCCAGCTTTCCCTGAATTTCGGATTCGAGCTGCGGAGATGTCAATGAATCCAATCGACCATCGAGAGCTATGGTCAACGTTCCACCCTGCTGTGTCTTAGTGATCTGCATAATAACCTCACTATAGTTCCATTTTAAAATTCAATACCGGAATTACCCGTTGTTGCTCCTATCCCCGTCATATCGAACCGCAAGCATTGCGATATCGTCCATCTGGCGCGCATGGCCCACAAAGCGGTCCAGGCGTTCCTTCACGAACTTGCATATTTCCGTCGGCTCGTTTTCACAACATTCCGACAGTGCCTTCAACAGTTCAAACTTTCCGAACGGCTCGCCTTCCATGTTTTCGGCTTCGATGATGCCGTCCGTGTACAAGAACAGCGTATCCCCAGGAGCAAGCGTCAAGGATTCCTGAGTATACTTGGTTTCTTCCATAACGGCCATGGCCAAATTAGGCTTGCACTTGAGAAATTCGACAGAACAATCCTTGTGGTGGATTACCGGCGGCCTATGGCCTGCCGAGACATAGTCCACATGCCCTGTCTTCAAGTTCAAAACGCCCATCCACATCGATACAAACAAATTATC
>CACXKY010000122.1 GCA_902768325.1 Fibrobacter succinogenes
GCGTGCATCATCACGGTCTTGTTGAATTCTTCGGGGGTCGTGAACGTGGGCACGATTTCGTGCAGGGCCTTGATGGCCTTGTCGTCTTCGTTTGCCGAAGCCGCCGTCTTGAGTTTCCAGAGTTCGCTGATGAACTTGTCGGAATCGATTTCGATCTGCTTGCCTATAAAGATGAGCTTGTTGCGCGTCTTCTGCAGGCCTTCTTCGTTCATTAGGAGCTCTTCCTTGATCTTTTCGCCGGGGCGGAGTCCCGTAAACTTGATTTCCACATCCTTGTAGGGCACCTTGCCGTACATGCGGATAAGGTTCTCGGCGAGCGAGACAATCTTGACGGGCTGGCCCATGTCGAGCACGAATATCTCGCCGCCGTGGGCGATACTCGCTGCCTCGAGCACGAGGTTCACCGCCTCGGGGATGGTCATAAAGTAGCGGATGATGTCGGGGTGCGTGACGGTGACGGGCTTGCCCTGCTCTATCTGGCGCTTGAACAGCGGGATGACGCTACCGTTGCTGCCGAGCACGTTGCCAAAGCGCGTGGTCACGAATTCGGTGCGGCAGTCCTTCTGTTGGGCGAAGAACTGCACGATCATCTCGCAGCAGCGCTTGGACGCCCCCATCACGTTGGTGGGGTTTACCGCCTTGTCGGTACTGATCATCACGAACTTGCCCACGTTGTTGTACAGCGCGAGCGTCGCCATGTTGAACGTGCCGATGACGTTATTCTTGATGGCCTCCATGGGGTTTGTCTCCATGAGCGGCACGTGCTTGTGCGCGGCGGCATGGAACACCACCTCGGGCTTGTACTTCTTGAAAATCTGGTTCATGCGGAAGTAGTCGCGCACGCTCGCGATAAGCGTCACGAGGTTCAGCTTGCCGCCATATTCCATCACGAGTTCCTGCTGGATTTCGTAGGCGTTGTTCTCGTAGATGTCGACGATTATCACCTGCTTGGGGCCGTATTTTGCAATCTGGCGCACGAGTTCGCTGCCTATGCTTCCGCCACCGCCAGTGACCATGCACACCTTGCCCTCGATAAATTCGCGGATGTCCCTGTTGTCGAACTTGATGGGCGGGCGGCCCAAAAGGTCTTCCACCTTGATGTCTCGAATCTGGCTTACAAAATTCGTAGAACCGTCGCCAACCTCCGAGGTATCGACAAGCGTGCCGATAAACGGCAGCACCTTCACCGGGAGCCCAGTCTTGCCGCAAAGGTCCAAGATAACCTGGCGGTCCTTGGGCGGGCAGCTCGGGATGGCAAAGATAATCTGCTCTATGCGTTCGAGCTTGGCGATTTTCGGGATGTCGGCCGTACCGCCCGCAACCAGGACTCCGTTAAACGGCTTGCCTATTTTGTAGCGGTCGTCGTCGATAAGGCAGACGGGATTGATGTTGATGACGGTATCTGAACCGCGGTTTTCGCCGTGGCCCGCGCGGCTTCTCTCGATTTCCTTAAGCATCACGGCGGTAGCGTTGCCGGCACCGATAATCATGGTGCGCTTGAGAAAGGCTTCGCGGTGGCCTGTCTCTACAAGCGAAATGAACGTGCCCCTGAACAGGTAGCGGAAAAGGCAAATCCCGATGATAGATACAATGCAGGTGGCAAGCGAGAATTCCCACAGGGTATCGCCCATCATGAGGTAATGGATGACACCCGCGATAGCAAAGCCCGCAACCACGCCCTTGACGCAACTCAGGTAGTCGCGCTTGGAAAAATAACGCCACAGCTTGTTGTATGCACCAAAAAAGAGCAGGCACGCGAAACAGGAAAACACGGTGAGCAGCGCGTAAGAGAACAGCTCCGGACGGCCGATCCTATCCGCAAACAGCGGGAGCGGGAGATTCACGAAAAATCCCGCGACAACGATGATGAAGGCATCGGCAATGGCGAGCAGGCGCTTGCGCAGCCTGAAGTTCGTCAATATATTCTTGTAATCCCACACGTGCATATTCCCCTATCTGGGTCAAAATATAACTTATTCGTATTCTACCACATGAGCGTCGTTCGCAAATAGACTCCCGCCGCGTCGCCAAAAGTGAGTTCCCCCATAAATGCGGCGTACCGGCCCTGGTAGCTGAGCGAGGGAGCGATGGTATAGGCGAGCGGGGCTCCGTGGATAAAACGTTTTTCGACCGTCTTGTACGGGTCGTTCAGGCTGCTGCCGTAATCTTCGCCCTTCCAGAGCCACTTGTTGTGTAAGCCTAGGAAAAATTCGCGAGACTGCGCGTAGAGTGTCCAGTCGATGGCGAGGCTGTTCGGGCCGTTGGGGTTGCCGAGGGGCGCGCCGAGGTGTGCCATCTGGGCGCTCGCGGTATCGTAATGGCAGTAGGTGTACGGTTCCACGCGGGCGATTTCGGCGATGGAGCCGACCTGCAGGGGCCTGCTGGCGATATGCGTGTTGTGCGCGAACTGCATGCCGAGCATGCCCGCCCAGCGGTTGTTGCTGTACTTGTTTTCGTACACGGCGTAGGGCGATTCCATGTCGTCGAGGAAGAATTCCCCGTACAGGCGGAGCATGCGGAACAGGCGGTAGTTCGCGTCGAAGGCGAGCGCGCCGTTGTTCACGCGTTCGGTGTAGTTGCCCTTCTCGATAAAGAGCGGCACCACGGGCGTAAACAGCCAGGGCTTGTTCTCGTTATAGAGTATCTGCAGTTCGCTCATGCCGAGCGTGAGGTCGCCGAGCGCCACCTCGTAGCGGTGGGCGTACATGTTGCGATCGTTCAGGTTTTCCTTGCTGTAGCTCCAGCTGTTCACACGGAGGTCGGCGTAGGCGCTAAAGATGCGGAGCGGGCCGAACACCACGTCGAGCGTGACCATGTTGTACGGGAGCGCGAACTGGTTCATGGCAAGGTTGTTGTAGTAGCCGGGGCCCCAGTGCAGAACGTCGCGTGCCAGCTGGATGCGCGCGAAGGCGTAGTTGAAGCCGAGGTGGGCGCGGTAACGGGCGTAGCTCACGTAGTCCACGCCGCCGCGGTCTTCGTGCTGGACGTCGAAGACTTCCCCGTCAAAGCTTTTGGGCTTGCGCTTGTCGCCGTCGGAACCGCCCGCGGTGTGGCTTTCGGCATAGATGCGTGCGTCGAGGTCGAAGTCGAGGGAGTCGGCGTAGCCCCGCAGGTAGAGCCCGCCATCGAACGCAGGCCAGATGGTGTCGTTCATCGCCTCGCTGCCGCGGTAGTCGATGCCGAGAATCGGGGATGCTGCGATGGCATAAGAGTGTGAAGAGTCCGTCCCGAAGGAAATGAGCGCCTTCTTGCGGTCGTAACGGAATTCTTCGCGGAAGTTCAGGTTGCGCCGCGGGTAGGTAAAGAACTGGCGGCCCTCCCCCACGGTCTGGGCGTGGTATTCCAGGAGCATGGGGGCGTAGTCGAGCTGGCGGAGGTTTCGGGTGTGTTCGGCCCCTATAACGGGGGATGCGGCCTGGGAGCCTACGGAGCCCCAGAGCATCGTAACCAAAAAGGCAGTAGCGCCGAAAGTGAGTCTTTTCTCCAAGGTGCCCCGCGGGTTAAAGCCCAAAACCGATCAATCATGTAAAATATAGGAAACTTTAGGGCCTTTTCGGGGGAAAATGGCGTGTCCACGCTTGCAAAAAGTGATTTTAAACAAATTTTACACACTTGATTTAAATTTTTTCAAAATTTTAGGCATATAAAAAAGATGTTACAAAAAATTTTGCACAAAACAAGCTTTTGAAGGCCAAATAATATATATTAGTTGTACAAGAAATGAAAAGTAAGGGGTTGGGGAAGAATGTTGTAGCGAAGAGGAGAGCTATGCATACAAAGTACTTACTTTTTCCGATTGCACTCACGTGCACCATGATGTTAGGTTGTTCGGACGACCCTGCTTCGGCAGACAACGTTGTCAACGGTACGACCGCAATTGATTCCCTGCAACCGGAGCCTTATATAGACCCCCTGACTGGCGAAGTCGTTTCGGCCAGCTATTCTAGCGCCGCTGTCCCGGGCAGTTCCGGCTCCCAGCAGGGCGGCGACACGCACGGCAACCCGCCGAGCAGCAACAACAGCGGGAATTCTTCTAACGGCGGTGGCAATACCAGTGCCGCGGTCCCGGGCAGTTCCGGAACGGCTCCCGTTTCGAGCGTCGCGCTGATCGGGCAGTCTTCTTCGAGCGGTCTCAAGGAATACGACGACAACCACAAGCCCAAGGAATCGTTCCTCCCGAAGGCCGGTTTCTACAAGAGCTTGACGATCGATCCGCCGACCCCGCAGAAGGGCGGGCAGATCAAGTGTACCTTCGACGGGTCCTTCCCCACCCAGAATTCCGAACAGCTTACCGCGGCAAAGCAGATTACGCAGAATACCGTCATCCGCTGTAGCGAATTCGTGAACGGCCAGCCCGCCGATACCACGACGCAGACGTACTTCATCAACGAAACCGTCTCGCTCCCGGTGGTGGCGCTCACCGTGAACCATCACGATATGTTCGACTCCAGCGCGGGCCTCTACGCGACCGGCGACCTGAACCAGGGCGGCCAGGGACAGTGGGGCGGCTTCGACGTGGGCGGTGACGACACCAACAACCCCAAATGTACCGAACCTTGCAAGCAGGCGAACTTCTGGAAAGACGACGAGCTCCCCGTACACGTGGAATACTTCGAAAAGGGCAGTTCCACTACCGAGAAGACTTGGGAAATCGACGCGGGCATCTCGATTATCGGTAACTACAGCCGCTACAAACCCAAGAAGAGCGTCGCCATCAAGATGGACAACGACGACTACGGCGACAAGGTCCTGAAGTATTCGTTCTTCTCCACGCGCCCCGAGGCGAAGAAGATCAAGAGCTTCAACCTGCGCAACAACGGTAACCGCTTCTGGACGGACTACTTTGGCGACCCGATGTTGGTGAGCCTGATGGAAGGCACCGACGTGGATTACCAGAGGAGCCTCATGGTGGTGGTGTTCTACAACGGCGAATACTTCGGCATTCACGACCTGCGCGAACGTTTGAACAGGAGCTTTGTCGAGACGAACTACGGTATCGATTCCAAGTCCATCAACGTGGTGAAGAACTGCGCCAACGGTGACCAGGGATGCGTGAGCGGATGGGCTCCGAGCGGCACCAACGGGGCGTCTAGCGCCGAATTCGGACAGCTGGTGAATTCCATTACCGGCGGCAACTTCGCGGGCGAAAACAACGCGAGCTACGCAGAAGTCAAGCAGAAGATGAACGTGAGCAGCTTTGCCCAGTACATGGTTGCCGAAATGTACATCCATAACGGCGACTGGCCGAACAACAACATCCGTGCCTGGGGCAGCCCCAGTAACGGCATCCCGTTCAAGTTCATGATTTTCGACGTCGACCACGGCTACGGATTTACGCCGGGCATCATGGGATTCGATACCGAAAGCCAGAACATGTTCCAGTGGGTGCTCGGCAGCGCCACCATGAGCCAGGGCGGCCAGCAAGGCGGACAGCAGGGTGGCATCGGCGGCATCGGAGGCATGGGCGGCATGGGCGGCTGGGGCATGGGTGGCGGCAATACCGCTATCGGCAACATGCTGAAGAAGCTTTTGGAAAATCCCGATTTCAAGCGCCTGTTCATCAACCAGGGCTGTATCCTCCTGAACGACTACCTCACCTACGAGAAGGTCCAGGCCGGCGTGCAGAAATTCCTGGGAATGTTGCCGAGTTCCGAAAGGCAGCGTGATACGCAGCGCTGGCCCCGCAACCAGGCGAAATACAACTGGTCACCCGAGGGTGCCGACATCTTGAGATTCGCGCAGAACCGCACCCAGACCTTCAGGCAAGAAATGGGCAACTACTTCGGCTTGACGGGCGAATCCAACGTGAGCATCAACGTGAGCGGCAGCGGTAACGTGCTCGTGGAAGGCATGAAGCTCCCGAAGGTGCCTTACCAAGGGAAGTTCTTCTCCGGGACGGAGATGGAGCTGACGGCCGTGGCCACGAACGGAAGCGTGTTCAACGGATGGAGCGACGGTTCGAGCGAGAACCCGCACAAGATCCAGGTGAACGGCAGCGTAAACATCACCGCACAGTTTAAATAATCATCCCCCACATAAAGTAAAAAAGGAGAACGTCTTGGCGTCCTCCTTTTTTTTGTGACGGGACGGAGGGACCGGACGTCATCCTGAACTTGATTTTAATAGCCACTTGCAGCTTTGCTGCTTAGTGGATATAATCCTCGGAACGGGGACAGGATCAGCTTTCCTTGTCAAAGAAAGTTTCCTCAGGGTGACGTTTGGTACAGCTGACCCTGACTTTCGTCAGGGTGACCAAGTGTCAGGGTGACGTATGGAACGGATTGCCTTGTCAAAGAAGTACAGCAGACCCTGACTTGCGTCAGGGTGACGTATGGAACGGATTGCCTTGCCCGACAGGGACTACCGCCCCTAACGTCATCCTGAACTCGATTTTAATAGCCACTTGCAGCTTTGCTGCTTAGTGGATATAATCCTCGGAACGGGGACAGGATCAGCTTTCCTTGTCAGAGAAGTACAGCCGACCCTGTCCTGACTTGCGTCAGGATGACCAAGCGTCAGGGTGACGTTTGGTACAGCTGACCCTGACTTTCGTCAGGGTGACCAAGCGTCAGGGTGACGTGTGGAGCTACCCCACTAAAATCGTAGGCGATAAGTCGTCCCATGTCGGGTTGTTTTTCCTGATAAGATCCTCTTTCCATGGCCGGTGCCATGCTTTGAGTTGTTTTTCCCTGGCAATTGCGTCTTTGATGGAGGAAAAACACTCAAAATGAACGAGCTTATGTACCGAATATTGAGCGGTAAAAGATTTCTCGTTGAATTCGGTTTTATGTTCAAGAAACCTTCTAACCAGGTTGTTGGTTACGCCAATATACAAGACACTGTTGCTGTAGTTCGTCATTATGTATGTGTAGTATGTATTGTTTTCTTTCATATAAGGAAAAATACATTCCACATATGTCAGATTATGACACCAGACGTCATGATGAACGTCTCACCGCCGTCATCCTGAACTTGATTTTAATAGCCACTTGCAGCTTTGCTGCTTAGTGGATATAATCCTCGGAACGGGGACAGGATCAGCTTTCCTTGTCAAAGAATTGTCAGAGAAGTACAGCAGACCCTGACTTGCGTCAGGGTGACGTATGGAACGGATTGCCTTGTCAGAGAAGTACAGCTGACCCTGAGTTTCCTCAGGGTGACGTTTGGTACAGCTGACCCTGACTTTCGTCAGGGTGACGAAGCGGTTGCTCCCCCGCCACAAAAAGGCTATTCGTCCATGACGCAGCGGATGTACGAGCAGGTTTTGGAGCCGTAGCAAACCTTCGTCATCACCTGTTCCTGCATTGCGTAAACATAGGCATGGTAGCAGTCGTATTCCGTGTAGGTCGTGTCGTAAACCGTTGTCGTATCGATCTGCATCAGGGTGTCCATTTCAGCATCGTTGTAGATGAGCAACGTATCATACGTCACCACGGTATCGATATCAACGCTGGTACGCGTGGTATCGTCCGCGGTCCAGAAATCGGCGGAATTGAAGGGGCTCGCGATCATCATGGCGCCCATGCCTCCCCCGCTCCTAGTGGTAGAAATCATCGTGAACCCGGTACGGTTCGTCGCACCGCCCCAGCGCCCGTCAACGGCCATCAGATTGTGGGAATCCCCGTCCGTGGCGGCCATCAGGTCGTCCCATTCCTTGCTGGTAGAGGTATGCCAGCCGGTGGGGCAAACCGAGTTGACGTCTTCAAACTTGTAGCACGGCCCGACTTCGTAATAGAACATCGAGTCGGTCTTGTACACGTTTTGCGTGAGGTAGTTTTCGTCAGGCATGTAGCGCAGGTTTTCGGCCATCCACATGTGACCGCCGATGGAGAGGTAGCCGTAGACCATGCTGTCGCGCGGGTCGGTGAACATGAGGTACCCGAAATCGGGGTTGAAATAGCGCTTGGCGGCGTTCAGCTGCAGTTCCCTGTAAGCGGCGGCGCTGCTGCTCAATAGGGCCTGGTAGGCGGCGGAACTGCTGCTCAGTTTTTCGAGTTCGGCCAGGCGGGCTTCGCGTTTTTGGGCGTATTCTTCGAGCGCTACGGCGGTATCTACGGCCGAGCCCAGGACGCAGCGGACCTGCGTTGTCCAAGTCTTGCTCGCGAAATCGGCCTCGAAGGCATTGCGGTTCTGGAAATTCACCTTGTAGTAGACGGCCTTAGAGGTGCCGGATTCGAACTTGTAGCCGTAATCCGAATTGATGCGGATGCCGTTGTCGGTCGGCGTGCTGGTCCAGTAGGCTCCGGCGCCGGCCCACCCCTTATCGGCGAGGGAACAGTAGGTGGTAGAATCGCACTTTTTCTTCACACGCTGCTTGAAGGAATCGAACTCTTCCATGGTCGGCAGGTGCCAGCCCGGCGGGCAGATCCCGTCGTTGTAGCCGCTGTCCTGATAGGCGTTATAGTTCATCGCGGCGATGTAGGTGTACTTGTTTTCGAACGGCGGCAGCGAAGAGCTGGACCGCGCCGACGACGAGGACGAATAATAATAGGCGATGGGCACGATGCCGGTTTCGTTGTAGAGGTTCGCATTACCCGGCGCAAGGACTTCGGTAAGTCTCGGCTGGAAGACGGTGTCGAAGAACTCGAGGTCTTCGGCCATCCAGACTTGGGTGCCAATCTTGATCGTCTTGTAGACGTGTCCGTCACGGGAGTCCACCATGCTGCCTATCGAGAACTCGGCGGTAGCGGCGGATCCGCCGGGACCTTCGTCGTCAAAGCTTTCGAAATCGCTGGTGGAATCGGTGCAGGCCAAGAGCAAAGCGAACATGCCCGCAGCCGCGGCAAAAGAAAAGAGAGATTTTTTCATTGTATCCTAACCTATAACCCTTTTGAGATTACATCCCGTACGGGAACAAATTTACTATATTTACTGCTGGAATTTTTTAACCCGAAACCGTGCGGCTAAATAACCGCGCGAAATCCAAAAGGAAGAAACAATGGCTGACAATCTGTCCGTCCTCGGCAAGGCCCGCAAGGCCTACAAGCCGAAGCTCCCCGTGGCGCTCCGCAACGGCGCCCTCAAAGTCGCCCTCGTGAAGGGCAAGCCCACCGAATCCGTCCGTGACCAGGCCAAGATCAAGGCCCTGTTCCCGAACACCTACGGTGCACCGTACATCGGCATGAAGAAGGCCACCAAGGCCGCTGCCGGCAAGGCCCTCAACGTGGGCGTGGTGCTCTCCGGCGGCCAGGCTCCCGGTGGACACAACGTGATCGCGGGTATCTTCGACGGTATCAAGAGCATCAGCAAGAAGTCCAAGCTCCTCGGCTTCCTCGGCGGTCCGTCCGGCCTCGAGAACGGCAAGTTCAAGGTGATCGATGACAAGCTCATGGACGCCTACCGCAACACGGGTGGATTTGACATCATCCAGTCCGGCCGTACCAAGCTCGAAACCGAAGAACAGTTCAAGAAATGCATGGCCGTTGCCAAGGCCCAGAAGCTCGACGCTATCGTGATTATCGGTGGTGACGACTCCAACACGAACGCTGCTGTTCTCGGCGAATACTTCCAGGCCCACGGCGCTAGCTGCGTGGTTTGCGGCTGCCCGAAGACCATCGACGGCGACCTCAAGAACGAATACATCGAGACCTCCTTCGGTTTCGACACCGCCGTGAAGACCTACTCCGAACTCATCGGCAACATCATGCGCGATGCCAACTCCGCCCAGAAGTACTGGCACTTCATCAAGCTCATGGGCCGCAGCGCTTCCCACATCGCTCTCGAAGCCGCTCTCCAGACCCATCCGAACATCTGCTTGATTTCTGAAGAAGTCAAGGCCAAGAAGATGAAGCTGAAGCAGGTCATCAAGTACGTGGCCGACATCGTCGCTGCCCGTGCCGCTGCCGGCAAGAACTTCGGTGTGGCCCTCATTCCGGAAGGCCTCCTCGAATTCATCCCGGATGTTGGCGTGCTCATTTCTGAACTCTCCGAAGCCCTCGCCCACCACGAAAAGGAAGTCGAAGGCCTCGACACTGCTTCCAAGGTTGAAAAGCTCTGCCAGTGGGTCTCCAAGGCTTCTGCCGAAGTCCTCAAGAGCCTCCCGGCCTTCGTTCAGGCCCAGCTGATGCTCGACCGCGACAGCCACGGCAACGTTCAGGTTTCCCTCATCGAAACCGAAAAGCTCATCATCGAGATGGTGAAGGCCGACCTCAAGAGCCGCAAGAACTTCAAGGGCAAGTTCTCTGCCCTCAACCACTTCTTCGGTTACGAAGGCCGCTGCGCCGCTCCGTCGAACTTCGACGCCGACTACTGCTACAGCCTCGGTTTCACAGCCTCTGTGCTCGCCTTCAACAAGATGAACGGCTACATGAGCTCTGTTCGTGACCTCACCAAGGGCATCGAAAAGTGGACTGCCGGTGGCATTCCTATCACCATGATGATGAACATCGAACGTCGTCACGGTGCCGACAAGCCGGTGATCCAGAAGGCTCTCGTTGAACTGAACGGCGCTCCGTTCAAGTTCTTCGCCAAGAACCGCGACGTTTGGGCCAAGACGGAAAGCTACACCTACCCGGGTCCGATCCAGTACTGGGGTCCGAGCGAAGTGTGCGACGTGACCAACTTTACGATCAAGCTGGAACGTGGCGCCCTCAAGGTGAAGTAATAAAAGCCTACAAGGCGAATAAAGCAAAAGAGAAGTCCAAAGGACTTCTCTTTTATTTTTGAGCCGCAGGGCGGACGCCGAAGGCGTCCATTTGTTTTTTAGGGGCATCTACTTCGTTGTCGAAGCCCTCACGTACGACTTGTACGCTACGGGCTTCGAACGCCTCGTATCTGCTCCCTAAAAAATCAAATTCTTAGTCTTTTTTCCCTCGTTTCTTATGCGAGGGATTTTTGTTTTACGGGGCACGGACGCCTTGCATCCATCCTCCGATAAACTTCGTCTAAAAAATGCAGGGCAAAAAAAGTTTATTCGGCGGAAAAACAGTGCGCGAAATGAACGTCACCTGCTTTCGGCGGGATTTGCTGCGAGCGGCATTTCGCCTGGATTTCGGCGGGTAAAGCGGCGCATTTTTCGCAACGGTCCGCAAAGCGGCAGCCGTCCACAAAATCCTTCGGGTGCGGCACGGAGCCCGGAATCGATTTCATCGTGCGCATGTCGCTGTGGTTCTCGGGAATCGCGGCCAAAAGTCCCTGCGTATACGGGTGCATCGGATTGTCGATCACGTCGCGAACGGGCCCGCATTCGACGATGCGGCCGGCGTACATCACCGCCACGCGGTCGGCGTACTGCGAAACAATCCCCATGTTGTGCGTAATCAAGAGCACCGCGGTCCCGGTACGTTCCGCCAAATCCTTAAGGACGGCGAGCACCTGCGCCTGCACCGTCACGTCCAAAGCCGTCGTCGGTTCATCGGCAATAATCAGCTTTGGCTTCGGGAGCAGCGCCATCACGATGCAAACGCGCTGCAGCATACCGCCCGAAAGTTCATGCGGGTATGCATCCAGAACGCGGTCCGGATCCTTGAAACCCGCCTGCAATAGCATCTCGCGAATGGCGGCGAGATGGTCGTTAACCGCGCCTTTAGCCGCACCTTTAACCGCGCCGCCCTTTGACGCAAACTTGAACACCTCGAGTAACTGCTTCTTGATTGTCACGACAGGGTTCAGCGCCTGCATCGGTTCCTGGAAGATGCACGCGATTTCGGAACCGCGCACCTTCTGCAATTCGTTCAGCGGAATCTTCGCGAGGTCCACAGGAGCATCGCCCGGCTTTCCGCCGGCATAGTACAGCACCGCGCCTTCGACAATCCGCGCACTCGGTTGCGGCAACAACCGCAAAATGCCCATCGCGGTCACGCTCTTGCCGCAGCCGGACTCGCCAACCAGCGCAAAGAACTCGCCCTCATGGATTTCGAAAGAAACGCGGTCCGTCACCTGCAGCGGCTTGATGCCGTCGCGCGGCAGGCCGTTCTTATCGAATCCGAAAGCCACGGAAAGGTCGCGAACCTGCAAGATTGCGTTCCTGGATCCTTCGACTACGTGCTGCGCACTCCGCTCAGGATGACAATCCCTAAACATATCTATCCCCTGACTTCGGGTCCATGGCGTCACGAACGCCCTCGCCCACGAACGTGGTGAGGAGCAGCGTCACGAAGAGGGCGGCGACCGTGCTTACCGAAATCCACGGTGCATAAAGGTTGTTGAGCCCCTGGCTCATGAGTTCGCCCCAGCTAGGCGTAGGCGGCTGCAGGCCGAATCCCAAGAAGTCGAGCGAAGTGAGGCTGCCGATACCGCCAATGAGCGTAAACGGGAAAAGCGTCACCACGGGCGTCATCGCGTTCGGCAGGATTTCCTTGAAGAACAGGTGACGATGCCCGAGCCCCAAGACCTTCGCCGACTGCACGTACGTCATGTTGCGCAGCTTGAGGAATTCCGCACGCATGTAGTAGCTCAGCGAAATCCAGTTGAATGCCGCCATGATGAGGATCAATAGCCAGAAACTGCGCCCGTAAATGCTACCGATAAGGATGACCACGTAGAGCATCGGCAACGACGACCATATTTCGATCATGCGCTGCATGCCGATGTCGTAAAACTTTCCGAGATAGCCCTGGATTCCGCCGATGACAATGCCGAGGAACGTCCCGAGAATCGTCAAAAGCAAGCTGAAGCTGATGCAGATGCGGAACCCGTGAATCAGGCGCGAAAGAACGTCGCGGCCGTTGCTGTCGGTACCGAGCCAGTGACGTGCGCTCGGCGCAAACGGGGGCGCACCGTCTTCGCTCAGGTCCGCCTTCAGGGGGTCATGCGCAATCGGGGGCATAATCGCCCACACTTCGGGGCAGCCGCCTGCACGGGTAAAGCCCTCGGCGGCATCTTCCTCGCATTCGCGCACATCGGCAAAAATCTTCGCGTAATCGGCTTCCGTCTGGTATTCCCCGCCAAAGTCGGCATCGCTGTACCGCGCAAACGCCGGGAAATAGGACTTGCCATTGTACTTCAGATAAAGGGGTTCGTCGTTCACCGTCCAGGGGCTGGTAAGCGAAAGCAGGTACGCCACCACGAGCACCAGGAGCGACCAGAACGCGCGCTTGTTCTTGCGGAAGCGCTTCAGGCGGTTCAGGGTTTCCTGTGTCAGGCGGAATTTCATGTTGCAAATTTATAAAAAACAGAGCCAACTCCCTTTCTGCCGTACGGGGGCGTACCCGTTTTTTGGAAAAAATATGAAGCCAAACAAAAACATTCCGAGTCTTTTCGCGAATAAGACTTATCTAGATCCGACATACGACCCCGCATTCAAGGAGTTCTTCGACAGCGAGGAGGCGCTCAAGGATTTTCTTGACGGCGTCCTGGGGCTGGACGGAGATGACAAAATCAAGAAGTTGACGTTTACCTTCGACAAATCTCTCCACTTCCGCGTGCCCCAAAGAAAAAAGGTTGTCGTTGACGTTTTCGCTACAACCGGTTCGGGGCGGTTCCTCAATATCGAGATGCAAAACCTGGAGCACGATTTCTTTATCGACCGCATCTTCCTCTACAAGGCATTCCTCATAATCAAAGGCAAAAAAGAAATGGAACTTTCTACAGAATTTGCAAATTTTTCTGAGAAAGAACAAAAAAGAAAAAGATATGAGCTGCCAGAAACTGTATCCATCTGGATTTGCAATTTCGATTTGCCCGGAGCAAAGGGAGAGTATATGGACGAGTGGGCGGTCTACAGTCGCACAGCAGTAGGCAATGGTACAGCCATACCTATTTTTCCGAAAAATAGGTATATTTTCTTTAGTCTGCCTAATTTCAAGAAGTCTGTTGAAGAAGTGAATGGATCCGTAGACGCTTGGCTATATCTACTAAACCATGCTGGCGACGGCGGAGAACAGCCGAACTTCGGAAGCGGGATCATTGAAGACGCGCTCGAGCGCATTCGCGTGGACAAGGCGGATGACGAACTTCTATCCAATCAGGAGAATGCCATGGCACACGAAGAAGATTACGAAATCATGTTGGCTGGTGCCGAAATTCGTGCCGAAGAAAAAGGCTTAAAAAGAGGCATGGAAAGAGGCATAAAGGAAGGCATTGAAAAAGGCATAAAGGAAGGCCGCGAAAAAGGCATAAAGGAAGGCCGCGAAAAAGGCATAAAGGAAGGCCGCGAAAAAGGCATAAAGGAAGGTCGGACTGAGGAAAAGCGCAATATGGCCCGTGCACTGAAATCTATGGGCGATTCCGTGGAAAAGATTGTGGCCGTTACCGGACTCACGCAGGCAGAAGTCGAAGCTCTTTAACAGTTTTACTATATTCCCACACATGATCGACCCTGAAAACGACCCGATACTGAACGCAAGTTCCATCAACAGCGAAGACTACTGGTTCTTGAAGCTGAACAACATGGAACAGCCCAAGCCCGAGGCTCAGCCCGAAGAAAAGGCGGAAGGAAACGCCGACAAAGAATGAAAGCCGCAATCGAGCACAAGCAACAAAAGGAACGCTGCGTCCTGGTAGGCATCTCGACGCCCAAAGTGCGCCCGTGGCTTGCCAGCGAACAGCTCGCGGAGCTCGGACGCCTCGCCGAAACCGCCGGTGCCGAAGTTGCGAAAAGCTTCTTGCAGCGCGTACAGAATTTTAGCCCGGCCACGCTCATAGGCGAAGGCAAGGTGCACGAAGTCAAGCGCGCCCTCGAAGAAGAGAACGCCAAGATGGTCGTGTTCGACGACGACCTTTCGGGTTCGCAGGTCCGCAACCTCGAAGAACGCCTCCCGGGCATCAAGGTGCTCGACCGCACGGGGCTCATCCTGGACATCTTCGCGAAGCACGCCGTAACCGCCGAAAGCCGCCTGATGGTGGAAATCGCGCAACTGCAGTACATGATGCCGCGTCTCACCGGTGCGTGGACGCACCTATGCCGCCAGCACAACGGCGGCATCGGCACCAAGGGGCCGGGTGAGACCCAGCTCGAGACGGACCGCCGCATGATCCGCAAGCGCATCCAAGAACTCAAGAAAAAGCTCGAGAAAATCGAGGACGCCCGCGAAAGCCAGGCCGTAAAGAGAAACAACATTTTCCAGGTGGGAATCGTCGGTTACACGAACGCGGGCAAGTCCACGCTCACGAACCGCCTTACCGGCGCCGACGTGTACGTAGAAGACAAGCTGTTCGCCACGCTCGACAGCACCACGCGCAAACTCTATCTCGACGGCGAAGACATCATCCTCTCCGACACCGTCGGGTTCATCCGCAAGCTCCCCCACAACCTCATCGAGACGTTCAAGAGCACGCTCGGAGTGGCCGCCCATGCCGACTGCATCCTGGAAGTCGTAGACGGGAGCGCCCCAGACTACCGCGAGCACCTGGAAGTTACGCACAAGACGCTCGAGAACATCGTCAGCAAGGAAACGCCCCGCATCCGCGTGTTCAACAAGGCCGAAATCTGCGACGAGGCGCGCCGTACCGAGCTGTTGCAGAACTACCCGGAAGCCATCCAGGTGAGCGCGAAAGAAAACATCGGCATGGAACGGCTACGCGCCGCCTTCAAGGAGCAGCTGGAACGCTGGCACGAAAAACGGGAAGCCCACGAACAGAAGGAAAAGGAACGCAGCGAAGCGCCTTGGCCGGAGTAACCAAATGTCATCCCCGACCTGGTCGGGGATCTCCTTCTTCACTGCAAGAAAAGGAGATGCCCGCCTAAAGCGGGCATGACATCCAAACAACATCCAACAACCCTATGAATAAACAAGAACTTAAAGAAAAATACGGTAAAAAGCGCGTGCCGCACGAGTGGCGCGGTACGGACAAGTTCTCCGCGATGATTACGACGTTCTTCGGTTCGGGCATGAGCCCCAAAGCCCCCGGTACCTTTGGAAGCCTCGCCGCAGCGATTGTCGCCTACCCCATGGCCGTCTTCAGCAGCCGCTTCTGGTTCCAGTACACCCACGTCATCAACGAACAGGCCACCGGCACCCGCACGTACGGGTTCTTCCTTGTCGCAGCCCTCATCGTCTTTTTCGCCGCCATCCCGTTCGTCAACAAGGCCATGAAAGACACCGGCACCGAAGACCCGGGCTGGATCGTCATCGACGAGGTCTGCGGCATCTTCATGAGCCTCGCGTTCATCCCGGCCGAAATCATCCTCGCCCACCCCTGGATTCTCGCCGTCGCGTTCGGCCTTTTCCGCTTTTTCGACATTTTGAAACCGCTCGGCATCCACCGCTTCGAAAAATTCCCTGGAGCCTGGGGCGTGATGGCCGACGACCTGCTGGGCGGAATCTACGCGGGCATCGTGCTGTTAATCGGTTTTGCCATTACCACCCTGGCGTAATTTTTTTTAGATTGTTAATGGGTATTTACTTTTCTTCGAGTATAATTAAGGGGGACTCATGCTTGGCCTAAAGCGTCCGTTCAAGAAGGCTTTCTTTTCTATCTGCCTTATCCTTCCGTTCGTAGTCTGTTCCTGCGGGGACGACAGTTCCAGTTCGGATTTTCCCGAGGATTCTTCGACCGGTGAAGACGACCCCATCGACGGCGACGACTACACCGATTCTTCTTCCATCGGGACCCAGTACCAGACCAAGACGGGCACCATCTCGATCGTGAAGGGCGAAGTCAAGGACCACGGCATCACCTACAAGACCATCCAATTCGGCCCCTACACCTGGATGGCGGAAAACGCAAGCTACAGCACCGACAACAGCACCTGCTACGACAACAAGTCAGGCAACTGCAAGGAATACGGCGTGCTGTACGACAATATGTTCCCGGAAGAAGCCTGCCCGGAAGGTTTCGAGATTCCTTCCGAAGCCGACTTCAAGTACCTATCCAAGATATCGGGCAACGTCAACGACTCCAAATTCGGCTTCAACCCCCAGATGTCCGGAGCCTGCGAAGACAAAAACGACAAGCTCGTCTGTTCCGACCTCAACAAGGCCGCGTACCTGTACACCTCCGACTACAGCGCCCTCCGCATCGGCAAGGACGGCCGCATCAACTTCACGCAGGCGAAGTACAACGGCTACTACGCCGTGCGCTGCATGAAGATGACGCACTTCGTGGAAAGCGACAAGCACCTCCCGACATGCGATTCCTCTACGTACAAGAACATCGGCGAATTCTACGTGGCCATCAGCGGCTACAACTATTACTGCAACGGCAAGAAATGGGTCAAGGGCAGCAGCCGCTCGTGTCCGTCGGACGAACGGGGCGATAAGCACTACTACAAGGACACGCTGTACGTTTGTAACGGTTCTTCGTGGACTTACGCCACCATGAGCGACGTCGATGAAGAATGTAACGAAGACAACAAGTGGGAAGTCCAGAAACTGAACGGCAAGAAATACGTGTGTGACGCCAACAAGTGGCGCGAACCCACGACGCTCGAAACGGAACTCGGCCTCTGCACGCCGGACAACCTGAAAGAAATGGGTTCCTACAATTCGTACGGCTACATCTGCGACTCTACCGGCTGGCGCACCACCACCTTGTCGGACTCCATCGGCGAATGCACGCAGAAGCGCAAGTGGGACGAACAGAACAACCTCGGCAAGAAATACGTCTGTAAGGATTCCGTATGGCGCAAGGCCAACGCCACCGAAGATTCCATCGGCTTCTGCATCCCGAACAGGGTCGGCAAGCTGGACTCCATCATCAGCGGGTCCTACGTTTCTTTCTATTACTGCGATTCCACCGGCTGGAGGACCCCGAAGCTCGTCGACATCATCGGCGTATGCGATTCGTCGAAGTTCTACAAGACGGACGAATTCAGGGATACCGTCTACGTCTGCCGCACAACCAAGAGGTGGGAAACGCTGACTAGCCTCGAAAAGGAAATCGGCGTATGCTCGCCGGGCAAGAAGGGACGTATCGACTCGGTTTCCACGACGGGCTACTACTGCGATTCCACCGCCTGGCGTACCGCGACCATGATCGACTACTACGGCCCCTGCGATTCCAGCAAACTTTACTCCGTCGAGGATTACAACGGCCAGACATACGGCTGCCAGAACGCGCGTTCCTGGGAAAAACTCACCCACCCCACGACGGTATTCGGGTTCTGCACCCCGAAGCTGAGTAAGACATTAAAGATTGACAGCACCGGCGTAGAATACATCTGCGACACACTCTGGCGCAAGGCGACCAAGGCCGAAGTCCTCGGCGATTGCAACGCGAGCAGCGAAGGCGTCGAAAGGGTCTATTCGAAAACGACCTACGGCTGCAGGAACGGCACCTGGCGCACGTTCAACCGCTACGACAACGCCCTGGGATTCTGCCACAAGGGCATCGCAGGCAAGGTGGACTACATCGAGACAACGAGTTACATCTGCAACGATACCGGCTGGACCACCTATACCGTCCTCCAGGCCCAAGGCCAATGCACGTCCGCAAGGAACGGAGAGGTCGTCGAACACGGGAACAAGAAATACGCCTGCAAGTCGTCTTCATGGAGACTTATGGATTCCGTAGAAGTCGCCCTGGGTGTTTGCATATCGGGGGTTACCAGCACCGAAGTCAAGTTCTATAACGGGGAATACTACTACTGTACTTCCGACAATATCTACAAGATCGCAACGGTCAGTATGATGCTGGGAACTTGTAACGCCTCTTCGAAAGGGAAAATCGACGAGTACCGCGGCAAGCGCTATTACTGCGCCGTCAAAGGAAAGTGGCAGGAATACACCGAACTTGAGGAACAGTTTGGCATTTGCGAACCGGAAACGCAACATGAAGAATACGTATTGAATGGAAAACTATATGGATGTACCTATAGTAGCGAGAACAGTCAAGAAAAATACCATTGGCGACAAGCAAACAGACTAGACTCGGCACTCGGTTTCTGCCACGGAACCGGAATGACGTGGAAGGTTTACGAAGGAAAGGATTACGCTTGCGCCAACAAAGAGACCGAATGGGAAACAAGTACCTTCTATGGCATGTACCTCACCTGCGACAACAGGTATCCGGAAAAATACGGGGTAACGGTCGGTTACCAAGGTCAGCACTTCTACTGTAACGAGGGGATGAATGACTTAACCATAGCCAATGACCACGGCTGGTACCGTTTGCAGGCCGTCGACAGTGTCAAGGGCCCCTGTTACAAGGATATCGTTGGAGACACCCTGACATTCGAAGGCAAATTCTATTATTGCGGCAAGCCAACGGGCTACTACCGATGGACAGAACCCAAGAGGCCTAGCGAATACTACGGCAAATGCAGCGGCACAAACGAAGGAAGGACGGTCAAATTCAGGGACCTGAACGTCACCTGTTCCGATGGCGAATGGCACAGGAGCCCCGACGACTACGATTCCTTCACGGATACGCGCGACGCCAATACGTACAAGACCATCAAGATCGGTGACCAGACCTGGATGGCCGAAAACCTGAGGTACGCACAGACGACTTCCGACAACTGGTGCCCGAACAGG
>CACXKY010000123.1 GCA_902768325.1 Fibrobacter succinogenes
TATGCAAAGATAGATGGTCATTCAGGGTTCTATGTCAATTATTGTAAAGACCTCATTGCCTTGCCGACAAAAACGGACAAACAAGCTGCCGCCGCCCTAAACAAAGGTGATTACGAAAAATTTCATGCCTATCTCACAGAAGCTATGATGACAGGTGATTTTACCTGGACTTGCATGGGTGAGCGAAAAATCAAATCTGTTTTTTGTCTTGGAAATAAAGATTGGAGTGGTAACTATTACATAAAAATTTCCAAGTATGATGAATATGGCATTTTGGACAGCGAAAAAGAA
This sequence comes from Fibrobacter succinogenes, assembly GCA_902768325.1. GTDB lineage: Bacteria > Fibrobacterota > Fibrobacteria > Fibrobacterales > Fibrobacteraceae > Fibrobacter > Fibrobacter succinogenes_A. The sequence goes on from CACXKY010000123.1 coordinate 292, forward strand.
ACCAGTACCCCAGAAAAAGATTACTGCAAAAAATTGTTAGACGCTGTTGAATAACTTACGGATTATCTACTGATTGCATACATGCTCACCATTATTTCGAATAATGCAGAATCTCTAAATATGAAAAACTGCTAAAAGCTAAACATCTTCTTTAGATAAAAAATAGGTCGTCAGAATGTGGATTTATAACGTGTGCAAGGTTCGCAAGCCGGAAGGCAACGGATATGAAATCTTGGAAAGGTTCACTGACAGAACCGCGGCGTATATGCTGATGTTCGCCTTGATGAAGGCTGACAAATCAGACTCAGTCTTTTTCGTTGAGCGAATCTCGGATAAGAAACTTCGTAAATAGTAGAATAAGTAGTAAGTCATATCATTATATACAATAGTGGACACGAGCTTTTTCCAGGGTTACGAAACGGGTGTAAAAGCCCGTTTTTTCGTTGCTTCTGGCGGTCTTTTTAGGACTATCGAAAGAGACTTTATTTGTGATTCCACGGTGCGATTTTAGGCTGATTTTGGGGCTAAAACCATGTTCAACTATTTGGACTATGTTTCGCGAGTCCAGAAGTGCTCCAAAACGCGAATATGGCGATTCTAGCCTAAAAACGGTGATGGACTATTTTTGACGGGCTAGATACAGTGAACAGAAAGACACCAATAAAAACGGCTCTGTCAAGCTAAATCGTATATAAAAAAGCGCTAGCAAAACTTTTTGGTTCCGTCAGCCCCTCAGAAACTGCAAATTGGCTGCAAAAATGGAGTTTTTTGGCTGTTTTGGGCGATCTGACCATCGCAGCAGGTTCGCAGTAATACAAAAAGGCTTGACAGAGCCGAGGTCATTTTTGCAGTGGAAATGCAGTTGGATTGCAGTTTTTTTGTAAAAATCGTAAAAAAATACAGTCTGGCTTGACAGAGCCACGGAAATGCCAGCATTTCCGTGCAGGATTCGCCTCACCGCTAGTCCTGGCGCTACTGCGTAGCGCAGACTGCTGCGTCTCGGTCATGGAAATGAGCCACGCTCATTTCCGCGACCCTCGACTTGCTAGTCCTTGAGACAACGAACAGAAAACCCGTAGCCCTTATAGCCGTTGCCCAGGCCCGCGATGCCGTAGCTGTAGTCCAAGTACATGTCGTACGCGTAGTAGCTATCGTACTCCGTAGAACTCCAGAAGAGCGCGATACTGCCCTCGAGGTAGTAACTCCCATAGTAGTTCCTGCCGCCGGCAGGCAACGCCGAGAACCCGAAAGCGTCCGTGCCGTTGCCGTCATTATACCAGCCGCTGGTGGACTTGAGGGTCGTACCGGCACTGTCCTGGCCACCCACCGCCGTGAACAGTGTCTCGAATTCAGTTTTGCTGGGCAGGTGCCAGCCCTCGGGGCAGACTCCCTGGATGTTCCCGGAAGGAAGGTTACATTCATTTTCATAGCCGCACTCCTCCTCCGTCTTGCCCACCGCCGCGGCCCAGGTGTACAGGCGACCGTACTTGGCACAGTTGGAGGGTTCGTCATTATAGCACCAGCTAGTGGATTCGGAGGTGTAACCACTATAGTTATAGGGAACGCCGGTGTAGGCATAGTTCAGGTTCTCCGCCATCCACACTTGGTCGCCGATGGTCACCGTCTTGTAGGTTTGGCCGTCGCGGGAGTCGGTCAGGGTACCGTAATTGTAATTGTTCTCACCATCTACATTGCAAGGTGCAGCCGTAGAACTGTTCATGGATATTTCGCTTGAAGATTCCGGTTCTGAACTGGACGACGAAACCTCCTTGCTGCTGGAAGAAGACCCAGGTTCTTCTACAGCAGATGAAGTAGATTCACTTCCCGAAGACTCCGGCTTTTCCGATGCTGATGAGGTGATTTCACTACTGGAAGATTCCACTTCTGCCGTTGCAGAAGACGTCAACTTGCTACCGGAGGATTCCACCTCAGGAACTTTTTCACTCCACTTTCCGTCTTCGCAGACGTAGGTCGCGTCGTCTTCCTCGACATAAGCCTCCTCACCCTCACGCTTGCTGGTGCAGTTGGGAAGGTCGTCCAAGGTTCCTACGGAAGTACCGACTTCGGATGCCTCCTCGGAATTGCTGGAGGAATCCCCTCCGCAGGCATAGAGCGAAAACAGAGCCGCCGCACCGAATAGCGGTAGCAGGAACTTGGACGGAAATATTTTTTGCATGGGACCTCCCGACATTCATTTCTCTGTAAACTACAATATTCAAAAGGCCCGGTCAAGGGCGGATTCCAGGAAAAGGCGGAATGATGGGGCGTTTTGGGGGATGGAATTCGGGCAAAGATCCTCGCCTGCGCCCTAGGGGACTCCTACGGAGTCACTCGCTGCTCGGCTCACCTATACGGAAATGGCTCTGTCAAGCCTTTCCGGACATAAACTATTGGAAATATAAAAAACGCCGACTTATATTGGTCGGCGGCTTTGGAATTTACCACTGTCGCTGAATTCTCGTCGACTTATTGGACAATATTGATAGACTTAGCCTCGCGGAAACTGCCGCTAGTCACCTTCACGATATAGGTCGCCGTAGGCAATTGGCTCAGGTCGAAGGAGTGCGAGTGCAAGCCTGCGTTTTGCATCCCTGTCGTTTCTTGGACAATCAGAGCGCCAAAGCCCGTGAACAGGCTGATTTTCACATTGTCGCGCTGCGGAAGCGTGTAGCGTACTTCGATTTGTCCATGACGGAACGCGAGGTCAATATGTGTTGAAACCCCTTCGAGTCCGTACATCAGTGCCGTTGTCGTCTCGCTAGCATCCTTTTCGTTGGTAACAGTAACATTTACCTTGAACAGCACTGTTTTGCCGTTGTACGAAAGTCCCTGCGTAAAGCTGTATTTTTCGCCGTCCTTCACGCGGTTCGGATAATGTCCGACGGCAAGTACTCCTTTCGACAAGTCGGCCTCGCTGAACACGTAGGCGGTCTCGCCCCATTCTACCACCTTGCCGTCTTTACCAAACCAATGCCCCGGAGCGGTGGCGGTGCTGTTAGTCGCAGTGTTGCCGTCGCTTTCCTGGGCAAAGAACGTCGCCTGGGAAAGAGTCGATGCAGTAAGCCCAAGCTTTTGCGCGATTTCGTTCACATCAAATTCCGCCGCAACCGTCGCATAGTTGTCGTCAATCGGCAGAGTCACCGTGATGGTATATGTCGTGGCATCGTCCGAGACAACCTTTTCGGAGCTGCTGGACGTCGGACTGCTGGACACTACAGAGCTGCTGGAACTTGCGGGAGCAACAGAGCTGCTTGATGCAACGGAGCTACTCGAAGCTGCCGGAACCTCGCCAATTTCCGGCCACTTGTAATCCAGCTTGAAGTCGTTGTAGTACTTGACGTTTGCAGCACCAGCGCCACTGACGCCCGTTTCCAGTTTCAACTTATAATCGTAATGCAGCTTGCGAATTCCCGTGTTGCCGGTGTACTGGTAATCGGTATTCACGATGACCGCGAAAACCATCCGCGCACCGTTTGTCGAAGAAGGCGTCTTGTCCAGGCGAAGCGTCGCGAAGCCTTCGCCCGTAATGGGTTCGCTGTATACCGGCGTTCCGTCGGTCGCGCGGTAGCACAGCAAGAAGTTCATGTTCTTGTTGTTGGAATTCGCACCGTTCGGGTAGAAACTCACCGTCACTTCTTTAGCGCCGTTTTGCACCTTCAGCGGTACCACGTTCGAGCCCGACCACCCAGGAGTCGTTTCCTGATTCGGTACAAGGTAACCGTCGCTTTCCGTTACCGTCTGGTAAGGCGTCATGGTCCAGGTGTAGCTTTTCCTGTTGTTGTCCCACATGTCCTGTTCCCAGTAGGTGTCGCTTCCGAAATGCTGATTCAGCAGGTTCCTGATTTCGCCGGACCATTTTTTCATGTCAAGCATCGCACCCCTTGTCGAGGCCGTAGGTCTCGAGCAGGTATTTGGTCTTACCGTAAGCGTTTCCGTAAATCCAGCGAACAGCCCCCGTACCAATCCACGTGCCGATAAACGTCGGGAAAATGTTACTATACTGCGAGCCACCCAGCAGGTAACGCTGATTCTTACCGGTCACGCCACCGCCATCGGCGCCGCCACCAGGGCCACCGAAAGTGCCGTCAATCAGCCAGCCCGAATAGGTTTCAATAGGCATAAACGGCGCAATAACCGTCGCCGCATTCAGAAATCCCATACCGCTGTATACACCATCGCGGTGGCTGAACATATCCTGCTGAATCCAGGTGTTACCCGCTTCCTGGAACCAGTGCGCATCCTTTGCGCCAGGGTAACCGTTCGTCATCGAGTGGATTCCCTCGTGAATCATCGCATCCATCTGTGCCACGCGATCGCGGTAGGGGCAACTCGTATTGAAACTGTACAGCGGATAGAACGAGGCTGCCACCGCCGTGTAGCCCGCCACCCATGTCTGCCAACCACCCGTGGTATCGTCCTTCGCACCACCGGCACACGTACCCGAGCCATAGTAATAAACAGCACTGTATTGGCCTTCTTGCGCCTGGGCATCCGGCGCCCATCCCATCTCATTGTACAGGTACTCGAAATCGGTATCGTACTTCTTGAGGATCGAATCAATCGTCACGTCGGTAATGCGGGTGTCGCGATCCTTGCCCCAGTAAAAGGCCCACCACTTACCGGCCTTCTTTCCGGTAACGCCCGAACAATTGTTATTGAACTTGGTCGGCGGCTGAATGTCGCCCAGATTAGACTTTGTGTCGTAATCCAGGTCGCTGCGGTAACCGGGCCATGTGTAGGCATCACCTGACGCCGCGTATACGTGAACACACAGGGCAGCCGACAAAACGGCACCCGGAATCAATCCCAAACAACTTTTTTGCATGACACACTCCAACTTTTATGCTAATACAAAAATACTCCCTTTAACACTAGGGAGCATTGAACTTTTTATTTACGCGTTGTCTAAGGACAACGAACCTCGTTGCAATTATGTTTTGCAATTATTTAGCAGTAACCACCGGCCAGTAATTTTCGGGACGCTGGTTCAGGTAAGTGAGCCGCGTCCAGGAATCGTCGCGGTAGCAGCTGCCGAGCATGAGTTCGTCAATCGTACCGGTAAAGCCGCCCACAATAAAATCCCGCAAGTCGCGGACTCCGCCCCAAGCAATTTGTTCGGGTTCAGATTCAATCTTATTTTCATTTAAGTAGAAAACGACCTGGGATGTCGTATGCCGACTAAATGCAATATAAATCCATTCACCCGCCTTGATACCCGATGTTCCCGACGCCCAAGAGTACAAGTAGTTCACGGAGTCGGGAACCCAGAGATTCACGACAAAGCCTTTCTCCGGATCATAGCGAAGATCGTATTCTTTTTCTTTCTGGAAAATAATCTGTTTCTTGTCAAGATTATCGAGCTTTACCCACACCGAGAAACAGAAATATTCGCTACCGTCATAATTCAAGTTCACCTTGTGCGAGGTATCAGCCACATTCGAATTCTCGGCAACAATAACATCGCCTTCATCAAGTTTTGTCCCCTTGCCCACAACACCGTCGGCAATCACAGCCCCTGTCGGCAGACCTTCGAAGTATTTCTTTTCCGCTCCATCGCCCACAGGTGCAAGGCCGCTATCGAAATGCCAAACCAGAGAATAGCTACGGTTCGTGGGGAACACATCCTTCGCGTATGCGGGGGCCATGGTGTTGTCAAAATGGAGTTCCAGCGAATCGGAAACATTCAGCGAATCGACACGCACCCAGAACACAGCCTCTTTGGTCTGAGCGTCATAGTAGGTCTGCGCGATCGGGAGTTTCTTGCTACGATTTCCGTCCTGCGAAATGCGCACGGCCTCCCAACGGCCATTCACCACCTCCGCAGAATCGAAAGCAATTTCATTTTTCGTCAAGCGGATGGCCAGCGGGAAATCGCTCACGACGTTGCCGAGAGAATCGATTTCATCGGGGAGTGCGAGCGGAGCCTTGAAGGTGTAAGTCACCGAATCGCCCCAGACCGTCGTTTTATTTGGCTGTACCGCAATATTTTCAAAACCGACCGGGAACAACTTGTCCATGTAAATGACAAGTTCAAAAGTGTCTGCCGGGAGGCTATCGACCACGATTTTCCCGTTCTGTACAGAAACCCTTCTGCGAATTGTCGTCCCGATGACAATGGCCTCGCCACCCTGGTTTTCGCGGAACTCGCCCGGCACAAGAAGCTTGACCGTTCCGGAATTACGCAAAGTGTCATTTACAGCAAGGGGCTCGTCCTCTTCGGCACTCAGGTTCTGCACCAGAAGCATCTGGCCCGATTCCTGATGGAAAGCCTCGAGAGAGAAACTGCCCGCCGGGATGGAATCGAATTCGTAGTTGCCGTTTTCATCCGTTTCGGTTTCGAACGCAGAAGGCAGGACTTGGTCAGCCTCGCTTGCAGCAACGATGTTGTAGTCGCCTGGCACGCACTGTACACGCGCATGTGCGGCCGGCTTGCCACCATCCAGCACCAAGATGCCTGCGAGTTCCGGGGAACCCGTTTCGGCACTATTGCCTGCCACGTGGCTGTCCGAAGAACATCCTGCAAAAAACGCCATAAAGGTCGCCAACGAGGCGACCGTTACAGCTTTTATGTTTTTACAGAACTGCATCGATACCAATATAACTAAGAATTGCCAAAAATGGAATACCTATTCTAAATATCGACGCTTGACGGTGCCGCCCTTTGTGAATTCCACTACGATGACCCGTGCTGCGGGCATCTTCGCAGGCTTCTTATAGCCTGCGAACAGCGGGCGCCCCTGCATGTCGAACATGCGGTAGTAGGCGGTCTCGGCTTCGGTCGCGAAATTCACAACCTGCGGGACGGCATCAGTTTTGCTGGAACTCGATTCCGGAGAGACGGCATTCGAGCTAGAAGATGGCGGCGACTCGCTTGAAGATAATTCCGGTGTTTCGCTCGAAGAGGACTCCACCTCGCTCGAAGACGAGGCTGCAGTTCCTTCGACCGTGAAGGTCACAAACAAAGACATCTGCGAGAGGCCAGAATTGTCCGTCACGACTGCAACCGCGGAATACACTCCCGGTTCAAGCCCGCTTGCATTTACCTGGTAGGGTGCGGCAGTTGCAGAACCGACCAGCGTGTTGCCCACGTAGAAGGCGACACTCTTCACGGAACCGTCGCTGTCCTTCGCGTCGGCCTTCAGCGTCACCGTAGCGCCCGCCTCGAACTTTGCACCCGCTGCAGGGGCTATCATAGAAACGCTCGCCGCCTTGTTGCTCTGTCCGAAAGCCTGGTTGTATTCGGGCATCTTGCCGTAGCGCCCACCCACGCCGACGAGGTTCGGGATTTCCTTCGGTATGTTCGCCACGGTGCGCTTTTCAAAGCTGTAGCTCGGGTTGAACGTCGCCGCATTCGGGACGCCCTGCGTCACCGTACCGTTGTAGCGGTGCTGCTGCTTTGTTCCGCTCCCGAACGTGACGCCACTAAAGTAAACGTAGCCGTTGTCGCCCCATTCGGCCAAATAGCCCTGGCCGTTATCGATATAGCTGTTCTCGTAGCGCACGTAGGCCTTCGCATTTGCGCTATGACCGTTCGCACCCGCGATAAAGAAGCGGTTGTAGTCCACGTACTGGTTGTACAGATGCACCTGCGAACCGTTGCTTTCGCCAGTGACCTTCGGCACGCGGCCGTAGGTATTGTGCCAGTAGTTGTTCGCGTAAGTCAGGTGCGCATCTTCGACAAGCGCCATGTAAGGGTCAGTTCCCCAGCAGTTGTATTCGTTCGCGCCGTCAAAATCCAGGTAGCTGATGGTGGCATCGTCCACGAATTCCATGTCCATGCCGTCGCTAATCCACTTGTAGCTGATGTGATCTGCCCAGAAGCCCTTCACATGCTTTGAGGCGGTGCCCACAGTTTCAAGGCCATCGCCGCCTTCAATCAGGTGCGGGTTCACGTCGTAAATGGCAAGGTTGCGGTAAATGTGGTTGTACGAACCCTCGTTACTACGCACCACTATGGATGCGCCACGCAGGTTCGCGCCGCGACCCATGCCCACGAGGCTCTTGTTCGGCTTGGTGGTAATCCAGTTGCTCCACGCCTGCAGATTGTCCGACTCCTTCACGATTTCGAGTCCGGATTCGCCGAGGCTTGCGCAGCTGTTCTTTTCGAAGGCGATGCGGTAAAACTTGTTCGTCTTGCCCGTCACGCGGTTCTTCTCGCTGCAAGTCGTGCGGCACCAGGTACGCCCCTGCTTGTTCGCCTCGGTTACCGCATTGCGCATCTGCCTAAAATCGTAAGTACCTTCGGGCACAAGGATCGTTACCGCATCGTTACTCTGCAGGTACTTGCGGATGCTTGCGGAATCGCTCGCGAAAACGATATTGCCAGTTGCACCGCCCGTTGTGGAGGCTCCGAAACCTTCGGCCTTCACGTTGAATGTGAAAAGGAGCACGGCAGTCGGGTCCGTTTCGGCGGAAGTCCAAATCCACTTGGCCTGCGTATTTGCGGCAAAGCCGGTAAGGGCCGCCCCGCTCGGGAGCTTGTTGCTCGCATAGTTCAGGGTCGTCGCACCACCCCACTGGCTAAGGTCGCGGCCCTTGTTTTTCCAGGAGTCGTTGCTTACTACGGGTTTTGATTTCCAGCCGCTGCCGGAATAGTAGGATTTGTCGAGGTCATCAATTTGCACCATGACGCCCGGGGCGCCCTGTCCGTTCACACCTACGACAGAAATCGCGTTTTCGCCGGGGAGGAAGGTCATCGGAACAAAGCGCACGCGACCCGCCTGATTGTCTTCGGCAAGGAGCGCGCCATTGTGGTAGAGCCTGTAGCCGCCATCGGCCACAATCCAGATTCCCGGCCCCTCACCTGCGTTATAAGTCGCGGCAACCAACTGCGAACCCACCTTGTCACCACCACCGTAGGCGGCGTCGCTCGGAAGCGACACCACCTCGGAGGGGCTTATAGCCGCCGCGGCAAACCACACTCCACACGCCACGGTACCAAACACTCTTTTCATCATAATACACCCTTTCCCGGACAACGCAGACATCTGCACAACTTACGCGGGAACTAGGCAAAATCTACCTCAAAAGAATGATTTTGCCCACACTTTTCTTTTACAAGCCATATTTAGCGTTGTTCCTGGACAACGGGAAAAATAACCGAAATACCCCATTCCACACATTTTTCTTACATTTAAAGGCATGGGCGAAAAGAATCCGTCAAAGAAAATCTTCGAATACCTGGATTACCGGGGGTTCCTGAAGGATTACCAATGCCAAGAAGGAGGCGAACCCCGCCTTCTCTCTCCGCGTGTTTTCGGACAAGATCGGTTTCAAGGCCAAGGACTTCATCAGTCGCGTCATGAACGGCGACAAGAACCTTTCGAGCCAGAGCATTCCCAAGGTCGCAAGCGGCCTCAGGCTCGGCAAGCACGAGACGGAATTCTTCGTCGCACTCGTCAAGTTCAACCAGGCGGAAACTACCGAAGAACGCAACGGCGCATTCGAAGAGATGCAGGCCGTACTCAAGGTGGTCCGCTTTGCGGAAAAGCAGCACCTGCTCGGGCATACGCAATACATGGTGTATAGCCACTGGAGGCACCTTACCATAAGGAGCCTCATCGGCATGTACGGCTTTGACGGCGACTACGAGACACTCGCGAGGCGCGTGCACCCACGCATCACCGCCGAAGAGGCGAAGAAGTCCGTGAAACTGCTTGAAGACTGTCAGCTCATCAATAAGAACAAGAACGGCAAATACGAGCTGACAGAAAGTGCCATTACCACAGGCGACCGCACGTCAAAACTCGCGCTCCGAGGGTTCCATCAGCAGTGTCTAAAGCTCGCCGCCGATTCCATCGACCGCGACCCACCAGGCAAACGCCATATTTCGGGCCTTACGCTCGGCATTAGCCAGGAAGGCTACGAGCGCATCGTGGAACGCATCAACGCATTCCGCAAGGAGATTGCGCTTATTGCCGAAGAAGACAAGAACAGCGACAAGGTTTTCCAGTTGCAGTTCGCGCTGTTCCCTGTCGGCGGTAAATAGTTTTCAAAAAGTACGAAGGCTTAGAATCCTAGGCTGATTTGGGCCATGTAAACGCGCTCTTCGTCTTGACCCGTGTAGTAGCCGAGTTCTTCGG
>CACXKY010000124.1 GCA_902768325.1 Fibrobacter succinogenes
TTGCCGTCCGCTGTTTTGCCTTTATCCTCCCGCTGACGCATACGCTCAAGATCCAGTCGATGATGCTTCTCGGAGACGTGAGTGCGGAACCGGCTTGGGAAGTGATGAAGATCCTTATCGGGATGGCGGTGTTCTGGAATGTGCTGGGCGCGTTCCTCATGTCCATGCGCTGGAAACAACACCTGCGTAGGGAAACCGCGTTTGAAGCGGGCAAGGTCGCGGAGGTGCGCTCATGATCAAGCGTCTCTTGAAAGTGGCCTTTGCCGAATGGAAACTGATGTACACGGATCCGGCCGCGGTGCTCTTGCTCGTGGTGGCCGGCGTCCTCTATGCCTTCTATTACCCGACGCCCTATATCAACCAGACGGTGTCGAAGGTGCCGGTCGCTGTTGTAGACCTTGACAATACGGCAATGTCGCGCGAACTGACCCGCATGGCGACGGCGGCACAGCAAATCGAGGTGAAGGCTGTTTATGCAGATCGCCGCCAGGCGGAAGAATCGATGTCCCGTGATGAAATCTACGGGTTCATGGTCATTCCCGAGGACATGGAAAAAAATATCCGCAACCATGAACAGGTTTCGGTGAACATCTTTACGCATGGAGCCTACGTGATGCTCCACGGTGCCATCGGTACGGCGTTCTCCACTTGCGCCTTGACGCTGGGCGCGACGAACAAGGTCAAGCAGATTGCATTGGGCAAGCAGGTGCCTTCGGCGAAGGCTATCGCGATGCGTGACCCGATTCCCATCAGCATCCAGACGCTGTACAACAGCTCCGGCAGCTATTCCAATTATGTGGTGCCGAGCGTCCTCGTGGTCATCCTCCAGCAGTCGCTCATCATCGGCATTTGCGTGCTGGGCGGTTCGCGAGCCCATCGCCGTTTCCGCAAGAAGTTCCGTGACAGTCCTGTCGAGAACGAATCGGTACTGTGTCGCTATTTCGGTCGTTCGCTGGCCTACTTCTTGCACTACTGTTCCTTTATCCTGTTCTACCACTGCATCGTCTACAACCTGTTCGACTTCCCGCGGCGTGGCGAAGTCTTGCCGATGGTCGTCTTCTCCATCGTGTTCCTCGCGTCGACGATCAACTTGGGCATGGTCGTTTCTCAGGTGTTCTTGCGCCGCGAATCCAGCATGCAGCTGTTCCTGTACCTTTCTATCCCGATTCTTTTCCTGGCGAACTTTAGCTGGCCCAGCTACCTGATGCCGCACTGGATGACGGCCCTTTCGTACATTCTGCCGAGTACGTTCGCGGTGCCGGCCTGGCTTTCGATTGAACAGATGGGGGGCGATATTTACGATGTGGCGCCCAAGCTTTACCAGCTCGCCATCCAGGGAATCGTGTACCTCGCTTTGGGCCTTTTGTTGACGCACGCCCGTGACAAGGCGAAGATTGATGCCGGCGACATGTAGTTTTTGTATATTACAGAATATGATGTTCGATCCTTTATACATGATGATTCTTTTGGTGACGCTCGCCCTTTCGGGCGGTGTTTCCATGCTGGTCAAGACCCGCTTTGCCGCGGGCCAGAAAGTGAACATTTCCAGCGGGCTTACCGGTGCCGATGTGGCGAAGGCCATCCTTATGGACGCCGGGATTACCGACGTGAAGGTTCTGGTACACCACGGGTTCCTTTCGGACCATTACAACCCACTGAACAAGACGCTCAACCTTTCGAAGGAAGTCTACTACGGCCGCAATGCGAGTGCCGCGGGTGTCGCTGCCCACGAAGTGGGCCATGCCATCCAGCATGCGCAAGGCTATTTTCCGCTGTGGCTACGTTCTGCCATTGTGCCGGTCGCAAACATCGGAAGCAATCTCGGTCCGTGGCTCGTGATTATCGGTATCGTGCTGATGGGCGCCGGACGCGCTCTCGGTTATTCCCTCGCGTTGGCCGGCGTTGTTCTGTTCGCTGCCGCGACGCTCTTTACGCTCGTGACGGTTCCCGTGGAATTCGATGCTTCTTCCCGTGCCAAGAAGGCGCTTGCCCGCATGGACGTGGTGGCGCAGGGTAGGGAATACAACACAGTTTCCGGAGTGCTTTTTGCCGCGGGCCTTACTTACGTGGCCGCTGCAATTTCTTCCATTCTGCAACTGCTCTACTGGGCGTACCGCGCGGGGCTTCTCGGCGGGCGTAGGGACTAGGAGGCCTTATGGCGGTAAAGACGTTGACTATCGAATGCCCGATGTGCAAGGGCGAAATCGTCGTGGACGCCGATACGGGCGAAGTCCTCTCGCATAAGGAATACAAGAAAGAGACCAAGTCCTTCGACGAGTTCCTTAAGGAACAGAGCACGCGCAGTTCCGATTTGGAAGCGAAGTTCGCTGCCGCCAAAGAAGCGCAGAAGAACCGACAGGAACTCCTGCAGAAAAAGTTCGAGGCCGCCAAGCAGAACAAGGACCTCAAGGATCCTCCGCCGAGCATCAACTGGGATTAGCGAAAGAAGATAAACAAAGCCTAGCGCTTTTTACATTTTTTGATTTTGTCGTGGACACAGCGAATGGAAAAATGGTTCCTTTTGGGAAATTGTGCGACATCTACATAATCAAATTCACTAGAAAATTTTACAGCCATTGCATCCTTATCGGTGAGTTCTGATGCTGTCCAAAAATATGAACGAGTTCCTGCGCTATCTGTCGGTATCACTGAAAATCCATAGTTATCATGTAATTCTGTATCTTCATTCCATCCATTTGTTGATTTGAGTTCCTTGTTGGCTTTTTCGTACCCAAAATATCCACCAACGAAATCAATTAAATCATTCCATTCGCTGCTATAAGGCAAGTGCCAGCCTTCGGGACAAATTCCTTGTCGCGAAAATGTCGTGTCGTTGGAACGTCTTACCGAATCAATTGCTGCTGCCCAAGTGTATGAACGTCCGTATATCTCGCAGTTTTCGGCAATATCGTTGTAGCATTGAGTATTGCCTATTAAGCTTTCGCTGTTTATGCTGTCCCCATATCGCAAGTTTTCTGCCATCCACACTTCATCGTTTATAGTAGTGTATTTATATACTTGTCCATCACGTTCGTCAGTGAATGTGCCACGATTGGGCATGCCGTAGGCGTTCGTGCCTTCGGCTGGACAAACGGCCTCTGCGTTCCATGATTCACTATCATCATCGGAATTGCAGCACCCTGCTATCAAAAGCAGGGCAAGAGCAAGAAACCACTTTTTTAAAGAACCATTCATAAAATTGTTTGAATTCTAGGGATTGAGTTCTTTTCGTTTTGTCTACAGATTTTTAATTTTCGTCCGCGCCGTAGACGGTCGGACCTTCGTCTTCGTCATCGCCGGATTCTTCGGCGATGTTTTCATTTGCAGATTCTTCGGCCGCGGTTTTATTTGCGGCATCCTCGGAATAATAAGCCTGCGCCTTTTTCATGAAGGCTTCGAATTCCTCGTCGCTCATTTGCGACGTGTCGGCGGGAGATTCAGCGGCGGGCTTTTCGCTGGAGGGTTCGTCCGCGGGCGTTTCAATCGCGGACGTTGCGGACTCCACAGGTGTTTCTTCAACAGGTGTCGCGGCGTTAATAGTCGCGGACTCCACAGGTGCGGCTTTCGCGGGCTGTTCTTCCGCTGGCGCTGCGAGCGTTCCATCAACGTGCGTTGAGGCTTCCGTAGACGTTGCGGGCATTTCTGCAGCAGGCGTCTCTGCGGTAGCATTTTCGGCGGGCGGAACGGTACCTTCTTCACGCAGCATGTCGGTAAACGGGTCGTCCTGCACTTCGCTCAGGTCTTCGCGGCCCTCGAGCATGGCCTGCAAATCTTCGTCGGTCACGTTCCTGCCGCGCGTCGTCCACAGTACCGCTTCTTTCATCACTGCGGCGATGTCTCCAACGCTGCCTGCCTGCGAACGGGCAAGCGCCTGGTTGCGGATGACTTCTACGAGTCCCGGCTTCACGTCGGGATCCTTCGAGAAGAATACCGTCTCGCGGGCCATTTCGTCGGCGTACTCGGGGTTGTTCTTCTTGCGGTAAATCCAGATAGGGCCGAACAGTTCGCTCTGGCGGAACACCACCTCGTCGGTCTTGATCATCTCGAGGAGGGCCATGAACGTCACCGCGGCCACGATGGGGTGGCTGTCGTTGTCAAGCAGGTCTTCGAACAGCGCGCGTCCGTTCACGTTCAAGTAGTTGTTGATGGCCTGCTGGCGGTCCTGGATGGTCACGTAGTCGAGTTCGATGTGGTGGACCGTTTCGGAAATCTTGGTCTTGAGGCTTTTCTGGTAGGCGCGGAACAGCTGCCAGATGTTTGCGTCGGCAAGCGTGTCTTCTTCGTTCTGCGTCTTTTCGAGGCGGCCGCGGCTGTACGTACCGAAGTTCTGGCCTTCCATGTCTTGTAGGCCGCCGGCGACCTGCTTGTAGCGCTGGTATTCCAGCATTTCCTGCATCAGCTTTTCGCGGTCTTCGTTGTATTCTTCAACGAGTTCGGGGTCGCGTTCTTCGGCAGGGAGCAGTTCCTGCACCTTGAGGGCCATCAGGCGGCTTGCCATGTACAAGAAGTCGCCTGCTTTCGAAAGGTCGGCTACGCCAATCTTGTTGACCCAGGCTAAAAAGTCGTCGGCGATTTCGGCGATAGGAATCTGGTCCAGGGACATTTCCTTCTTCTGGACGAGGTATACGAGCAAATCCATCGGCCCATTGAACGACCCGATGTTGACTTCGTAATCTTCCTGTTCTTCGACTTCTTGCATCACGGAATAAATGTAGTAATAAGAGTTACGAGTTCGGAGTTCCGAGTTACTAGGAAGGTTTATACCGAGAAGCTTCTTGATATTAGAGTTCCTAGTAACTATTAACTAGTAACTGCGCCGTAGGCGCCGCTATTCCACCGTCACGCTCTTCGCCAAGTTTCTCGGCTGGTCCACGTCGTTGCCGCGCAAGACGGCGATGTGGTAGGCGAGCAGCTGTAGCGGAATGCTGGTGATAATCGGCATGAGCATCGGGAGAGTCTGCGGAACCTTGATGATATGGTCTGCAATTTCATCGAGCGGGTGGCAGTCTTCCGTGGTTATCGCGATGACTTGTCCGCCGCGGGCCTTGATTTCGCGGACGTTGCTGATGACCTTGTCGAACAGGACGTCCTTGGGGGCAATCACGACGACGGGCATGTTGGCATCGATCAGGGCGATGGGGCCGTGCTTCATTTCGGCGGCCGGGTAGCCTTCAGCATGGATGTAGCTGATTTCTTTAAGCTTGAGGGCGCCTTCCATGGCTACGGGGTAGTTGAAGTGGCGGCCCAGGTAAAGGAAGTTCCCGGCGGTCGAGTACAGCGAGGCTATCTTCGCGATGGTATCGGAAAGTTCAAGGGTGCTTTCCACGAGGCCCGGAAGGTCGAGCATGGCCTTCGCAATCGTCGTGCCGGCTTCAATCGAAAGGCGGCGCTGGCGTCCGAGCAGGAGGGCGATCATGGCGAGGACGGTCACCTGGGAAGTGAACGCCTTGGTACTGGCAACGCCGATTTCGGGACCTGCGTGCAGGTAGACACCGCCGTCGCTGGTACGTGCAATCGTGGAACCGACGCCGTTACAGATGGCAAGCGCAGTTGCGCCCTTCTGCTGGGCTTCCTTGAGGGCGGCCAACGTGTCGGCCGTTTCGCCGGACTGGCTGATGGCAAGCACGAGCGTCCCGGGCTTGATGATGGGGTTCCTGTAACGGAATTCCGAAGCGTATTCGACTTCGACCGGAACACCCGCGAGTTCTTCAATCATGTATTCGCCGACCATACCGGCATAGTAGCTCGTGCCGCAGGCGGTGATGATGATGCGGTTGATGTTCCTCAGTTCCTTGATGTTCGTGTCGAGGCCGGCGAGCTTGGCATTGCCTTCGGCGACGAGGAGTCGACCGCGCATGGTGTTGCGGAGGACTTCCGGCTGTTCAAAGATTTCCTTGAGCATGAAGTGCGGGAAACCGCCCTTGGCTACCGCGTCGGCGTTGAATTCGACGTCTTGGACCTCGCGTTGCACTTCGCTGCGGTTCATGTTGACGATGGTATAGCTGCCGCCCTTGATCTGGACGATGTCGTTGTCGTCCAGGTAGACCACCTTCTGCGTATGGTTGATGATGGCCGAAACGTCACTGGCGAGGAAAAAGTCGTTGTCGTTGCCGATGCCCAGGATAAGCGGGGAACCGCGGCGTGCGCCAATGAGCGTGTCCGGTTCTTCACTAGAGATGATGGCGAGGCCGAACGTCCCTTCGATTTGGGCAATCGTCTTGAGGACGGCGGTTTTCAGGTCGCCGGCGTAGAACCTCGCAATGAGGTGGGCGACGACTTCGGTATCCGTTTCGGAGGTAAACTTGATGCCTTCGGCCATCAACTTGGCCTTCAGGCT
>CACXKY010000125.1 GCA_902768325.1 Fibrobacter succinogenes
GCCTTCAAGCATTTGCTGTGACATGCGGGCCTCGAAACGCTCCTGCACGGTCTGCTCGTAACGCGGTGCGGCCGCGGCAAACCAGATGGCGGCGAGGACTGCGGCAGAAACGACTAACGTGCCCGCTTCGCGGCCGAACGCGACTCCCGGAGGTGCAAACTTGCCGAGGAGTACGCTGAGGAGGACGGTAACGAAAACGATGCCCAGGAAGAGCGCGACGCCCATTCCGCCGGCCTGTTCGTTCACAATCCACAGGAGCCAAACGACGGTGGCGAGCAGCAAGACGCCCATCACTTTTTGCAGCTTGACCATCCACGGCCCAGGCTTGGGGAACACCTTCAGTATCGCGGGGAAGGCACTCACCAAAAGGTAGGGGAGAGCAAGCCCCACGCCGGCGGCGGTAAAGAACAGGAAAAGTACGGGAGTGGTTGCGGTAAACGCGAATCCCATTGCGGTCCCGAGGAAGGGCGCCGAACACGGCGTGCTCAGCAATACGAGCAGCGCGCCCGTAAAGAACGCCCCGGCAAGCCCCGCCTTGCGGCCGGCCTCGTCCATCTTCGTCGTTGCGCTCCACGGGAGCCAAATCTCGAAAACACCGAAGAAGCTCATCGCGAACGCAGTGAGGATAACCGCCATGAACGCGATAAAGCCTGCACTCTGGAACTGCATGCCCCAGCCCGCTACGCCGCCCCCCGCCTTTACGACGGCAACGATGGTGGCAAGCGCCCAGAAGCTCACGAGGATGCCCGCGGTCGTCGAAAGGCCGAGGGCGGCCAGCCGGCCGCGAGATTCTCCGGCCTCCTTGATAAGGCTGAACAGCTTGAGCGAAAGCACCGGCAGCACGCACGGCATCAAGTTCAAAATGATTCCGCCCAGGAAGGCGAAGAAGAGAAGCAGCGCGATGGCAGCGGCACCTTCTTTACCCGAGAAGCTTCCGGCTCCGGCGCCGTTTAAATCTTCGGCGTCGTTTAAATCCTGAGAGTCTTTCAGTTCCGGCGCGTTCCCTACCTCAGCCGCGTTCCCAGCCCCGTTACCTTCGTTTTTTTTTAAACCGCCGGCTTTTGCGCCCAAACGGCTGCCGATGCGGACCTCTACGCTCGCGGGAGCAAGGCAGATGGAATTGTCGCAGGCCTGGTAATGGAAAACCGCTTTGGTGGAGAGACTGTCGTAACTTTCTTCTATGGCGACAACGGGAATCTTGATCTGGAAATAACCCCTGAAGACGAGGTTCTCGAAATCCAATACTTCGTTGTATTCCTTGATGGGCTCGGGCCAAACCGGCTCTATAGAAGACGGCTTGAGGAATTCATCCACGACCACGTTCGCGTTCACGTGCCACTTGTCCGGAATGACGACATCGACGGTCACAGCCGAAGAATCAGAGAGCGCACCTACGGAGTAATTCAGGCTTGTTTCCGGAGGCGGCATGGCGTTCATGTTGAACTCTTCCGCATTGGCTTTGCAAACAAATGAAAACAAAATGACAACGATAGCTGCAAAAATGCAACAGTTGTTTGCAAAATGCCCCTGGTGTGTGATTTTGTTCGAAAAAAACATAGATTAAGGCTCGATTTTTGTGGGTTTGGGTATATCCATGAACGAGAATAACAAAAACGGTGAAGCCTTGCCAGACTGGATTGAATCCATTTGGCAAAGGTATTCCGGTACAATTTACAAATTGTGCGTCTCAAAATGCAAAGCCGAAGAGGATGCGAAGGATCTTTTTCAGACCGTGGCTCTAAAATTTTGTCAAAACGCAGCCTCGCTCAAGGAACGTCGGTTCTTTTTCCATTGGTTTTCTTGCGTCCTCAACCACGCCCATTGCGATATGGTCGCCGAACGCCATTCCACCTACACTATGTCCAAACTGGGCGGCACGGTCGAAAGCCTTTATTCCCTGCCGTCCGAACGTTCTGTTTTTCACAAGTTCGTCGACGCCCCCGAAGCGGACTTTGAGTCTTTCTTTGCCGTTCTGGCCCCCTTGGAGCGGATGATTGTAGAAATGACCTATATTGGCGGATTTTCAACGGAAGAAATAAGCACAGTAATAGGGATTTCGCCAAATGCCATTCGCAAGCGGCGACATTTTGCCATAACGAAGATGCGGAAGCTGTGTTCCGGGCATGAATAATTTCGTAATTTTAAGGTGTGAGAATATTACTGAACTTATTGATCGGTGCCTTGTTGACGGTGCCCTGTTTCGCCGGTGACGGTTGGAAAGTTTTTTCGCGTCCCTTCCCGATTTATTCTGTTGCGCCGTATGCCGATGGCGTTGTTTACGGTTCTGCGGGCGGCATCAGGATTAAGACGAGTACCTTTGATAAAGTGTATATGGCCAACAACGGCTTGGAAACATCCGATTTCCGTGCGGTGGTCACGTCGCCCAAGGGCGTCTATGCGGTATCGGAATACGGTTTGGTCGCTTCCCTCCGTGGCGATTTGAACGGGTGGACGGTCTTGAACCGTTCCTACCTTTCTAGCGGGCGCAAGGCTTTGCCGGACCAGTCGAAGATTGTGGGTAACGTCATCGTCATTACCTTCGAAGACTATATCGCCTTCTTCGATATCGACAAGTCAAAATCTATCCTTTCCATTAACCGCATTGGCGATGTGTCTTTTGCCGTGTTCCCCCCGAAGGTTATATCGGTGCACGGGGATTACCTGTATGTTTCTACGGGCAAGCAGGTTTTCCGCCGCAAGATGGCGTGGAAAAACTTGTGGTCGGACATGAGCTTGATTGACCCGGATTCCTGGGAACGCGTGGAAACGACTTCCGAAGTTTATGGAATGGCGTGGAAGGGTGATTCGCTGAAGATGTACCCTAAGGCGGGCACGTGGAGCTGGACCGAAGATGGCAAGGAATCTTCGTCGGTTCAGGATTCTTCCAAGATTCTCCTTTTTGGCAAGAAGATCAAGGAATCGAGCCTGTACAAAGATGGCAAGAGTATCATCAAGTGGATTAATACTTATTCGAACGGGACGGCCTACCTGATTGGCAGTGAAGATGTTTTCTTTTATTCCGGCGGCAAGTTCCACGAGATGGGCGTCCGCGCTTCATATGAACTGGGCTCTGCTTACGAGTTGGCTCTGGTGGGCGATGGTGCTGGTGGCGTTTTGGTGGGATCGTCGAAGGGCGCGTTCGCTTATACCAATGGCAGTGAGTGGTCGGAATTGCGGTATTACGATGAGAGGGGCTATGGCAATATGGAGGCCGCCTACTCGAACCGCATGAAGGTATTGTCTTCTTTGCACGATGGTACGGTGCTTTACCATATTTGGGGCGAAGGTTTTTACCTATACTCGAAGTGGGGCAGGGAACGGACCCATTTCTTGACGCCGGATGACGGGCTGTGCATGGATAACTATGCCCACAGCTATACGGTTACGGCCGGTACGACGGCGGCTCCGGATTCCGTTGGATTCCTGACGGCATCGGCAGATACTAACGGCTATAGCCTCGTCTATATTTCGCGCGATGGCGAGATGAGCTGCCTCAAGCAAGTGGGCAGCATGCCCTTGACGGGAGCCATTCTGGTGACGCCTGCCAAGAACGGGGTTGACTGGGATGTCTATGTCAGTGCGCGCGAGTCTCCGTCGGCTTCGTCGAGCGGCGCCCTTGATATCATTCGTATTTCGCCGCCGTCCAAGAACGGGGGGCGCCTGGTGAAGGTTTCCAAGAAGACGCTCCATGGGCTCGATGAAGGTTCGCCCATAGATATGTCTTTGGATAAGAAGAATGAATTGCTGTGGATGGTGACCACGAACAAGCTGGGTTACTACGACATAGATCAAGATACCATCAAGATGCCTGCTTCCGTGAGCGGCCTTAGTGGCGCAGAATACACGTCGATAGGTTTGGACCCGCATCACAATGTGTGGGTGGGTACCACGGCGCAGGGCGTCTATCGCCTTTCCCGTAAGGGCAAGTCCTTCGATACGCTTACGACGCAGCGCTTTACGTCGCGCAACGGCATGTTGAGCGACGCCGTGGACGATATCGCGATTGACCCGGAAATGGGCGTGTTGTGGGCGGCTCACGAACAGGGACTTTCTTGGTACAAGAGGAACGACCTGCGTGCTAACGAATCGTTTATGACGGATTCGGCAACGACCGAGGTGTTGGCCTTCCCGAACCCGTTCCGCCCGAAAATCCACAGGTATATTTCGTTTGACTTCTTGGCCGAAGACGCTACGTTAAGCATCTACAACCGTGGCGGAGCGCTCATCCGGTTCTTCCGCGGTGAAGATATGTATGGCGGAAGAGTGGACTGGGACGGAACCGACAAGAGCGGTAAACTCGTCGTTCCCGGCGTGTATTACTACGTCGTGAAGAATTCCAAGAAGACGAAGAAGGGCAAGTTTATTATCATCCATTGATGATGGGGGTGCCTATGAACAAGTGGGCTTTATGTTTGTGTGGTATGGCCTTTGGAGCCGTGCTGTTTTTAGAATCCTGCGCTGCGGAGCGCCAGGGCGTTGTCTGTGACGAAATCGAATACCGCTTGAATACGATGACTTATTCGCCCGACCAGCGCGCCTTTGCCGAAGAGGAACTGCGCGTGTGCCGCGAAGACGAAGCGAAAAAGAAGGGCGAGGCTGCCGCAAGGCGCCAGAGCATTTACGACCGCTTTGTTTCGAAGGATTCTTCGAAGGCGAAGATGAAGGTGGCCGAAGACGGTTCGATCGTTCCGAGCGGCGAACCGGAAGACGTTTCGGTATCGAAGGCATTGAAGGATTCTAGCGGCGAACAGACGACGAGTATCTATGACCGCTATGGCGCCATGACACCGGCGGAAGAAAAGTCGGAAGAAGAAAAGTCGACGGAAACGCCGGTGGACACTTCTGCCGCAGATGTAGGCAGTTTCCAGTAAGGCGGTTCTAGCGCATGGCGAAAATACAGACGCTTGCGGGCGCATGGTTTGAACCGGATTTACCGGGGCGCTTGTTGAAAATCGCGGGAGATATCCGCGAGGCGGGCGGCCGTGCCTTTTTGGTGGGCGGATGGGTGCGTGACGCACTCCTCGGCAAGCCCTGCCGCGACTACGACGTTGAAGTTTACGACATGGCGCAAGATGCCCTGGTGCCGATTCTTTCGAAGTACGGCCGCACGAACTTGGTGGGCAAGGCGTTCGGCGTGATTCACCTGGCGATGAAGGGGCTTTCGCTCGACTTTTCGTTCCCGCGTACCGAAAGCAAGGTCGGTTACGGCCACCGCGGTTTCGTGGTGCATACCGATGAAAAACTCAGCTTCAAGGAGGCGGCGCTCCGGCGCGACTTTACCATCAACGCGATGGGCATGGAACTGCCGGACCTTACGCTTTGCGACCCTTACGGCGGTATTGACGACTTGAAGGCGCATATTTTGCGCCACGTGGGGCCTGCCTTTGCCGAAGATTCGCTGCGCATTTTGCGCGGCGTGCAGTTCGCGAGCCGCTTTGGCTGTACGCTCGCGCCTGCGACGGTGGAACTTTGCCGCACGCTTTCGCTTGATGACCTGAGTGTGGAGCGCCTGTTTGAAGAATTCAAGAAGTGGCTTTTGAAACCGGGCAAGCCTTCTTTAGGGCTGCGCGCGTTTTTGGATATAAAGCTGGACAGCTACTTCCCGGAGATTCGGCCGTTTGAAGGTTCCTGGGAAGCGTTGGGCGCGATTCTTGACAAGATGGCCGACTTGCGCGAAACCTGTTGCGGAAACGTCGCAGAAGGGAACGTCGCGCTTTCGGAAGCGCAGGCGATGGAGTTCGCGTTTGCCGCCCTCCTTTGCGGAAGTTCGGAACGTTCGCTCAAGTTCCTCGAACGCATCACCAACGAAACGCACCTCGTCAAGAACGTCCCGGTGCTGTTGGATTCGTTCCGGAATCTGGACAAGGGCATCGCTTGCGACGTGCCGTCGCTACGCCGCCTCGCAGTCAAGCTCGGCGGCCTCAAGCTGTTGTGCCTGCTCGTGAAATGCGCTCCGCGGGAATTTTTTGAAGGCGAATCTCTTGAAGGCAATTCTTCTGAAAGCGAATCTCTTGGAAGCGAATCCTTTGCCGATGCGCTGTGGAAGGCTGCCGACGAAAACGGTTTGATTGAAGCCGCGCCCCAGGCGTTCCTTACGGGAAAGATGCTGATGGATTTGGGCGTGAAGCCCGGCAAGCAGATGGGCGAAATCATCAAGCAGAGTTTTGAACTGCAGCTCGACGGTAAAATCACGAGCGTAGAAGACGCCATTAACTGGGCGAAACAGCGCTAGCCGTTTAATTTGGCGAGCATCTCGGGGACCTGCGTGAGCAGGTTTAAAACCGCAAATCCCAAAGCCGATGCGACAAACGCGTTCTTGGCGCGTTCGGTAGGAATTTTTTCAAGCAGCAAGAGCAACGCGGCAAGCAGAATCCAGTCCGTCACGTAGAAAACGCGCTCGCCCGAAGCGTAAATCGTCGGCGAGAAGAACATCATGGCTTCGCAAAGCAAGGCGACCGCGAACAGCGCGACGCCTGTAAGCCCGAGGGATTTTTTCAGCGTGTAGAAAGTGAACGTTCCGGCCACGGCCCACCAGACGATGGCTACGATGTTCAAGGCCGTGGCGCGGGCGGCGCTTGGGAATACATCGGGCGGAACCGCCGGATCGATGTAGCTGATGCCGGTATCGGCGAAAGCGGTGACGTGGGCGAAAGGCAGCAAGGCGACCGCGGTAAATACAGCGGTGAGGGCGGTGACCGCTTTACTCTTTTTCGGTGCCGCGAGCAGGCAACCCACCCAGATGAAGACGAGGAAGAGCTTGCCTTCATTGGCAAGCGACGAAAGCAGCCACTGAATGCTGATGAAGGCGCGTTCTGCAAAATGGAGTTCCGCAAAGGCGGGGAACCACTGCTCGGTTTCTTGAGCGGCTCTGGCAGAATTTCCCGGCGCGATCAAGACGACGGCCAGTACCGCGACGAGGAATCCCGCTTGTGCCATCAAGATGGGCGGTAGCGGTTCTTTTTCGCGGAGGCGGCAAGCGATAGCGATGGCGAAGAAGGCGAGGAGTGCAAAACCGATTTGCTCGATGGAGCTTGCCGCAAAGAAAATCAAGGGGAACAGCAGCACAACGCGTTTCCAAACAGCGCCGCCCTCGCGGGCTCCAAACGACGCCCCCTTTAAATTAAAATAGATGCACAGGAGAGCGCACACAAGGCTCCATGTGTAGAAAATGGAACCGTTCACCCATACGGCCGCATGCCCGCACGTGATAATGTCCATGAGTAAATAACCCGCACAAGCGAGTGTGAGGGCCCGCCAGTCTTGCCGCACGCCCGTAATCATCATCAGGAGCATCGGCACCGCGGCGACCATTAACGCGTTCACGGCCCGCCACGCCCATATCCCAAGCGTAAAGACGAGGTACACCAAGCTCTCGCCGCCAATGCGCCCCGTCCATGTGCTGTACCGCGCCTGGATATAATCCAGGTAGCACATCGAATGAACGTAATGGTCGAAGAACGCGTCGTCGCGAGAATCGCTACAAGCGCGAAGAACCGGAGTGCCGCCTTGTTCATGGGCCCTCCGTTATTTCCAGCGGAACATCCCGGTGATTCCGGCAGGTACGGCAAATACGATCATCGGAATCTGGATGATTTCGGTCGGGATAAACGCAAACATGCGGCGCTTGGAATGCAACTTCCACGAAGCGATCATCAAGAAAATAAAATCCACGAGAATCTTGGGCAAGATGCTAAAGACGCACCACTGCCAAGGGCAATCTAGGAAGAGGACACACCACGGGCTGATGAACATCCAGATGTAGTACGTATAAATTAGGGTCAACAGCA
>CACXKY010000126.1 GCA_902768325.1 Fibrobacter succinogenes
TCGATACCGTTGTAGATGACCTTCACGCGGTCCTCGGGCACACCGTAAAGTTTCATCACGTCGCGCTTCATGCCCTGGCTCACCGCGATTACGCCGTCGGCGGCCTCGTAAGCCGTACGTTCGATCCAGCAGCTCATGGCATAACCGCCGTCACCGAGCTGCTCCGCCTTCCACGGGCGGTGCGGTTCAAGCGAGTGCGTCGTGAGGATCAGCGGACACTGCAACAGGCGGCTCGCCAGCACGCCACCGAAGTGGCTGTACCACGTATGGCAATGTATTACGTCAATGTCCTTGAGGGTCGCTGCCCACTGGAGGTCGATATCGAGCGGCTTGAAAATCTTCTGGAAGCGCTCGTCGGCAGGGCTCAATCCGAGCTTGCGCGAAAAGCCAAGCGCACGGATGTTGTCTTCGTCGATGTCCTGCACGCCAAAACAGCGCGCCTCGATATGGCAAAGCTTTGCAAGTTCCTGCGTCAGGAACTTCACGTGAATACCGGCACCGCCGTAAATTTCAGGGGGAAACTCGTTAGTAAGAATTGCTGCGTTCATGATACCCAAAAAATAGATTTGTTTTCAAAAAAAAGCACCCCGGCCTAAACGACTGGAGTGCTTTTGTTGTTGGAGTGTGGAATTTCTAGAAATTCTTGCACTGGCCTTTCCACTTGCCCTGCTTTCCAATGATGTTGCCATCAATGTACTTGCCAGTGGAGCCTACGAAATCGGCCTTGCGGAAATCTTCGCCGCCGAGGTGCCAACGCATCCAGGCAACCGTTGCGGCCATGCCATCCCAGGATCCCGATCCATGACCATAGCCACATTCCTTGCGACCCGGAGAAACTTCATAGCATTCATTGCCACGGCCACCAGTCATCTGGATAAGACATGCGGGAGCCTTGACACCTGCGTTGTTGTAATCATTTTCGGCATTGCCGCGTTCCATGCCGCCTTCACCGTAGAGGATTGCGATGGAGCGGTCCGTCGCGACCTTGTTGGCGCCAGCGCCATTCCAGTCGCCGCTGTTGTTGAGGAACGCCGTAAGAACGCGTTTGTCCTTAATCACCATCTGTTCGGATTCAAGACCGCCCATGGAGTGGCCAGATGCGCCCACCGTATTCATGTCGAGCTTGTTGTACAACGGGTCATTCTGGTCCTTGTTCTTCTTGTCAAGCCAGTTGAGAGCCTCAATGCCTTCATTAGCATTGCCCGGAGACTCAGGAATGGCAACCACGACAAAGCCATGGGAGGCCAGGCGGCTAATGATGGAGCGATATTCCTTGGGATCGGAACCGCCACCGGGGCCCCACACCACGACGGCATGTTTCTGGGTTTCGGACAACTGCTTGGGATAAGCGAGAATCTTGCATAAGTTCCTTTTTTTGTCATTATCCCAAATGCAGGGCTCGATATCCTCGGTATATACGATTTGCATCTGGTCCTTTTCTTCTTCCTTGCCCTCGGCGAGGAAGATCCCGGCGGGCTTCACTTCTTCGCTGGAGCTGGACTGCGGCGTAGCCGTTTCGCTCGAAGCGGGCGTGACCTGTGCAGAAGAGCCCGGGACCGTATTGGTAGAACTTGCCGGAACAACGGCGTTGGAACTTGCCGGCAGCGCATTGGCGCTAGAAGTCGGCGTCACGCCACCATCAACAGCGCTAGAGGCAATTACTTCACCGGAATTGTTGGAAAGCGGCTGCGTAGAGCCGCTGGAACCAGGCATAGCGCCTGTAGAGGATTCGGGATTTACAGAAGCAGAACTGGTCACATCCCCAGGCACACCAGAGCCTTCGCCCCCCTGCGAATTATCTACCCCGGCCTGGATTGAATTAGCGGCATCCGTCAGACTATCTGTTGCGTCGCCGCAGTTAAAGAAAGCCAATGTACTTGCGAGAATAAAGCATTTAAGCGCTTTTGATTTCATAGCGTTCTCCTCATCATCTCCAAACATCCTCTAGTAAGATATCTAGAATGAAAAAGGAAAATCACTACTATAGACAATGTTCTATGGACAAAAAATCCAAAACGATGTAAACAAAAAACCAAAATTCTATGCGAATCTTGGCCCTTTCTATAATTTTAGTTTGTATGTAATTTATCCACGTTGGACACGGTTTTTTGCACTTTTTTCGCCACTTTCAGGGCATAGCGCAAGCCCGCCGTGATCGCCCTAGCGGGGTGCGTAAATGCGCGACATGAACTCGGCGCGGGTCTTCTCGTCGGTCTTGAAACGGCCCAGAAGCTGAGTCGTCACCATCGTGGCGCCGGGCTTTTTCACTCCGCGCATCGTCATGCACATATGGGACGCCTCGAGCACCACGGCCACACCCTTCGGGTTCAATTCCTTCTGGATGAGTTCCGCAATCTGGCGCGTCATGCGTTCCTGGATTTGCGGGAAGCGGGCGTAGAATTCCACCACGCGCGGAATCTTGGAAAGCCCCACCACGCAGTCGCCGGGGATGTAGGCCACGTGAGCCTTGCCCGTGAACGGCAGAAAGTGGTGTTCGCACATGCTCGCAAACTCGATGTCCGGCACAATGATCATCTCGTCGTACTTCTCGTGGAAGCGCGTCTTCAAGATATCTTCGGCGCGGGTTTCGCCCGAAAGCCCCGTCATGAGTTCGGCATACATCTTAGCAACGCGCTTCGGCGTATCGAGTAGACCTTCGCGGTCCGGATTCTCGCCCATGCCTTCCAGAATCATCCGGAAGCCGTCTTCCATCTTTTTAAAATCCATCATGCGAGCAATTATAAAAAAGTATCCGGCACAATGGCGTATGTTGGACAAAAAAAATAGTTGCCGCGATAAGAACTATATGATACGCTATCTAATGATACATGAACGTATCATTACTAAAAAATCGCTTTAAAAATCAAAAAAAATTGCTGATTTTACCACAAAAATTGAGATTTTGTAATATTTATTCATTTTTTTGGATGATCGCGGAATTAGATTTATAGATGTCGGGTCGCATCAATGTCAACCGAAAACGAAAGGGAAGCGAATATGAAGCCCATTCTTGAATATTTGAACTATCGCCGCTACATGCACGATTTCTATGAGGAGCGGAAGAAGTCATCTGCGTTTTCGTGGAGGGAATTCGCCAAGCTGGCCGGATTCGTTTCGCCCACGTACCTGAAACTGGTATGCGACGGAAAGACAAACTTAAGCAAGCCCGGAATTCAAAAAGTCGCGAAGGCTATGGGCCTCGAGGGGTTTGAACGAACCTTCTTTGAACACCTGGTGCAGTTGGACCATGCGAAAAGCGATGCCGAGAAAAAGGCCGTGCTTGCGAAAATCTTGCAGTCGGCCAAGGAGAACAAGATGTTCGTCCTGAATGCGGACGGTTTCCGTTTCTGCGAACATCCGGTGTGCCCGATCGTGCGGGAACTTGCCCCGCTGATGCCCGGCGCACTTCCAAGCGAAATGGCCGCAAAAATCAATTACGAGGTCACGGCACTCGATGTCCGCGATACACTCCAGTTCTTAGTGAAGACGGGGCTTCTGAAGAAAACGGGCGAGAATTCCTACGAGCAGACTTCGAAGATGGTGAAGATTTCAAAAGACGCCCTGCCCCTGACAGTACGCTCCATGAACCGCGAAATGGGCCGTCTCGGCATTCTGTCGCTGGACAGCACAAACATTGACGAACGGAACATCTCGGGCCTCACCATGGGTGTCGACAAAATTACCTACCGCCGTATAGAACGCGAAGTGAACGAGTGCCGCCGCAAGGTGGCTGCCATCGCCGGCGAATGCAAAAATATTAACCAGGTCTACCGCCTGAATCTGCAACTTTTCCCGCTGACGAAGAAAGTCGATGAAATCTAGGGGGATGTATGAAAACGCTTAAAACTTTGAATAGCCTGACGCTTGCCGCATCGTTCCTTGCCGCCGCATTTTTCTGCGCCTGCTCCGAAACGAAGAACCCGCAGGATGCCGGCGTCTGGGAAGACGAACCCGCCATCGCGGATAATGAAAGCTCGTCCAGTTCCCTTTTGGAAATCGAATCCTCGAGTTCTGTCCTGGAGGAGAGCAGTTCCTCGGTGAAAGTGGAGTCATCGAGTTCATCCGTCGTAGGAATACACATTCCGGATAATCAAGGATGCGTACCAGACCACATTGAGTACATAGACATTCAGAAACAGTTGCCCGCCGCAAAAAAACCTGCGAAAATGGCGGAGATAAAAGCGGATTCCGCCAAGGAGCCCTCGTACGCAGCCATTATGATGAAAGAAGAAGAATATGGAGTCCTGAGTGCCTTTGTCGAAAAGCGTCTCGAGTTTCTTGAAAAACAGGGAGCCGCACACGATTCCGCTTGGATACAGGCGGCAACAGAGCTGTTGCGTGAACTCGGTCTAGATTCCCTGCTTGCCGATCGTCGTATGCCAACATATTACTTGGAATACACCTTGTTCTTCCTTTACGGGGATGGCCACAATCAATTGAATGCGGAATTAGTTAATGATTTTGCCGACGGCAAGCTCGAACCGGGAAATTACTGCATCAATAATCAGCCTTACGATTCATTTGACCGAATTGCCTTTAGTTTCATGCCCATAGGGTGCGTGTACAGTGACTACGAAATTTTGGACCCGGAAGCCATCATACAGAACATCTGGCGCAAGTGCTCCGGAATGCCGTACTGCAGCGATGCGATGGTTGGAAAGTTCAACAAAGACAGTTCATTGATTTGCAAGAAGAGCAGTTATTACAATTTTTCTACCATAAGTGCCTACTACACTAATTGGGAAATCGCTTCTCCGCTGGATGTCGAAACATCGGGAATTCCCTGCGATGTCGACGGCAAGTTCATCGTGAGCCGTAAGAACCCCGAACGTTCCTATGTTTGCACAACCGATAATGGATGGGATTCAACAAAGACCGTCAATGTTGAAATGAAGCAGGTCCCGTGCGATACGGCAGGAGCATTGTTCAAGAGCAACCTGAATCCTGGAGCGGTTTATATTTGCAGGGATACTGTTTGGACAGGGAAATATTTCGTAGATCGAGAATATACCCTGAACGCATGGGACATGGCGACTCCTTTTGAAGCCGAAGTCGTGGACGTTCCCTGCGAAAAAAATGGGGAAATGACGAAAAGCGTCGTGAAACCGGATTCATTCCATATTTGTAGGAACGGCGTTTGGGGGACGGCCACCCGCTTGGAAAGGGAAACATACGGAACCCCATGCGACGAAGAGGGCAAACGTGTCGAAAGCCGTGAACTGCAATCTATGTATTATGTGTGCCATGAGGGTGAATGGCGCCAATTTGACGAAGTCACCTGCGAAAATGGCGCAAGGTACTCTACAGCCAATGAAAAATACAAAAACTACAAGACGAATTATGCCTGCAAAGACGGAAAGTGGTATTCAAGCAATGACGAATCATGGGAAATTCCATACGAACTTTATTTCAATCCCGACATTGAATACGGCTCGTTTTTGGACCCGAGAGATGGCCGTACCTACCGTACCATTGACTACCGCGGCACGACATGGATGGCCGAAAATCTCAAGTATCAAGGGGCTCCAGGAACCTTTGAAGTTGACAAGCAATTTTGCGAAAGTGACAACTGCAAAAATTCAGGTTACTTCTATACCATAAAAGCAGCGGAACAAGCTTGCCCGGAAGGATGGAGATTGCCGAACAGTAATGAAGTTTCACTTCTACGTATTCCTGACGGTTCAGAAAAATCTGGTGAAATTGAAATTTATACCTCGACGCGAGATTTGTTCAATACATTGTTCACGCAGATGAATAGCCTGGGCGTTGGCTATAATGGATTGGACACTTATGGACTGAGTTTCACCAAGACCGGGTTGTTTAATAGAGATGCCCATGTGAATAGCGACTGTCAGTACTTCTGGTTCCTAGATACCGAAGAAGATAGATTCTGGCTCCATGATACCGGAGAAAGTGAAATATCGCTAGCAGAAATAACAACCTACGAAATAGAATTGTCTAACAGATTCTACAGTGTCAGGAATGACATCAAGGCTCCTGTCCGCTGCGTCAAGGAATAAAAACAGATGGACTTTTTAGACCGCTGGATTGCCGGTATTAAATGAACACGACTTCGTTGCCGACGCGCGGGGATTCCGCGCGGTTCGGAAGGCCACTTTCCGTGTCGGCGTAGCCGACGGCAACGGAGGCGTACAC
>CACXKY010000127.1 GCA_902768325.1 Fibrobacter succinogenes
GAGCGGCTGGAACCAATGCGTAAAGTGCGTGGCACCGCGGTCCATCGCCCATTTTTTCATGGCGTGGGCCACGTCGGCAGCGATGGAGGGGTCAAGGGCAGCGCCCTCGTTGATGGTCGCAATCAGCTTTTCGCAGACGTCCTTGGGCAGGTATTCGCGCATGGCATCGATGTTGAACACGTCTTCACCGTAGAAGTCCACGCTTACCGGGGCGGCCGGCTTGACCGGCGCGGTCGGTTCCTTCGCGATTTCGTTGATTGTCTTTTTGCGGTAGCTTACGCTCATCTTGAACCTCATTTTTTATGCATTGTCATCGCGCACTTGTTGCGCGATCACCGTTTTCGGAAGAAATTAGGAATAAAAACAGAGCTTGGCAGCCGTTTTTTGGAGTGTTTTTCCGAAATTTCATTACATTTTTGTAAAATTAATGTATATTATTACATAAATGTAAAATTTACAGGACGTGATTTTGTAATTCTATGGATTCTATCGGGGCTACGCCCCTCCAGAATGACAGAAGGCATGAAGCAGGAAGAACAAGAAATAGAACGCCTCAAGGCACAGGTCGAGCAGTACAAGCGCGAGATCCGCGAATTGCGCGACATCATCGACGAGAAGCCCGGCAAGATGGTCGGCAACAGCGGCGAGATGCGCAGCGTTTACAAGCAAATTAAGTCGTGCGCCGGCAACGACGCGCCCGCGCTTATTTACGGCAACGACGGCACCGGCAAGGAGCTCACCGCACGTACCATCGCGGAACTCTCCCCGCGCAAAGGCGGGCCGTTCACCGTACTCGGGTGTGCGAATCTGCGTGAAAGCTTCGGGAACCCGGCGAGCGCCTTCGAAAGCGAACTCTTCGGCTACGAACGCGGCGCATTCCTCGGCGCAAACACGCGCCATATAGGCAAGGCAGAAGTCGCGAACGGTGGCACGCTATTCCTCGACGACGTCTCGGCGCTCAGCCTCCCCGACCAGGAAAAACTGCTGCGCTTCATGCAGGGGCAGACATTCAACCGCCTCGGCGGCAACATGCAGCTCCATTCCGATGTACGCCTCATCGCATCGTCGAGCAAGAATCTCGAAGAGATGATGCAGCAGAAACTGTTCCGCGAAGACCTCTTCTACCGCCTGAACATCGTGCAGATTACGCTCCCCGACCTGGCGCAGCGCAAGAGCGACATCTTGCTGTTGGCAGAACATTTCATCGCTCAGGTGAACCTCAAGTACGGGCGCCACGTGATGCGCCTTTCCACGCCCGCCATCGACATGCTCATGAGCTACCACTGGCCGGGCAATGTGCAGGAACTCGAAAACTGCATCGAGCGCGCGGCGCTTGCCACCACCGACGAATGCATCCATTCGCACGACCTGCCACCTACGCTGCAAACCGATGTCACCAGCAAGACGTCCATCATCCCCGAAGGGAACGCCTCGCTCGAGACGCTCCTCGAAAGCTACGAAAAGGAAATCCTCACCGAGGCGCTCCGCCGTAACAACGGGAACTTGAGCGCCGCCGGCCGCGACCTTTCGGTAAGCCCGCGCATGATGCACTACAAAGTGAAAAAATTCGGGATATAGAAAAGCCCCTCCCGAAGGAGAGGCCCTCTATCAAACAAGTGACGGAAGAACTACCTGTTTTTCTTCATTTCTTGACGCACCACCGCTTCCATCTCCTTAGACACGGCCCTAAGATCCTTAAGGGCAGCATCGCAACGGGCTCCTACGCCAATCGGATTTATAACGGGAAGGCCGTGTCTCCACTTCTTTTTCCGAAGCAGTTCTTCGATTTCATCGATTACAACGATAATATGATGGATTTTCCGTGCATCGGCAGCTGTTGCACGAGCAGCCTTGTATTCCACCTTAGTGTTTCCACGGCGACGAGCCGCAGCCCTTCCCGCTTCTTTTTTCTTATATTGCTTCATTTTTTCCTCATTGTTTGGGGGTTAGTTTTAGTTAGATAATTCTTTCTAGGGACTCCTGACGCAACAGCTTATCGGCATACTCGTCGCATATCGCACACAGGATTCTTTCGTGAGTACAAACTTCCGGAGAAACACGCTTCAAGGAACCAGTGGTGTAGAAAGACGTACACCCGCATTCATGCGCCAGGCAGCGGTATCGAATGGCGCACCCGTTACAGCCCTTCCTGTCGTGGTCCATAAACGACTGGACCTCCTTGGGCATGACGCCCTTATAAATTCCGCTCTGCTTGTCGGAAACATTGCCCGTAACATAGGGGGCCCCCTTTCGGCTCGAAATGAAGCGCGTACAGGGGAATGTATTGCCGTTGGCCGCCACGGCGAGCGCATCGAGACTGAGAAAGCACGTGGACTTCTTTTGCCGCCCCCCAAGAACGTCCATCGAAACCTTATCCTGAATCGTACTCAGATAAATCTTTGAATGAGCTTTCTTGGCCTTGTACCAGAAACGGGCCAGTTTTTCGTATTCCGGAATCAGCGCATCGAATTCCTCGCCCGTCCAAGATCCATTAAAGTCGAGGCATGTCCCCACCTTCGTGAAACCCTGCTTGAACACCCATTTGACAGCGTCAGCGAAACCCTTTACGTGAGCCTGGGTGACCACCATCAGTACAGTCGCATCCATTTCCACCAAGGCGGGAATATAGGGGGCGATTGCCTTGAAACTTCCGGATCCATTGGAGGTCTTTCTTGCCTGGTCATGCCTTTTTGCCGGGCCGTCTATGGAAACAAATATGGTAAACTTTTCGCGTTTCAGGTATTTGATTATTTCATCCGAAAGGAGCGTCCCGTTCGTATTGACCGCATAGCACAACTCAAAATCCTTGGGCAACTCAGAGCGGCACTCTTTCACCATTCCCTTCACGAACTTTACCGTCTTCTTGATAAAATCCATCCGCACCAAGGGTTCACCGCCAAAAAAGGTGATTCTCAAATCGGAATCTTTTTTCTCAATACACCTGCTTACAGCGAGCCTCATGGTATCTTCCATGACCTGGTCGCTCATATCAGCACTACGGTTCATGTGGATTTCTTTGTAATAACAATAGCTACAGCGAAGATTGCAGCGTTCCGTAATGCTTAACATTAAATTCATTTTCTATACAACTTTGTTTGTTCCAGTCAGATTATAGATATTATTTTCTAACAAATTATCAACATGTTGAAAAAAATATTTTAAGAGTCCCAAAGACGGGTTTATTTACGTAAACATGCCGTTCACAAAACAGCCCGTTAAACCCAAGACAAAGTTAGTACGTTGTAAAACTATTACTAAAACAACATATTACATCATCAATACAATCAAACCGAGCTAATTTCTCTTATCAGAACAAATTTAGACAAATGAAAAAAGAATTTTACTTTCTCTAGGCATCATAAAAACACAATTCCAGAGAAAGCAACATTGTTGTACTTTGTGCAATAGATGTAATACAGAATAGAT
Source organism: Fibrobacter succinogenes (assembly GCA_902768325.1). Classification (GTDB taxonomy): domain Bacteria; phylum Fibrobacterota; class Fibrobacteria; order Fibrobacterales; family Fibrobacteraceae; genus Fibrobacter; species Fibrobacter succinogenes_A. The sequence continues at coordinate 3,427 of CACXKY010000127.1, forward strand.
ATGAAAAAAGATAAAGGGGGTCCCTGACGCCTCTTTATTATTTTACTTGGGGAACCGCTTCACATCGAACGGTAAACGGTTCTCTTGAATGGTCATGCGGGCAAACATGTTGACAGCAGCAGAAACCGTGATGCCCACAGACTTGCAGAAGTCCGTGAACTTATCCTTCGTTTCCTTATCCATTCTTACTGAGACTATTCCCATGTCCATCTTTGAATTCCAAATAAAATAAATATGAACAACCTAAACAAATTCCCACAAAGGAATTTGTCCTAAATAATAATAAATTATCCAGGAAAGATAGTTTATACATAAAATTATTCCAAAAAAAACACATCAAGGCCCATTATGTCGAATTTCGCCCTTTTTGGCGAGGATTTGCCCGGCCTGGCCCCAAAACAGCCTTTCCTTAGCACTTTTTCTATCAACAGGGGGCTTTTTCACCACATTTCGGCCCTATTTTGGCGTTTTTTTGCTATTTTCGACCTTTTTCGTGTTGAAAAACAAGCAACGGAAACTTTACAGAGCCTAGAGAAGCACTGTTTTTTCATGTATTTTTAGTTAGATTAGAAGTATGCCCGAAGTATTGGATTACCTAGAGTACCGCGAGTTCCTGAAGGACTGGTTTACCGAAAGCAAAAAGGACAACCCGTTCACCAGCTACCGCTATCTCGGCCAGAAAACCGGAGTGGACCCGGCCTGGCTTGTCCGCGTATTCCAAAAAGAAGGGCACCTGAACGAAGGGACCCTCCCCGCCTTTATTCGCCTTTGCGGACTAGATGACCGACGGGCCGAATATTTCAAGACACTTTACCGGTTCAACAAGACCAAGGCGAAGCAGACCCTTTCTGAACTTTATTATAAGCTGATGGAACTGCGTTCCATGGAAGCGCGCGTCTTGTCGCAACCCGAGATGGCCTACTTCGGCAGCTGGGCTTGCGCAGCGCTCCGTTCCCTGATCGGCATTTCCAAAGATACCAGCGACATCGTCGACCTGGCAAGCCACCTGAACCCGCCTATTTCACAGGACGACGCGAGAAACGCCCTCGGCATCTTGAAACAGCTCGGACTCGTGGAACCCGACGGAAACGGCGGATGGAACATCACCGACCAGATCTTGAGTACCGGCGGTGAAGTCCGGAGCCACGCCGTACGCGACTTCCACAGGCATACCATGGAACTCGCCCAGGAATCCCTCGACCGCCACAAACCGGAAGAGCGCGATATTTCTTCGGTCGTGTTCACCGCTGAAGAATCTGACCTTCCCGAAATCAAGCGCCGCATAGAAGAATTCCGGCGCGGGCTTTTGCAGTTCGCGAGGAAAAGCGAACGTGCGGACCGCGTCTACGCATTGAATATATCCATGTTCCCTCTCTCCGACAAGGTGGACGATCCCGCGACTGCGGCAGACGCGATACCTCCGGCATCCAAGAAGGAGGGCTAGGTGATGAACATGAGCGATTTTTTGTATCTTTTCGGCGTGCGCAAAAGAGTTCTACCATCGTTCTTTGGGCTGGCGGCCTTCGCCCTGATAGGCTGTTCCAGCAGTACCGAGACCGCCGGAGGCGGCCCTAGCGGGACGGAAGCTGGCAACGCCATCACCGCGCAGATCATGGTCGCCGGCAAACCCGCCGCCTATGCCCGCGTAAAGCTCACCGAGAGCGAAAGCCTCGACGCATCGAAAACCGAATTTATTGAAGCCGACAAGAACGGCAACGTCTCTTTCGAGAACGTTTCCAACGGGTCGTACACGCTCGAAGCCAAGCTTTCCGGCAAGGCCCTTCAGAAAGAAGTGCTGGTCGAAAGCGGTGACGTGGACCTCGGCAAGGGCAGTCTCGAAGAGATGGTCAGCATTTCGGGTTCCGTCAGCGGCGACGAAGACGGCGTCGTGATGGTCCGCGGCATGGACCACTCCGCCAAGGTCAAGAAGGGCAAGTTCACCATGGACTCGCTCCCGGCAGGCCCGCTTAGCCTCGTCTTTATCCCGAACAAGAACAAGTCCGACACGAGTTGCACGTACATGAAGGTCGTTGCAGGCGAAAAATCTACCTCCAGCACCTTCGCCGACGAAAGCCGCGCCCTCTTGCTCGACGACTTCCAGGATTCCAACTACCAGAACCGATTCATGCCGGCGCAGAGCTACGACGGCGGATGGTGGTACTTCAACTTTGCCGATTCAAACGTGACTCCCAAGTTTATCACCGATGACGATTATCACCACTTTACCCTCGAAACGGAACAAGACGGCAATATCGTAGCCCATGTCGCGGCCACGTTCGGCGAAGCCTACCAGGATTCCTCCGGCAACACGATGTGGCCGTGGGCGACCATCGGCGTGGAACTCGGCAAGAGCAACAAAGATCTCTGCAACGATATTTCTTCCGTAGACACGGTTGCCTTCCGCGCCAAGGGCGTCGGAGCCATCGTCTTCGGCCTCATCGACGAGAGCCAGGGTAACGGGGGCCAGCGAATCGCCCAATACGAATTCACGCTCTCCGAAAAATGGGAACGCACGTTGGTCCCGCTCAAGGACATCCTCGATCCGGAATACTCCTACACCTGCGTCAACCAGCTCGTATGGGGATTCAAGCCGACCACCAAGGAAAAAACCGTCGATATCTGGCTGGATGACGTAGAACTCATTGGCGGAAAACGCCTCAGCATCTGGAAACGGTAATGCCAGAAAAGCAGAACGGGGCCCGCTCCGTCACCAC
>CACXKY010000128.1 GCA_902768325.1 Fibrobacter succinogenes
CTATATTTGTGCCCATGCAAACGGCAGGTATGGAATATCTTGAATCGCGGTTCATGTTCGGCATGGTGCCGGGACTCGATTCAACGCGGAAGCTTTGCGAGGTGCTTGGAAACCCGCAAGAGAAATTCAAGACCATCCATGTCGTCGGAACGAACGGCAAGGGCTCTACGAGCTACTACTTGGCGGGAATCCTTCAGGCGCACGGATATAAGACGGGCCTCTTTACGAGCCCGCACCTGGTGAGCCTTCGCGAACGAATCCGCATTGACGATGTCCCTATTGGCGAAGATGATTTGGAACGCCTGATCCTTCGCGTAAAGGCGGCTGCGGGCGAAGCGTCTCTTGAACCGACATACTTTGAAGTCTTGACCTTGGTGGCGTTCCTCTATTATGCGGAACAGGGCGTCGATGTCGTCTCGATGGAAGCGGGCATGGGCGGGCGTCTCGACAGTACGGCGGTCGCTTCGGGCGAAATCGCTGTCGTGACGGGCATCGGGCTTGAACATACCGAGGTGCTGGGCCCTACCGAAGAAGCTATTCTCAAAGAAAAGATGGCGGTTATCGAGGCGGGCGGCCCGGAAGGCAAGTCTTTTATTGTCGGCGGGCTTTCCGAAAAACTGCTTGTGGAAGCGCGTGCCTTTGCCGCTTCGCATCGTGCGGAATGCATTGTCCCTAGAATCCGTGACGATATTGAACTTTTGAACCTCGGGCATCATTATATCGAGAACGCGAGCCTTTCGCTCGCGGCTGCGGAACGGTTTATGGCCCGCGATGGACGGTATGCGTATAACGATACGCTCGCGACTGCGATGCTCAAGACTCGTTCTTGGGCGGGCCGCATGCAAAAGCTGACGGATGAATCCGGCAAGGTCCGCGTGATTCTGGACGGGGCGCACAATTCCCATGCGGTACGGCGCCTGGTCGAAGCGCTGGGCACGTATTACCCGGGTCAGAAGTTCCATTGCCTTTTCGGGGCGCTCAAGGATAAAGACGTAGGCGAGATGCTCAAGCTGATGGCGCCGTACGTTTCGCATTGGCATATCACCAAGACTCCTTACCCGCGTTTCCGTGAACTTGATGACGTATGCGCCGAGGTCTCGAATGCCGGGGGCGTCGTGGAAAGTGCCGACGATCTTTCCCGCGAATACCTCGAAGCGGTTATGGAAAGTGCCGCCGCGGATTCTTCGACGCCGCTTCTCATCACCGGGAGCCTCTATATGATTGGGGCGGCCATCCAGCTTTTACGGGATCGCCTTGGCGGGCTGGAATTTTTCCGCGGGCTCGAACCTAGTTCGAATGAACACCGGTAACGCGGGATTCTACGGAACCGTCGCTAAACTTTGTCTTCAAGATATCGCCTTCTTTTAACTGCTGGGCGCGGCGTACGAATTTCCCGTTGCTGTCCAGCGTGAGCGTGTAGCCCCTTGCGATAATCGTCTGCGGGTCAACTGCCTTGACGCGGGTTTCCGTAAGTTCGAACCGAGATTTCTCCAGGTCAAGGATCTTGCGCGAACCTTGCCGCAGGCCTTCTTCGTTTCGCGTTAGCCGTTCGAATTCGTTTTTCACGATAAACGAGACATCTTTTTTGAGCGAAGTCCCCATCTGGATATGCAAGGCGCTTTCGCGGTGCAGGCGCGATACGACGCCCCGCTGTAATTGCGATGCGAGGGAGGTGAGGTTGGCCCGTTCGTCTGAAAGCTTTTCCTTGGCGTGTTCCACGACCTCGAGGGCGGTTTGCTCCAGCCGGTTCCAGCTTTCGGTGGCCCGTTCGACCAGGCGCTTGGCACAGTCCGTCGGCGTGATGCACGAAACGCTAGCCACTTCGTCCAATAGGCTCTTGTCGATTTCGTGTCCGATGCCCGTGAATACGGGAATCGGGTAGTTTGCCACCGCACGGCAGAGCGCTTCGCTATCGAAGTAGTTCAGGTCTGTTTTGGAACCGCCGCCACGCACAATGCAGACGACGTCGATTTCAGGATCGGCGGCAAGCGCTTGCAGTGCCGCGATGACGCTTGCTTCCGTATCGTTCCCCTGCATCTTGGCGTACGCCGGGACGACGCTAAAGCGGAAAGGGGAGGCGGCAAGCCTTGTGGTGAAATCCTTGTAGGCCGCGGTCCCTTCGCCGGTAACGAGCCCGACGCGTAACGGCATGGGCGGAAGCGGTATGGACTTGTTCTTTTCGAGCAGGCCCTCGATGGCGAGTTTCTTGAGGATGGCGGCCTTGGTGATGGCCAGTTCGCCGAGCGTGTAGACGGGGTCGATGTCGAGGACTTTCGCCTGCAATTTGCCGAAGGGAATGTACACGTCGGCCTGGATGAGCAGGCAGACCTTGAGCTGTTCCTTGATGGTGAACGGCGTGGGGGCGTTTTCCGTCTTTTGGCGGAGGGCGGCGAATTGGCCCGCGAAACAGCTGAGCGCGATGGTCGCGATGGGCTTCACGTCGCCTTCGGCGAAGTCGGCGATGCTCATGTAGACAATCTTCTGCTTTTCGGCGATTTGCGTGATGACTCCGTGGACCCAGACGGGCGGCGTGCCCTTGAGCTTGTTGCTGATGGAGGTCATGTACTGCAAGACCGAGTATGTGCGTATAGGCTGCTCCATAGCGAAACAATAGCAAAATTTTTATTTACAGAAATTGAAAATCGTGGTTTCAATCACGGGTTTATCGGCGGTTCGTGGTCTGGTTTAGGGCTCTTTGCTATATTGTTTTTCACGATTTATACCATTATAAGGAGTATGCGATGAAATACAGAATTTTTGCAGCGGGCCTTGCGGTGACGGCTCTTGCATTCCTGTCCGGTTGTGCCGGAAGCGTGAATGCAGGCAAGTCCGTTTCCATTGCCGAATCCACGGCTAGCGTCGCCGATGAAGTGAAGGCCGACGCCTCGAAGACCGAATCTGCCAAGGTGAAACTCGATTCCGCAAAGGTTTTGCTTGAAGAAGGCGAAGAAGAACAGGCTGCCGCTCTTGCCGAGCAGAGTTCTCTCGAATATAGGCTTGCGGTTGTTACGGCTGAACGCGACGCCGTCAAGAAAGAAGACGAACGCTTAGAAAAGGACCTCCGCAGCGATGTGGAACGCAAGCTGATCTACCAGAGCATTTTGGACCAGGAAACGAAGGGGGCTAAGTAATGAAAATCAATAAGCTTTTCGCACTCGGTGCCCTCGCTCTCGGTTCTGCCTTTGCTGCAGAAGAATCTTCTATCCCGTCCCTGTACGACATGTGCCGTGACGCCCTCGATGTCGTGAAGTCCAAGATGCCCGCCAATGCGGTTTCTGCCAAGCTTTCTGCCGTCGAAGCGGAAGGCGTTGCCGCAGACCTCAAGGCCGCTGTCGAAGACGATCCGGTATCCGCAAAGTCTATCGCGCTAGCCGCGTCCTGCTCGCTTTACGTGCAGATCGTCCGTGTCGAGTCCGAAACGCAGGCGCTCCGCAACCACATGGCCGAGAACTGGGAAAAGCGCGCCGCTACGGCCCGCTCCATCGAAGCCATCCAGGAACAGATTAACCAGGCCCGTAGCGGTAAGGTGAACGACCTTGAAGCCGAAAAGGCCAAGATGAAGGACCAGGAAGCCCGCCTCCAGGCCGAAATGCAGCAGAACCAGGAAAAGTTCAAGGCTGAAGCTGCCGCCCAGGAAGCCGCCCTCAAGGCCGCCAACGAACGCGAAGCCGACCTCCAGAAGCAGCAGGCCGACTTGCAGAAGCAGCTCGAAGCCGAAAAGAAGGCCCTCGCCGAGGAACGCGCCAAGGCTGAAGCCCGCCAGGCCGAAGCCATGAACAAGCTGAACGAACTGCAGTCCAAGCTCATCCAGGTGACCAAGGACGCCCGCGGTATTATCCTGTCCATGTCCGACATCCTGTTCGACGTGAACAAGGCGACCCTCAAGGCAGACCTCAAGACGAGCCTTGCCAAGGTGGCCGGTATCCTTTCCGTGTACCAGCAGTTCAACGTCTCCATCGAAGGCAATACCGACAACACCGGTTCCGAAGAGCACAACATGAAGCTCTCGCAGCAGCGTGCTGACAACGTAATGAACTTCCTCGTGGAACAGGGCATCGACGCTAACCGCCTCACTGCCAAGGGCCTCGGCATGAGCATGCCGATTGCCGACAACAGCACTAAGGAAGGCCGCCAGAAGAACCGCCGTGTGGACCTCGTTATCCAGGATAAGGCTTTGCAGCAGGGTGCCGAACCGGCCGCTGCTGAACCGGCTCCTGCCGCGGAGCCCGCGAAGTAACCTTATGGCAAAGACCGTTACCGCCATGGAGGCGAGGCAGAATTTCGGGAACCTCCTGAACCAGGTCTCGCTCCAACAGGAAGAAGTCGTGATCGAACGCGCCGGCAAACCGCTGGCCCGTCTCGTGAACGTCGATTCCCCGGATCGTGGTGGTAATCTGGACTTTCGCGATATTGGTAAGCTTCCGAACGGTATCTGGGAAGGGCGCTAGGCTGCGGGAGTCCCGAAACCGGTACCTTGCCATTCCACACGAAACTTTGTATATTCTATAGCATGAGAAAGAACCTTAACCTTCGACTTCTACTTGGTATCGCCCACGGAGCGAGGTTTTAGGCTATTTCGTTTTGAATAGGAATTAACTTAAAAGGCCCGCTTCCGTGACGAAGCGGGTTCTTTTTTATGGCAAAATGCTATTTTTGAACAGGAAAAAGGACTTTGCGGCGCATGGAAGCCGGCAAGGAGATGAAAAATGAGCAATGTAAGTGCCGATATGGCGAACAGACAACCTTTCTTTTACGATGTCACCCTGCGTGACGGCAACCAGGCGCTCCCGAAGCCCTGGAACAACGCCCAGAAAAAGGACGTTTACCTGCAGCTGCTGAAACTCGGCGTGCAGGGTGCCGAAGTCGGCTTCCCGGCTTCGTCCGAGATGGACTTCGAATCGTGCAAGGAACTGGCGCAGCTCACCGCGAAGATGGCCGAGGAAGGCAACGAGGTGGCAAAGCGCGTGGTTGTCTCGGGCCTGGCCCGCTGCGTGGAAAGCGATATCCAGCGTTGCTGGGAGGCTGTGCAGTTTGCGCCGCACCCGCGTATCCATACGTTCCTCGCGACAAGCCCGCTCTCGATGGAGCACGTGCTGCACCTGACCCCCGAACAGGTGAAGGAAAAGGCGGTTCACTGCGTGAAGTTTGCCAAGTCGCTCGTGGGTGACAAGGGCGACGTGGAGTTCAGCGCCGAACATTTCGGTGACTGCCTCGAAAATATGGATTTCGTGATTGACGTGCTGAAGGCCGTGGTCGAAGCCGGTGCGACGACCATCAACCTGCCGAATACGGTGGAACGTTATCGTCCGTTCCTGTATGTAAACCAGATCAAGCAGGTGTACGAGGCTCTGCCGAAGAACATCACGATTTCGGTGCACTGCCACAACGATTTGGGCATGGCGACTGCCGCCACCGTCGAAAGCTTCTTCGTTGGTGCTACCCAGCTGGAAGTCGCGCTGAACGGCCTGGGCGAACGCTGCGGCAACACGAACTTCTACGAAGTCGCGGTCGCGCTGCACAATTCCGGCGTCGAGACCGGTCTGCACATGGAACGCATCTACGAGACGGCCATCTTGATTTCGCAGTGGTCGGGTATCAGCATTTATAGTCGCGCCCCGCTGATCGGCGCCGAAGCCATCGTGCACCGTAGCGGCATCCACCAGGATGGCGCCTCCAAGACGAAGGATATGAAGAAGGGCGCCTACCGCCCCATCGACTACTCCATCATCGGACGTCACCAGAACGACGCCCTGAGCTTTACGAGCCAGAGCGGCCGCACCGCCGTGTACGAGATCATCACGAAGTTCGGCTACAAGATGACGCTCGCCGAAGCCGCCGAACTGCAGCCGGTTTTGAAGGCTTGCAGCGAAAAGGAAGGCGAACTCAGCGCCGAGCGCGTGCTGGACGTGTTCCGCGAGCAGCGCGTGAACGTGAACGGACGCCTGGTGTTCAACAACATCGAGGTCATTCCCGACGAGAACCGCTTCATTTTCCACTTCAAGAAGGATGGCGAACCGCTGGTGAAGTCCGTGACGGCAGAAGGAGTACCGCCAGCTCGTGGTGCCCGAGAAGGACAAACTGTGGGCTGGCCGTGGCCTCAGCCGTATCGTGCTGAAAGCGAACGGAACCGAAGTCGAAGGCCGCGGCGTCTCTAGCGATACGCTCAAGGCCAACATGCGCGCCCTCTTCGGCGGCGTGAACCTCTTGTACAAGAAACCCTAAGGTCCCTGAGCCTGCCGAAGGGCCGTGACAATCAATTAAGGAAGCCCGTATGCTCGAACAACTCAAGCGCCCTTTCAAGAGACACTACGAAAAGTACCGCTCCAGGCTGGACGGCTTTGTAGGTCCGGTCAAGGATTCGGCGTCTAAGTTGTTCGCAATGATTCCGAAGGGTGCGGCTTTTGCGGGTTCCGAAGACTTGGGGCAGGAGGCTGACGGTTCTACCTCGGGCGGCAAGAAACCCGGCCTGTTCGCGAAG
>CACXKY010000129.1 GCA_902768325.1 Fibrobacter succinogenes
CGGTCGAAGTTCACGGTCGCGATATCGGAGGGGTAGTTCGGGATGAAGAAATACCCGTACACGCTCGGGAGTACGCCCAGGAGCACTGGGCCTTCGATGCCGAGGCTATAGGCGAGCGGGAGCATGGCAACCACGACCGCGCCCTGCGAGTTGATGAGCACGCTCACCGCGAAGAACGCGAACGCGATGGCCCACGGGTAATGCTGCACGATGTCCTTGAGGCCGCCCTGCATCACGTCCATGTAGTTCGCGAAGTAGGTGTCGGCGAGCCAGGCAATCCCGTAGATGGCGACGACGGCGACCATGCCGCTTTGCCACACGGCGCCTGCCACGGCCTTCTTGGGGGCTGCCTTGCAAAAAATAACCATGAACGCGGCTGCCGAAATCATCACGATCTGGATGATGATGTTCATGGCGAGGGGCTTTACCTGGGCGACTCCGTCGACGACCTTGCCGGTGGGGAATTGCGGGCGGATATCGTGGCCGATAATCTGGAAGACGGAGAACAGCACGATGACGGCGAGGGCGCCCAAGAAGATAAATACGGCGCGCTTGGCTTCCTTGGAGACTTCCTTGTCGAGCACGGAGGCGGTGCTGCCGTACATGTATTCCTTCATCTGCGGGTCTTTTAGGCGGGCCTGGAAGGCGGGGTCTTTATCGAGGTCGAGCCCGCGCTTGTACGAGACGGCGGCGGCGGCCATGAGCCCGCAAAGGCAGGCGGGAATCGTAATGGCGATGACCTGGAGGTTGTTGACTTCGAAGCCGTTCGCGTTAGAGATGATCACGAAGGAGGCGACCGCTGCGGCGATGGGCGAGCAAGTGATGCCGACCTGCGAGGCGACGGAGGCGACACCGCAGGGGCGTTCCGGGCGGATGCCCTTCTTGAGCGAGATGTCGCAGATGATGGGCATGAGCGTGTAGACCACGTGGCCCGTACCCACGAGCACCGTGAGGAAGAACGTGCAAAGCGGAGCAAGAATCGTGATGTGGTTCGGGTGCTTGCGCAACAGGCGTTCTGCAATCTGGATTAGCCAATCCATGCCGCCCGAAGCCTGCATTATTCCAGCGCAGGTCACCGCCGCGATAATGATGTAGATAACGTCGGTAGGGGGCTTGCCCGGTTGCAGTCCGAAACCGAGAACCAGAATCGCAAGGCCGATTCCCGAAATGGCGCCGAGGGCGAGGCTCCCGTAGCGTGAGCCTACATAGAGTGCGAGCAGTACAATCAATAGCTGGATTATCATCAGTGTCATGCAAACCTCCGAATGGTTTAATTTAAACTAAACAAAAAACCATATAAAAGCTAGCCACGACCCCCCTTTTTTACTAATTTTAGCCTTGTCATACAAGTAGGAGATAAAAAAAATGGCTAAAACAACTGCAAACAAGGCTACTAAGGCCCCCGCCAAGAAGGCCGCCGCCAAGCCGGCTGCCGAAAAGAAGGCTTGCGCCAAGGCTTGTGCAAAGACCGCTGCCAAGGCTGAAAAGCCCGCCGCCAAGAAGGCTGCCCCGAAGGCTGCTGCCGCGAAGAAGGTCGCTGCCGAATTCGTCGCCGACTGCCCGCTCGCAACGACCGTCTCTGTTGCCGGTACGTTCAACAACTGGGCTGTCGACAAGGACATGCTCAAGAAGGACAAGAAGACGGGTCTCTGGACCGCCAAGATTTCCCTCGCTCCGGGCGACTACGAATACAAGTTCGTATGCGACGGCAAGAACTGGGACGCTGGCGACAACAAAATCAAGCACGTCTAATTAACCTTCTTTGTCATTCTGGAGCGCGAAGCGCGATAGAATCCATGTAGAAGCTGCGCCGGGCCAATCGCTCGGCGTTTTTCATTTTGTGTAAAAGGTGCCGCAAGACCGCAAATTATTCAGGTCTGGATCCTTCGCCCTGTAGGCTCAGGATGACGTTTCTGCCTTGAAATCTCTAATAACTAGTGACTAATGACTAGTGACCATTTACTAAATTTGTCCCCATGGCAAACTATTCTATCCCTCAAGAAGTTTTTGTGAAGGCTGCCGAACAGTACGGCACCCCCCTCTGGCTCTATGACCGCGCCACCATCGAGAAGCGCGTCAAGGAGGTCCAGGTTTTCGACACCGTGCGTTTTGCCCAGAAGGCATGCCCGAACCTCTCCATCGTCTCGCTCATCCGTAAGCTTGGCGGCGTGGTCGATGCCGTTTCTGCCGGCGAAATCGTACGCGCCCTCAAGGCGGGTTTCAAGGGCGGAGTCCAGAAGGGCAAGGTCCCCGAAATCGTCTACACCGCAGATATTTTTGACCGCGACGCTCTCGAGTTCGTGAAGAAGTACGACATCGCGGTGAACGTCGGTTCGCCCGACATGATCCAGCAGCTCGCCGATTTCGGCGTGAAGTCGGAACTCACGCTCCGCGTGAACCCGGGCTTTGGCCACGGGCATTCGAGCAAGGTGAATACCGGCGGCCCGCTTTCTAAGCACGGTGTGTGGCACGAGCAGATCAAGGACTGCGTCAAGCTCGCGCAGGCAAACGGCATGTGGATCACAGGACTCCACATGCACATCGGTTCCGGCTCCGACTTCGAACACCTCTCGCAGGTTTGCGACGCCATGGTGGACGCCAGCCGCCGCCTGGGTAGCCATCTCCGCACGATTAGCGCGGGTGGTGGTCTCCCGATTCCTTACCACGAAGAAGAAAAGGGCAACCGCATCGACATGCAGGCCTACTACGACCTGTGGGACAAGGCCCGCAAGAACATCCAGCAGAGCATTGGCCATGATGTTCACCTGGAAGTGGAACCGGGCCGTTACCTGGTGGCCGAGAGCGGTTACCTGATGGCCGAAATCCGCGCTGTCAAGAAGCAGGGCGACAACCTGTTCTACTTGGTGGACGCTGGCTTTACCGACCTCGTGCGCCCGAGTTTCTACGGCAGCTATCACGGCATTTCTATCATCGCCCGCGACGGTCGCGAATTGAACGAAACGGTTGATGCCGTTGTGGCAGGCCCGCTCTGCGAATCCGGTGACGTGTTCACTCAGGAAGAAGGCGGCTTTGTGGTGACCCGCAAGCTCCCGAAGGCCAAGGTCGGTGACTTGCTGATCCTCCATGATGCCGGCGCTTACGGTGCCGCCATGAGCAGCAACTACAACAGCCGCCGCTACGCCGCCGAGACGATGTACACCAACGGAGAACTGAAAGTTATCCGCGAGCGCCAGACTTTTGAGCAGCTCTTGCAGAACGATAAAGTTATTGATTTATAAACTTCGCATAGCGCGCAGAACATAATTTAAAACCGGCAATTCAATTTGTCGGTTTTTTTTAAATTTGCGCATATGAAAAACGTTATCTTTAAAGTTTTATTTTGTCTTATTCCGTTCGCCTTTGTGGCCTGCGGGGACGATTCCAGCAGCGCCGGTGATGCCGAAACCGTCAGTGATGCAGGCGTTCTTGTGCCGGGCAAGTGCATTGTCAGGAATTTTAGGGGTTTTGAAAAAATTGATTGCTCCGATTTCTCGTTGAATGAGAGCGACAGTTCTTATACGTTTTCGATTACCGTCCCTGAAGGAATTTGCTCGGGGTCGGATGTTGAACACCTTTCATGGCGAACGGAAACGATAAAGATGAACTATAAGTACAAGTACAGTATTCATGGCGATACCATGTATACGCGTCTTGTGAAAGAAACGGTCGATACGGACGACGAATTCATTAGGCAGCAGTATTCGATGCCCGAGAGGGATTCCATGTATTCCGTTACGGAATATGTTTCCCGTTCCCATCAGGGAGCCAAGGGAACGTGGAAGTACGTTACTGCTTATCACGAAAGTCCTAGCGTCACTGTCAATCCGTACATGGATAACGTGATGGTCTTTATGTCTATTGGCGAAGATGCCTTTTTGATTGAGAGTGTTCCTAATGCCGATTACTCTTTTGCCAAGTCCGTCCTTGTAGAAAGGATGTTGTTGGCGCTCTATAATAACAGCAGTGATTTTGGTGGTATAAGCCCGGTGTATGCGGGCTATGTCGGGTATCTGTACCCCTACGATAATCCGGCTGTCGATATCAAGCTTGTTTCCGAAAGCGCAAATAAGGTCGCGTTCAAGGTGAATGGGGAAAATGTCGTTTTCTCGAATATCTCATCCGACCTCAATTACTTCGTCAAGAGTGTTCTTAGTTTTGATCTGGAATATGCAGGCCAAAAGTGCAGCTACTACAACGGGTTCGAAAGGATTTCTCAAAAAACATGCAAGTCGGAACTTGCTGAATCCCTAGAAATGGATTTTGAATATGAGTATGAATATGATGAATATGGCTACCGTGACTACGATTCTAGAAAGGTTGTTCGGGTAGATGCTTTTTATTACGAATATGGCCCTGAAAAAGATGATTTCCGGCCCTGTTTCAGAAAAATGCTTGGCGACGATCCTGTGTATGATTACTAGGAGGTGGAGATGATGTATAAGGTTCTTTTTTTAGCATTTGTTCTTGCCTTTGTGGCCTGTAGCAGCGATTCGGGTGAATCTTCTAACCCTGCTGAACCGGGTGCCTATCAGGGTGGCAACGCAGAGTATGATTACTGGTTGAATAAAGGGATTGTGCGCGAAACGCTGAAACCGTGCAATGTGGGTGGCGTAGACAATTGCGAGTACGGGACTCTTGAAGATGCCCGCGATGGCCAAGTGTACAAAACCGTGAAGATTGGCAATCATGTCTGGATGGCGGAAAACCTCAACTTTGCATCGGAAAAAAGCTTCTGCGTAAAGGCGGATAACTGCAAGGGCTATGGGCGTCTTTATTCCCGTGCCATTATTTTCGATACGCTTTCCGGACCTTGTAAGACCCATGCTGAATGTGATGCCGTCATGCCGGTGCAGGGCGTATGCCCCGATGGCTGGCATGTGTCTACGGGGTCGGACTGGGACGACCTTTATCAATCCATCGGCAATAGCGTGGCTGGTTTTTTGATTGCGAAGGAAGGCGCTTGGCCTTCGTCAACAGAGAATTACCGGGATGCGTTTGGGTTGGGGCTAATACCGACTCCGTCCATGGAAGGCGATGGAATGCTAAATGTGTTTAATTATGCCATGTACGATGAATACGGAATATACGGTTTTGAAGGTGACGCAAATGGCTTTACGAATGTTTATTCGTATCATCCTGGTGGATTGAGTGTATATGGAAGTGGATTTGATTATACGATTGCCCTTGGTGTCGGAGTCAGGTGTGTCCAAAACGAGAAGGGGGCTGTGGGGACCGTTAGCCATATGACGCCTGTTGTAGAAAAGAAAAAGCTGTCGGATTTTTTGAATCCGAACATTCCTTATGGCGAATTTGTGGATGAACGCGATGGCCAGACTTATAAAACGGTCGTTATCGGCAAGCAAACCTGGATGGCACAGAACCTGAATTTCAACACGGGCGACACGCTGAGTAAGTGTTTTGATAACAGTGAGGAATTCTGCGACAAGTTCGGGCGCCTTTATTATAAGGAAGCGGCACAGCGTGCGGATATCTGCCCGACAGGGTGGCATGTCCCGTCTTCGACAGAAATGCAGGAACTCCTGAAAGTCACATCTTGCCTGGATACGGTGGCTCACGAATACAAATATGAACCTCTGATGGCGGTAGGGGCATGGAGTTTCCATGTGTACCCGGCTAACGAGTCGCGCGTCAAAGATGAATTTGGTTTTTCGCTGATGCCCTCGGTGAATCTTTATACGATGGCCCTGCTCTGGGAGAAAGATGGCTACAGCTTGATCGTCAGGGAACATAGTTATGATATAGACACGTCTGATAAGCGCGGAGCCATTCGCTGCTTGCAAGACGAGGCTGTGACACCCGTAAATGTCGTTGAAATCGAGCCTGCCGCCGACTAAATGGTACCCTAAAAACTTGAAACATAGCCTGTTTCTATCTATATTTGGTGCTACCAGAAAACAACCCCTTTAAGAAGGCGCAAATATGTCAGATCGTTTTATCGTGACCGGCAACTTCACCGATGACCCGTTCG
>CACXKY010000130.1 GCA_902768325.1 Fibrobacter succinogenes
CTCCCCGTCTGCGCCTTTACCGATGTAGATTTTATCATAGACAAACTGAGGGCCGCCCTATGAAGAACACCGACCTGATTCCCGAAATCGCGAACGACATGACCCCGCGCAAGGTCAAGGACTCGCAAACCGAAACGCACGCCATCGTGCATCCGGACAACACGAACGCGCTCCACAACGCCTTCGGCGGGTACCTGATGGGGCTTATGGACGTGGCCGCCTGCGTGGTCGCGTTCAACCATGCGGGCCGCAAGGTGAACACCATCTCTATCGACGGGGTACGGTTCTTCCGCCCGGCAACGCTCGGGACTATCCTCAACATCCACGCGAGCCTGAACCGCGCGTTCAACACCTCGATGGAAATCGGCCTCAAGATTACCGAGACCGACCCGGTCAACAAGCAGGAACTGCCCATCGCGCACGGCTACTTCACGTTCGTCGCCATCGGCGAAGACGGCCGTCCCACTGCGGTCGCCCCGGTAGAGCCCGAAACCGCCGAAGAAAAGCGCCGTTTTGACCAGGCCCTCATCCGCCGCGAAGCAAGGATAGCGCTTGCGGATAAACTTAAATAACACCCTCTAGTCCACAAGAATCGGGTCTGGATCCTTCCCCTTACAGGGTCAGGATGACGTTCTGGCAACCTGTATACAGGCGGAACCATTATTTATGTTCGGGGCTCTTTCGGGGGCCCCTTCCCATTTCTAAAATTAGGGCATGCGCGGAAAAGACGTCAAAGACCGCTCCCTGATAAGCCTCTCCTGGCCGCTTATCCTCACGTTCGCCGTGGGCATGATCCAGCCCATGATGGACAGCTGGTTCCTTTCGCGCACTTCCGAAACCGCGGCCGCCGGCGTCGGCGCCATGCTCCCGATTCTCGGGGCGCTCTTTACCGCACTCCACGCCTTCGCACAGTCCGGCGCAAGCATCGTCTCGCAGTACATCGGCGCAAAGCAGAACAGCCACGCGAACAGCACGCAGACGATGGTCCTCTTCGGGAGCATCTTGCTCGGGGTGGCGCTCACGCTCGTCATATTCCCGCTTTCGTGGCAAATTCCCCGCTGGATGGGCCTTACCGAGGAACCCGCGAAATACGCGATGATGTTCCTGAGCGTCGTCTCGTTCGGTTTTGCCTTCCGCGCGCTGCAGACCATCCTTACCGCCCTCATCGCCACGCACGGCCTTACCATATGGAACCTCGTGGGCAACACACTCACCATCGCAAGCAATGCCGCCCTGAACATCGTTTTTCTAGAAGGGCTCTTCGGGCTCCCCAAGATGGGCGTATACGGCGTGGCCCTCGCCACCGCACTCTCGTGGCTGATATCTTCGTGCATTTTGTGGATGGTGCTCAAGTTCAAGGTTAAGCACCAGAGCAGGGCACGCGACTGGAAGCGTTCCCGCATCCTCCTCCCCGACTGGGTGCGCATCGGCCTCCCCGCCGCCGCGGAACCCATCAGTTTCCAGCTTTTCCAGGTGTTCATCACCGCGATGGTCGTGTACGTGGGCACCACCGCGATGACCGCCCGCGTGTTTGCGGGCAACTTCGCCGCCCTTTCCGTGATTCTCGGGGTCGGCCTCGGCAGCGGAAACCAGATTCTCGTAGCGCACCTCGTGGGCGCGCATGACTTTGTGAAGGCGAACCGCCGCGTCTACCAGACGCTTGCCGTGGGCATCACGAGCGGACTCTTGCTCTCGATAATCGTTGCCCTTCTGGGCGAGCACCTGCTACGGCTCTACACCGACAACCCGGAAGTGCTTAGGCTCGGGAAAATATGCCTCTGGTGCGACGTGGCCGTACAGCCGTTCAAGGCGGTAAACTTCATCGTCACCACATCGCTACGTGCCGCGGGCGATTCCAAGTTCCCCGCTATTGTCGGGAGCGGCATGATGTGGACGCTCGGGCTTGCAACCTCGCTTATCCTCGCGTTTGTCGTGGGGCTAGGCCTTCCCGGACTTTGGCTTGGTATGGCCGCAGACGAATTCTACCGCTCGTTTGCCAACATCTGGCGCTGGCGCAGCGGCCGCTGGAAAAGCAAGGCCGTAGTGTAATTTCGCAAAGGAAGATCCCCGCACGGAGGCGGGGATGACAGCAAAAATTGCTATTTTTGCAGGCATGCCGTTCTACCCTAATGAAGTCATTCAGCAGCTCAAGTCGCAAGCGGACATCTCGCTCGTGATCCAGCAGTTCTTGCCGCTGAAGCGTACGGGTACGAACCGCTACGTGGGCGTATGCCCCTTCCACGACGACCACTCCCCCTCCATGACGGTAAACCCGACCATCGGCATCTACAAGTGCTTTGCCTGCGGTGCGGGCGGGGACGTATTCAAGTTCGTCCAGGAACACGAAAAAATCGATTTTAACGGCGCGGTAGAATGGGTCGCGAACTTCGTAGGATTCCCGCTCCCCAAGTTCACCTCGAAGGAAAACGCCGAAGTCACCGAAGAACGCGCGATGGTGCGCAAGCTGAACGAACTCGCCTGCGAATGGTTCGAGCAGCAGCTCACGCTGAGTCCTAAGGCGCTCGAATACCTGGCCAAGCGAAACATCTCGGAACAGACGCGCAAGGAATTTCATATCGGCTACGCCCCCGACGGACGCGAAGGCTTCATCGCCTACGCGGCAAAGAACGGCTTTTCGCCCCGCGACTGCGTGAAGGCGGGTCTCGCCACCGAAAAGAAGAACGGCGGCATCGCCGACAAGTTCCGCGACCGCCTCATGATTGCCATACAGAACCAGTCGGGAATCGTCGTCGCATTCGGCGGACGTGACCTTGCGCCCAAGCAGGAAGGCTTCGAACGCCCGAAGTACATGAACAGCCCCGACACGGCGCTCTACAACAAGAGCGAAATCCTGTTCGGCCTGAACCACAGCCGTGGCGCCATTGCGAAAGAGAACGCCGTCATCATCGTCGAAGGCTACTTCGACCTCATCAGCCTCTACCAGGGTGGCGTCCAGAACGTGGTGGCGGCATCGGGCACCGCCCTCACCGAATTCCACGCGAACATCCTCGCCCGCTACGCGAAAACCGCCTATCTCGTGTTCGACGGCGACGCTGCAGGCCAGAAGGCCACGATGCGTTCGCTGGAGATTGTGCTCCCCAAGGGCATCAACCCGAGAATCTTCGCGCTCTCGCGCCCCGACGGCACCAAGATCGACCCGGACAACTTCGTAAACGAGCGCGGTGCCGACGCCTTCCGCGCGGAACTTTCCAATGCCGAAGACTGGCTCAGCTATCTCGCCCGCAAAAAGGACCTGAGCAGCATCGAGGCCCGTGCCGAATTCATCACTTACGCGAAATCCCTCGTCAAGAGCATCGAGAACAAGGAACTGCAGAACCAGTACCTGAACCTCATCGCGGAGCGCTTCGACACGAACCGCTCCCTGAGCGGGGTCAAGAGCATCAAGCCGCAAAAGAAGGCGCCCATGCCGGTACAGGCACCCCCCGAAGAATTCGGGGATGTCCCGCCGGATTTTTCCGAACCGCCCCAAGACCAGACGCGCGTTCCCTGGGAAATCCTCTCGCCCATCGAAATCCGCTTCGCAAGCCTCCTGTTCCAAAACCCGACACTCCTGGACCGTGCCTGCGAATACTTCGACATGGATTTCGCCGCCAGCGGGATACAACTGCTCGAATCGTCCTTGATTGACGAGTTCATCAACACGATTATCGCAGGCTATATTGAAACCGGACATTTTTCGGCAAAGCTCCTGTACGAGCAGCTTTCCCCCACCCTGCAGAACTTCCTGGAAAACATCCCCGAGGAATCGTGGACACCTCCCCGGGAAGTCATCGAGTTTTACGAGACCCTGATGGTCCTCACGCTCAGGCTCTGCGACCGTTACAAGAAGAACATCTCGCTCGCCACCCAGCAAGGCCTGGAAATGCGACTCAAGTTGAACCAGTTCTCGCAAAGCATGCAGGCGCTCGACGCCCAGTACAAGAAGGGAGCGCTCTCCATAGACGGATTCGCCGACCAGATTATCAAAAGTAAACAGGCCCTCATACAGATTCTAGCCGCAACGAAAGGATAGCACCATGTTATCAATCAAGAACCTGAAAGCAAGTATCGAAGACGGAACGCAAATCCTCAAGGGAATCAACCTTGAAGTAAAACCTGGCGAAGTCCACGCCATCATGGGCCCAAACGGCTCGGGTAAGAGTACCCTTTCGAAAGTCATCATGGGTCACCCTGCCTACAAGGTGGACGACGGTTCCGTGGAACTCGACGGCAAGAACCTGCTCGAGATGGAAATCTGCGACCGCGCGAACTCGGGGCTCTTCATCAGCACGCAGTACCCCACCGAAATCCCGGGCGTGAACAACGTGGAATTCCTGAAGATGGCGCTCAACAGCAAGCGCGCCTACCTCGGGCAGCCCGAAATTGGCGATGACGAGTTCAAGAAGCTTATCGACGAAAAGATGGCCCTGCTCGAGATGGACGAACGCTACCGCGACCGCGGCGTGAACGACGGCTACTCCGGCGGCGAGAAGAAGAGGAACGAAATCCTCCAGATGGCGATTCTTGACCCGAAGGTGAGCTTCCTCGACGAGACGGACTCCGGCCTCGACATCGACGCGCTCCGCATTGTCGCAAACGGCATCAACCACATCATGAGCCCCGAAAAGGCGGTCATCCTCGTGACGCACTACCAGAGGCTTCTCGACTACATCAAGCCCACCTACGTACACGTGCTGCGCCACGGGAAGATTATCCTCTCCGGCGGGCCGGAACTTGCCCTGAAGCTCGAAGAACAGGGTTACGACTGGATCGAGGAGAAGTGATGGACGCCATAACCCGCATAAAGCAACTGGGGATGCCCCGCAAGAACGACGAACTGTGGACGTTTTTCCCCGTAGCCAAGATTCCCGCGCCTGAATTCCCGGACGTTTGCGCCTGCGAAGAGGACTTCTCGAAAGAAACCGACTTCGCGGCCCTCCTGCCGATAGCCCAGAACGCACGTACGATGGTCCAGAACATCGCCGACGGTTCCGAAGAGATGGCGCTCCTCAAGTGCAATAACGATTTCGGGCGCACCGTCCTGAACGTCGGAAAGGGCGCAAAGGCAAGTTTCGAGATTCTTGACAACAAGGTCGCGCATTCCGTATCGGCCGAACGCTTCGATATCAACGTGGGCGAAGGCGCCGACGTGGAAATCTTCTTCGCGAACCCCGCAAACGACCTGCCGCTCACCTTCAGGCACTTTCGCATCACGCAGGCGGCAGGCTCCCAGGTGCGTTTTTCCGCCATCGAACGCGGCAACGGCATTTCACGCGTGAGCATCGACGGCTTTTTGCAGGGGCCGGGCGCCCATTTCGAAATCCGTACGCTGAACATGCTCGGCGGCACGGCCGAAAGCCACCACAGGCTGCATATCTACCACGAATCGCCCGAGACGACCAGCACGCAGCTCTCCAGGAACCTCCTCGACGGTAGTTCCCGCGCCAGCTACGACGGCAGCGTCATCGTCGGTGCCAACTGCACCAAGGCCAACTCCGGCCAGCTCGTGAACACCATCCTGCTTTCGGAAGACAGCTCCGTATCCGTGAAGCCCGTGCTCAAGATCTACCACGACGACGTGGAATGCACGCACGGCAATACGGTAGGCGAGCTCGATGCAGAGCAGATGTTCTACCTCGTAAGCCGCGGCATCCCGAAGGAGACCGCTAAGAAAATGCTCATTTCGAGCTTCGCGAAGGAGACGTTCTACCCGTTGTCCGACTCCCCTGCCAAGAAGCGCCTGCTCCAGGTGCTCGGAAACGGCTAAAAAAGCGAAAATACAGAAAAGCGGCCCCTCAATGAGGGGCCGCTTTCTTAGGGGGGAATGAGAACTTTTAAATAAATGTGGCGTAGAGGAGCAGGGCTACGCCCGAGAATGCCATAACGAAGTTGGTGAAGAAAGTGTTGCTGCAGAGGT
>CACXKY010000131.1 GCA_902768325.1 Fibrobacter succinogenes
GCCACCTACTACATAACGCCCCCGCTGGTCGGCGTCCTCACGACGGCAGCGATAATCTTGATGTGCTACAAGGGCTACGACTGGCGCGACAACCTCGTCACCACCCTTTCCGGCATCTTCGGAGCGATGATCGTCCTTTTCCCGTGCAAGTGCGCCATTTCGGGCGAACTGGTCGGATACTTCCAGCTTCCCGTCAACGTTTCGCACACCATCCACTGCGTCTCTGCGGTTGCGTTCTTCGTGCTGCTTTCCATCAACAGCATGTTCCTATTCACGCTCGGCAAGAGCGACACCAAGAACAAGAAAATCAAGAACATCATCTTCAGGGTGTGCGCCGTCGGCATGATTGGCGGGCTTGTCCTTATACCCCTGCCCATAGAATTCCGCTCCAAGATATTCATCAGCGAGGCCATCGCGCTCACGTTCTTTGCCGTGAGCTGGCTCGTTAAAAGCGAAATATTCGGATTCCTGTCCGACGATTAAAACATGATTCTCCGAAAGCCCGACTTCTACAGCAGCTTCAAATGCATCGCGGGGCAGTGCAGCGATACCTGTTGCGTCGGGTGGGAAATCGATATCGACGAAGCCTCGCAAGACTCTTACCGCAAGGTTAGCGGTGCGTTCGGCGACAAGCTGCGCCAAAACATCGAAGACGGCCATTTCAAGCTGCTCCCCCATGACCGCTGCCCTTTTTTAGACAAGGGCAACCTCTGCGAAATCTATACGCACCTGGGCGAAGGCGCCCTCTGTGACATCTGCCGCGAACACCCGCGGTTCGTAGAAGTCTACGGCGACATCATGGAGCGCGGGATTGGGCTCTGCTGCGAAGAGGCGGCCAGGCTGTTGCTCGAAGGCGAAGGCCCGCTTACGTTCACCGCCGAAGAGAGTAGCGAACCCGAAGACGAAATCGACGATGACGACCGCGAAATCCGCGACCAGGTGCTTTACGAGCGCGAACAGATTTTCGCCACCCTCGCCGACGGTTCCCTGACTCTGCCCGAAAAACTCCACGACGCCTTCGGATTCTCTGTAGACGCCCCCTTCGCGCCGTTCGAAAACGCAGAAGCCTACCTGGAACTCCTCGAAAAGACAGAAAGTTTCGGCCCCGCCTGGGACGAAGCGCTCGTACGCATCAAGGAACGCATTGCCGCGGGCCCGGTACAAGACGAAGGCTTTTTTTCGGACAACGAAAGCGCTCGGCTTATCGCCTACACCGTCTACCGCCATTACGCCAAGTGCCTGTTCGACGGTTACGAACAAGGGAAGCGCCTGTTCGCGGTATTTTTCTGGAACGTGGTGCGGTTCTTTACGTGCGAACTTGCCGGCCCAGGCAGTACAAAAAATGTAAAAGTCAATGCCATCAAGATACTTTCGCGCCAGCTTGAATACTGCGAAGAGAACATGCAGCGCATCGAAAGCGCCCTGGACCGCTGAGCCGGGCATTATTCCAAACTAGACGTTTACGGTTTGGGAAAAAAACAAAAATAATGCTATATTAATTTTATACTCACGTAAGAAGGGGGATAAGATGCATATTTCGTTCATCATTTTCATCATTCTCGCAATAGTCATTGTCGCTGTTGCCGGTTTTTTCCTTGGACTCAAGGTCAGCAAGGCAACGAAGCAGGAATCCCCCGAAGCGCAGAACACGACCCCGTTCGAGGATTGTCTCGCCAAGAACATTGAAACTTTCAAGTACGGAACGCTCACGGATGCCCGTGACGGACAAACTTACCGTACCGTCAAAATCGGCGACCAGGTCTGGATGGCCGAAAACCTCCGTTACAATGCGGAAGGCAGTTACGCACCGAACAACAGCGAATCCAACGTCGAGAAATTCGGGCGCCTCTACACCTGGACCACCGCGCTGGATATTCCATCCGAATTCTCCGAGCAGTCCCCGGCCAGGGACCTCGAGATGTACAACAGGATGAAGGACAAGAACTACCAGGGAATCGCGCCGGAAGGCTGGCACATTCCGAGCAACAAGGAATGGGAACAGCTCATGAGCAATCTCGAGCCCAAATCCAACGGAACCGAACTCCGCAGCGCCTGCATCTGGCAGAAGCCCGGCAAGGATTCCTTCGGATTCTTCGCCCTGCCCGCCGGTTACCGCTTCGACAATGGCGCCTTCTGCCAGTTCGGCAAGCGCGCCCGCTTCTGGAGCAAGGAAGAATACGGTAAATCCAACGCATTCCGCCTGAGCATCACGGAAAACTCCGTCGATATCGAAGGTATTTACAGGTCCGACGCGCTTTCTGTACGCTGCGTCAAGAACACCTAGGCTATTCCTTATCCAACACATGGCGGCGCCACTTGCCGCCTTTCCAGCGTAGCCAGAAAATAATTGGGGCCGTCCCGTACACCGCGACGACGGCAATCCAGGCGTAATGCGCCGGCAGGTGGAATATATAGGCCACCACATACAGTGCGATTGCCACCAACCAGTTCATGATGGCGCAGGCGAACATGACCCACACTGTATCGCCCGCACCGCGCAAAGCGCCCGCATACACCACGAGCAACACCTCGACAAAGATGTAGATGGTCGCGATACGCAACATGAAGATGCTCATGGGGCGAGCGGCATCGAAAATCGCAATCGCCTCGGCCGAAGCTTCCGCCATGTCGGGCCGGAAAATGTCGGTAAGCACGCCCGGCAGGAATATGAAAAAGACACCCATGAGGAGCGAATAACCCCACCCGAGCTTGAGGCCGGAATAAGTCGAGCGATTCGCGGCGGCACCCGATTTTGCGCCCACATAACGCCCCACAAGGCTCGTGGAGGCAACTTCCAGGCCCATCAGCGGGACGTAAGCCACCATATCCCAGTTGAACATGATCGACGACGCCGTGGCGGCTTCGGGACCGAGCGCGTGGAACATCAGGATAAGCGACTGGAACGCCGACATGTTCAGGAACATCTCGACACCGGAGGGGATACCCTTCTGCAAGAGTTCGCGGGTCAGAGGCCAGCTGAAGGCGAAAGAATGGCGCGTGTTGAAACGGCTGTTGCAGGACTTCGCGAAGAATTTGGCGAACAGGATGACCGTCGAAACGACGTTGCCGATAAGCGTCCCGTAGGCAGCACCGGCCACGCCCATCGCGGGGATAGGACCGAGGCCGAAAATCAGCACGAAATTGCAGGCGACATTGACAACCATGCCCACGAACGCGGCGTGCATCACGATTTTCGTTTCGCCGATACCGCTGAAGAAACACGGCGCCACGTTGCGCACAAGCGTTATGACGCCACCGAACATCAGGATGTTGAAGTAAGTCTTCTGGTATTCCAGCTGGTCGGCGGGCAGGTTCTCGATAGCAAAAAGCCAATGCCCCACCGGAATCGTCAAGTACAAGAGCGGCACACAAACCAGCGAGACATAGAGCGCCTGCATAAAGACGCCCGCGCATTCGCCGTGGCGTTTTGCACCGAGCCGCTGCGCGACCATGGCTGTAGTATAGCTGATGGCGCCCGTAAAGAACATCGTAAGCGCAAGCTGCACCGCTCCCGCCCCGAGGGCGGCATTCATCTCGGCGGGCCCGAGCTTTGAAAGGAAAAGGCGGTCGATGAACGTCATCAACGTGTCGAAAGACATCGACAGAAGCATCGGAAGCGCCACCACGAGCACATCCTTCACGTCCCCGTTCTTCTTGAACTTTTTAGGGCGATAAAAAAAGCCTAGCAAGGATTCGACCATAGCTAGGCAAATATAGAAATAAAACTACAGTTAGTGGTTATTTGAATCCGTCCATATTAAGCGAACAGGGAGGCGACTGCCTTTGGCCAGATCATACAGTCCTATGTCATCAGCATCTCCAGGGAAAGAAAGATAAGGTTCCCTCCCCGAGGCCTCCACTTCAAGATCAAATCGCCAAATCCACGCATCAAAGTTATTGTAGAAATTGCCATTTGCGTCAAAGTAACCAGACCGAACAATATCCAATCCAAATTCATTTGTGCCATGTTTAAAAGACATAAGGTTTCTATGATTATTACCAACGGCAGCCCACAATTTATTTATATCGTCAGAATTCGGAAGTTTCCAATTAGTAGATCCATTGGAGATTTGCTTAGCTTCTTGATAAGTATAGTAATATCCAGATTTCGACCTATCACATGGGGCTAGCGATCCATCTCGACAAATTCTTGCAGTATTATTAAGGCCGTCCTTAAGATTTTCACCCAACCATTTCTGCTCACCAATCTGTACAACTATATGATCCACGCCCAAGACTTTTTCAAGCGAGAATGTAACGGGCGTTGTAGAGGGTCTTTTTTTCGTTTCGGCCACCGAGCGGCCATATTTCACACAACGAACAGAAAAACGAAGATTAGCAATATTTTCATCTACTACTACACGAACAATTTTGCCCTCAGTTACCCTGTATCCACTCTCCTTGTGTTTGAACATAATGACATCCACAGTATCCCCTTTAGAAGTCTCAGTCCAATACATTCCGCCAGAACCTTTTTCATCCCAATAATTATAAAGGAGCTGGCTCTTCAAAGTAGAAGCGGAGTCTCTAAAAGTGGAAAAATCTTCTAGTCCCTTAGATTCATTAAATTCGTTTGATTTGGGCAACCGCCACCCTTCCGGGCAAGCCGATTTTGCTTCGGACCAAGTGAAATACTCGCGATAACTATTCGCGTCACCAGAATTATTAAAAGTGGATCCAACACCTTTAAGAGCCAAATTTTCATTCATCCAAACAACACCATTATACGTCACATAATTAACCTCGTACACTTCACCATCATGATTAAATCGGAAACTACCGCTTGAGCCGAAACTGGACGAAGAAGGGGGTGCCGAACTGCTGCTCGATTTCACCGAACTGCTCGACGCCACAGAACTGCTAGACGAAAGCGTTCCTTTCACGCAGCGAACAGAAACAAAGCGGCTCTCAGAGTAGTCGTCTCTAAAAGTAACGTCATTTTCTTTATAGAAAAGATTGACAACGTACTTATAATCACGCTCAGGAACCTTTGAAGTCGTCATAAAGTACGCATTTTTAGGCATCCCTTCAAAATTATTCTGACTAGAAGCTAGCCCTCCAGGGAGCGCCGAGAAGTTAATGTTATCAGTACTGGTAGCAGCACCTTCATCCCAGCCAGTTGTCGTCTTAAGCACGCTACCCGCCATTTCTGGTCCTCCCACTCGCGCAAATAGAGAAGCCCATTCCACTGAGTCCGGCACATGCCAGCCATCGGGACAAAGATTTGTAGAATTATAATTAGAATAACTCTTTATCTCATAAAGACGACCATATTTTGCACAATTTTCAGCAGATTTATCATAACATAAACTGGATTGCGCCTCGTAATTCAGGTTTTCCGCCATCCATACCAGGCCACTGATTTCAGCAGTCGTCTTGTAAGTCTGCCCGTCTCTCTCGTCTTCAAAGCAATTGCCATACGGTACAACATTACAAGATGAAAGTTTTTTTACCGAGCTGCTCGACTCCGTAGAGTTGCTCGATTCCGTAGAACCGCTCGATCCTGTTGAGTTGCTGGACGGCTCTCCCAAACTCTGGGACGAAGCGGCTCCAGAAGACAGTTGCTCGTTTCCACCCGATGTAGGTGTAGCTGAAGATGTCGCGGACGAAGGCTCCACGGAACCGGAGGACTTAGACGTATTCTCGTCCGAACTGGCAGGAAGCGACTCATCGGAACTCGAAACACCGCCATGGTGGCCCGCATCGCTAGAGACATACTCTTCGCCGATGTATTCCAGAGCCCCAAAAGATTCTTCAAACTCCGCCTGGTAATCCGTACAGGCGGAAAGCAGAAGGGCAAAAAGGCACGTGATTACCGCCACCACGCTTCGTTCATGGCTGGTTCTACAAACATCCGCGGGTCTAGATCCTTCGAGGATGACACATTCTCCATTTCGAATTCATACCATTCCCTCCTAGAAAGCGATGCTCAGGCCAAGGCCGATGCCACCTAGAATAGCAACACCCACGCCTACAGTACGGACTTTCTGGTAATTCCCGATATCACCATGACGATTATCATATTCTTCCTGCGAAGAAGGCATTTTCTTGCTTTCGTCCTTCGCCTTTTTATTGTACAGCAACGCAACAGTCGTGCCGGCAACAAGCGTTGCCGCCGAAATACCGATAAGTACCCAGTGCGGGCCATCGGACGACTTCGCTTCGGGCAAACCGTTATCCACCTTGTCACCCGGCGCAGATTCCGGCATCGGTTCCTGCAAGAACATTTCGGCAGATTCGACCTGAGAGGCGACCATCTTCGATTCCATCTTGGGCATCGCCTTGATGGCCGTAGAATCGCGGTTCCAAATCCAGCGACCCACGAGGTCGTCGCTCGCCTTTTCGAACTCCACACGGCCCTTGTACGTAGCCATCTCGCCGTTCGTACCCCGCGGGAGGATAACGGACTTGTTCCTCATATCCACGAGCAGGTGCGCATTTTCGCGGCCCGTCGGAATCTTTGTCACGTTAAAGAGTTCGGAACCGCTCAAGTAGTAGGCACCGGCAATGGAACGGTTCAAGTCCAGGTAGAACGAAAGGTCCGCAGAATCGAGCACCACCTTCAAATTCGTCTTCGTATGCAGAAGGGAATCATTCATGTGGTTAAGGGCCTGCACAAACAGCGGTGCAAATTCATCACCCGACTTGCGCAACACGATATCGCCGCACTTGGAAAGCCACAATTCCATAAAGTGCTTCTGCTGTTCCATGCGGCGCTGATCGTAAATGAGCTTAAAGTTGTACGAAGCGTCAAAAGCGCCCGAATGCGAAAGCGGTTCCAAGTCAACGCCGCCTTCGATCTTCAGGAGGTTTTCCTTGCTTGCGATGATACGCGAAAAAGCATCGGTACAGGCGTCAATCTGCTGGGTACGCTGTTCCAAATCGTTCGCCATGACCATCACTCCCAAACGGAGTTCGCCGGTCACTTCCATATAGCGGGCTTCGAATTCCGGGAGTTCCACCGCATAGAACCGTCCGCACTCTTCGTCGAGCACATCGTTAATAGAAACCATTCCGCACCGGTCGTTCATCTTGGCGATACGGTTCGCCTGGCTAATCAAGGAATCAAGTTCAGGATTGTCACTGCCAATACCTGCTTTCAACTGAAGCAAGTCTTTCTGTATTGCCTGGAATTCGGAAGCGTCCTTCACAAATATCGAAACCGTCGGATCGGCAAAGACGAACCCCGCAGCACAAAAACAAAGCAAACTTGTAATAAAAAAGAATGATTTCATGACCTCAAATATATAACATTTCCCCCGCGCCGAAGCGGGTTCCGGCTAAATTTGCCCCCTCCAAAGACAAAAGTATGTTCTAGCGCACACTTTTACAGACAAATCACTTTTTTAGAGCCTTCAAGCCCTCAAGGCGGTTCAGCGCCTCGTACAAGGTTTCGTCTTTCTTGGCGAAGTGGAGGCGCACCAGATGGTCCACCGGTTCCCTGAAAAAGCTGGAGCCGGGCACCGCGGCAACGCCCACCTTCTGCGCCATGTCGATGCAGAACTGTTCATCGGGCAACTTGTCGCCATCGAGAACCGTGCTCGACCCGGCAAGAGAACTGCGCGAGCCGTAGCCGAATTCAGAAATGTCGATTAGGACAAAGTAAGCGCCTTGCGGTTCCGAGAAACGCAGCTCCAGATTCCGCAAGCCTTCCGTGAACAAATTCCGCATGTGTGTGTAGTGCGCCTGCAGGCCGGCATAGTACGAATCGTCAAAGCGGAGCGCCGTCACGGCGGCTTCCATCAGCGGGGCAGCGGCGCCGACCGTCAAAAAGTCATGGACCTTCTTGATGCGCTCCATGACAGGTTCCGCGGCGAGCACGTAGCCGAGGCGCCAACCGGTAATCGAGTACGTCTTGCTCAGGCTGCTGCATTCGATAGTGCGTTCGAACATCCCCGGGAGCGTCGAAATATACGTATGGCGGTGGGGCGCATAGATAATATGTTCGTAAACCTCGTCCGTAATCACGTAAAGGTCGTATTTTACCGCCAGGGAGGCGATTATCGAGAGTTCTTCGCGGGTAAAGACCTTCCCGCTCGGGTTCGCGGGGTTGCACAGCACGAGCGCCTTCACGCCCGGCTGCTTCATGGCGCTTTCCAGAACGTCGGCATCGAAGCTCAAATCCACGGGAGAAAGCGGCACGTAGACGGGTGTCGCCCCGCAGAGAATCGTGTCGGCGGAATAATTCTCGTAAAAAGGCGAAAAAAGCACGACTTTATCGCCCGGATTGCAAACCGACATCATCGAGGCCATCATGGCCTCGGTACTGCCACACGTAATGACGATTTCCTTTTGAGGGTCGTAGCACAGCCCGCTAAAGCGTAACTGCTTGTCACTCAACGCTTCACGGAAGTTCTGGGCGCCAAAGGTAATCGCGTACTGGTGCGGCCCCGCGGGGGCAATTTCGGCCAAACGCCTCGTCAGCGCCTCCGGAGGGTCGAAATCCGGGAATCCTTGCGAAAGGTTGATCGCCCCGCAGGCATTCGCGATGCGGGTCATCCGGCGGATAACGGAATCGGTAAAAGTCTCTGTACGCTGGCTCAAGGGTTTCATAGCCGCCCAAATTTAGCATTTATTCAAGCAACTCTCTCATCTCCTCATAGAGGATATAGAACTGTTGGCAGCTTTGCTGCCTTACATGTTCTTATGCCCTATGAGTATAACTCAACTAAGGTGCTATAAAAGCACCAAGTATCGTTTCTCTTGTCTCTCGTCTCTCGTCTATTATTCTATATTATGCCGCACTATGTTCTCACAGCTGACCGACTCTCTAGAATCTACCCTCAAGAACCTGCGCGGGCAGGGCAAGCTCACCGAAGAAAATGTGGCCGAATCGCTGCGCGAAGTGCGCCGCGCGTTCCTCGAAGCCGACGTGAACTTCAACGTGACCCGCGACTTCGTAAAGGCCGTCAAGGAAAAGGCCCTCGGGTCTGAAGTCCTCACCTCGGTGACCCCCGGTCAGCAAATCGTGAAAATCATCCACGACGAACTCGTGAACGTCATGGGTGGCGAAACCAAGGAAATCAACCTCTCCGGCCCCGCTCCGGTCGGCATCATGATGGCGGGCCTGCAGGGTTCCGGTAAGACAACCTTCGCCGGTAAAATCGCCCTCTGGATGCGCAGCAAGAAGAAGAGGAAGCCGCTCCTCGTGGCGGCCGACGTGTACCGCCCGGCGGCTATCAAGCAGCTGCAGGTGCTCGGCAAGTCCATCGGCATCCCGGTGTACGACGAAGGCCAGGGCAATCCGGTCGAAATCATCAAGCACGGCTACCAGTACGCAAAGGATAACGGCTTCGACCTCGTGATTTACGATACCGCGGGCCGCCTGCAGATTGACGAAGAGCTGATGCAGGAACTCGAGAAGGCGAAGGAAGCCGTCCACCCCGACGAGATTTTGTTCGTGGCCGACGCGATGATCGGTCAGGAAGCAGTGAACGTCGCCGAGACCTTCTGGCAGAGGCTTAACTTTACGGGCGTCTGCCTCTCCAAGATGGACGGCGATACCCGCGGCGGTGCGGCCCTCAGCATCAAGAAGATGACGGGCGTGCCTATTTGCTTTATCGGCGTGGGCGAAAAGCTCCCCGACATCGACCTGTTCCATCCCGACCGCATGGCGAGCCGCATCCTCGGCATGGGCGACGTGGTGAGCCTCGTGGAAAAAGCGCAGCAGGTCATCGACGAAAAAGACGCGAAGGACCTCAAGAAGAAGATCCTCAACAATACGTTCGACCTGAACGACTTCTTGAACCAGCTGCGCACCATCAAGAAACTCGGCCGCATCAAGGACATCTTGAGCCTGATTCCGGGCTTAAACAAGCTCCCGCTTGACCAGATTGACGAAAAGCAGCTCGTATACGTGGAAGCGGTTCTCAGTTCCATGACGCCCAAGGAAAGGAAAAAGCCCGATATCCTCGACGGCAGCCGCAAGGCCCGCATCGCCAAGGGTTCCGGCACCGAAATCGGCCGCGTGAACGCCGTGCTCAAGCAGTACGAGGGCATGAAGGAAATGTTCAAGAAGGTCGGCGCCTTCGCGAAAAAGCAGAACAACGGCGGGACCATCGGTTCCAACTACACGCCGCCCAAGAAAAAGAAGAAGAAAAAGTAAGGCTTTTGCCAAGGTGGGAAGGCTCCGGTTTGCCCACCCGTACACCCGTCTGTATCATATAGCGCCGTTCTTGTTTCATTCGCTAAAAAATATTTTTCACGCATCACGTTTTTCTGCAATTTCACATAAATTTCAAGGTTTTTGTATCACAACCTATTGACTTTCAGGCTTTTTCAATCTATATTGAAAATGAAAGGATACGAACCATGAAACCGATTACCGAATACCAGGATTACCGACGCTACATGCAGGACTTCTACGAAGAACAGAAGAAGTCCGGGTTTACGTGGCGTGAATTCTCGAAGGATGCAGGATTCGCCTCGCCGTCGTACCTCAAGCTCGTGTGCGAAGGAAAGAGTTCCCTCAGCCGAGTCGGCCTCCCCCGCGTGGCAGACGCCATGAAGCTTTCGGGATTCGAACGCACCTACTTCGAAAAGATGGTGGAATTCGGAAACGCCACCAACGACGAAAAGAGGAAGGCCGCCTTCAAGGAACTCACCCGCATCGCCAAGGAGCAGAAGGCGCGCGTGATCGACGCCGATACGTTCGCCTACTACGAATCGGCCATCAATTCCATCGTCCGCGAACTGGCCCCCCTGATGCCGGGAGCGCTGCCGAACGAAATCGCCAAGAGGATCAGGCACCTCTATACCGCACAGCAGGTCCGCGATTCCCTCGCGATGCTCACCCGCGCGAAGTTCCTCGAAGAAACCGACGAGAACGTTTACCGCCAGACGGACAAGGCCATCACCGGTTCGACCGAGGCCATCCCGCTCGCGCTGCGCAGCATGAACCGCGAAATGACGGACCTCGCCAAGGAAGCCATCGATACCGTCGATCCCAGCGAGCGCAACATTTCGGGCGTCACCATGGGCGTCGACAAATTCACACTCAGGCGCATTTCCGAAGAAGTCGACCACTGCCGCAGGCGCATTATCGCCCTTGCGAACAGCAGCCGAAACATTGACCGCGTATACCGCCTGAACCTCCAACTTTTTCCGCTCACCAGTCAGGTATAGGAGTATCGAGTATGAAATTCCTGAAAACATTTCTAGCCTTCACGGCAACATTGCAGGCCGCCCTGCTCCTGATAGCTTGTAGCGATTCCAAAATCACGGGCACCGACGAACAGGCGAACTCCATCACCGCCAATCTCGACAGCGCGCTCGCCGTATGG
>CACXKY010000132.1 GCA_902768325.1 Fibrobacter succinogenes
TTCCTTTTGGCGCAGTTTTTGCAACCGTTTGTACGGCGTTGAAAATCCGCGCCGGCTTTATTTATGCGTAAATATAGTTATATGCATAAAAAATTCAAGTCGCGCAAATGTGGACGAATATGCGAAAATAGGGCTGTTTTGACCCAAATACGAAAAATAAAAGAAAGTTCCTTATTGTTTTTCGGTTCAATTAAGTTAAATTGCCGAAAGATATGCGCCCGATTACGGACTACCTGGATTACCGGATATATCTGCACGATTATTACGAAGAGCAGAAGGCGGTCTCGTCTTTTTCGTGGCGGGCTTATGCCAAGTTGACGGGATTTTCGTCTTCGGCATACCTGAAGCTGGTCTGTGACGGCAAAACCCGCCTGAGCAAGGTCGGCACGCAGAAAGTCGCAAAGGCCTTGAAGCTTTCCAAGCTCCAGACGGAATACTTCAACAACATGGTGCAGTATTGCGATTCCGAAGATATCCTGGAAAAGAAGGCCGCCCTTAAAAAACTGCAGAACATTGCGAAGAACAGCAAGGTGCGTATCGTCGGTAGCGACGCCTGCAAGTATTTCGAATCGTGGTGGAACCCGGTGCTGCGCGAACTCGTGACGCTTATGCCGGGAGCGACGGCGCTGCAGATTTCAAACATGCTCTATGGTGGTGTCACGCGTATCGACGTTCAGGAAGCGCTGGATTTTCTCGTCGATGCGGGATTCTTGAAAAAGAGCACGACGAACACGTACGAACAGACGGATATGGCGATATCGGGCTCTTCCGATGCCATCCCCAAGGCCATTCGTTCCATGCACCAGCAGATGACGATGCTTGCCGCTAAAATTATCGATGGCCTCCCGAAATCGGAGCGCAATATTTCGGGGCTTACGGTGGCCGCAAATAAGCAGACATACGACCGCGTCGTGAATGAACTTGATATTTGCCGCAAGAAGATTGCGGCGATTGTGGGCGATGCCGAAGAGGCGAATCGCGTTTATAGGATTAACTTGCAAATATTCCCTGTGACAAAGGAAATAGACAGTGAAAAGTAGGTTCCCCCTCGTCTTTTTGTGGGTTCTTTTCTGCCTTGCATCTTTCGCCGTTATTGATTGTTCCAAAAACGAAGAGAAAAATCTCGCTTCGGGCTATACCGAGGAAAACAACGCTTGGAACGGTCTCGATTCTACTTTGGCGAAGCTGTTGGAAACCTGGGATTCCGAAGTCGCTTCTGATTCCGTAGAACGCCGCGGAACGGGCGAGGCTGAGGGCAAGAGCTGGTACGAAGTGGAATTCATGACGGAAGGCGAAGTCGTGTACGTCAAGGAAGACGACAGCTCGAAGGCGGTTGTCGTGTTGAGCGTGTATGAAAGAGAAAACGGCCTGCAGCTCAAGATGGAGACGGACTCGAAAATGTATAACTATACCCAGATGCTGGAACGCGATTCCATATTTGCGGTTGCCGTGGACAGGATGGACAACAGCTATGTGGGTGATGGCGTCGTGGAGCACTGCCGGGCGGATTCGCTGGAATTCGTGCAGGAATGTTCGGGATCGTCTGGCGTATTTACGGACCAGTACATGCTGGAAAAGTGTACCGAACTGCATCTGGTCTGCAGGAAGTCTTTCGAGGTCTCGATGAGCGCCGAAGAATACTTGGCGACGACGGTAAAGAAGTTGAAAGACCGCTATAGTACCGAACAAACGGTTGTTTCGAACACCCTGGTGGATTCCCGCGATGGCAAGGTGTATCGGACCATTGAAATCGGCGGGCTTACGTGGATGGCGGAGAACCTGAATTACGCCTACAAGCAGCCGACGGCCTTGTGGGATTCGTCTAGTTTTTGCTATAACGACGATCCCGCCTATTGCGATAAGTACGGGCGCCTTTATACATGGTCTGCCGCGATGGATTCTGCCGGCCTTTTCAGCGGTAGCCGCAATGACTGCGGTTTTAGTACCTATTGCCTCGCCGGGCGAAACGTGCGGGGCGTGTGCCCGGAGGGCTGGCGCCTTCCTAATTACGATGAATGGACCGCGCTGATTGAGGCTGCCGGCGGTCTCAATGTTGCGGCGCGGAACCTGAAGGCGGTTGAAGAAGGCGGAACGGATTCGCTGGGCTTTTCATTGTTGATTCCTGGGCAGCATCTTGAATACCAGCGTGAATCGGATACTGCGAAGGGGTATGCCAATATCGGTGTCAGCGTCAATTATTGGACGACTTCGGAATACAGCAATAACGAGGCTTGGGGTTACTACTTTTTTAGAGATTATGATTATGTAGGAGAAAGCTGGAGGTCCAAGTATTTCTCGATGCCTGTCCGCTGCGTCAAGGGAGAGCCGTCAAAGTTGGCGCCGGGCGAGGTCGACCCGGAATCGGTCGAGGTGGGGACGCTTACGGATCCCCGTGACGGTATAGTCTATAAGACGGTCAAGATCGGGGAACAGGTATGGATGGCCGAAAACTTGCGTTATGCGGTGGACGGCGAATCGGTCTGTTACGAGAATAATGAGGAGTACTGTGCGGAATTTGGCCGGATGTACAAGGGGGCTAATCCCGCCGACTCTACTGCAGATGGAACTCTCCAAAGTTATTGCCCGGAAGGGTGGCGCCTGCCGAAGAGGAGCGAAGTGGATACGTTGAAGGTCCGTACCGGTTCGTCGTTTACCACGATCAAGTCTGCTTCCGGCTGGGGCGAGTCTATTGGAAACGGCTCGGATATTTACGGATTCAACATTCTGCCTGGCGGCAGCAGCTATGTGAGGGATGATTCTCTTTGGTTCCACGATATAGGCGAAGACGCTATTTTCTGGACATCGACTTATCCGACAACGTACTTGGTTGAAGCGCCTGAGCCGTATGTCTTTGTAATACAAGCGGGTGACGGTTCAAGGATTATAGACCCGAGATACTACCTCTATATCCGTTGCATTAAGGAATAGAAGCTCTTATAAAAAACGGAAAAGGTTTCCAAACTGGAGTTTGGAAACCTTTCTTGTTTGAGGTGTATGCCGAATAAGAAACTTTTTTCTTTGATAATTTCCTTTGTTAATAATAGAAAATTGATATCAAAAAGATAAGTTGTTTGCCACGGAATTAGTTTACTTTAGAAGTAAAATAAACAGAAATTTGGTTACAAAAAACTTATTTTTATATGTTTGCTTTCGCTAATAGAACACGGTGTTTCATATGTTGGGAAAGCTGTAATACAGTTTTTGAAATGTGTTTGTTATTGTAAATACAATGTATGACGTCGTTTATATAAAAAGTGTCATTTTTTGACAGACTTTAAATGTATCTTTATGAAAAAAAGAGGTACACGATGCTTTATTTTAAGAAAATTTCCAATGCGGTTGTCAAAACCCTGCTGTTCGCCATGGTTTCGCTCGTGTTCGTCACGACCACGGTAGCGTTCGGGAATACGGTGTTCGGCGTTCTTTTCGGCGCGCTGTATATCTACGAGGTCGCCCGCATCTAGAAAACTCCAAAAAAACGGCCCGAATGATCGGGCCGTTGTACGTTCTATGCTGTTGGAGATTAATACTTGTTCTTAAGAACGTCGGGGCATTCGACTTCAACGTAATTGTGTTCCGGGTTACCCGCGGCATGCATGTAGTCGACAAGGAACATGCAGCCCTTCTTGGCTTCGCTGTCGTTGCTGAACACGCTGTTGCACTTGTTCTTGAGGCATTCCTGGTACTTGCCTGCGTTGTAGTTGTTTTCTTTTTCGCAGTCAGAAAGGAGGCCGCCGTATTGTTCACCCTGGCCGCCCCAGCCCATGCTGGAACAACCGTTGAAGATGCCGACGCCACCGCCCGGGATCATAATGTCGAACTGGCCATTTTCCACGTCGGTACCCACGTTCGTGACCATGATGATGAGCTTCTTGCCCTCGATGGCCTTCGTATTCGCGTTCGTAGAGCTGTAGTGGCCCTTGCCCGTGAAGGTCAGCTGGAAGCACTTGCCGCAAGCGCCGCCGTTGCTGGCAGGCACGGCCGCGAAGGCAAATCCCATGCTGGAACATCCGTCAACCGTGAAGGGAATCTGGCTCGTGCAAGTCATGGCAGAACCCTGGCCGTCGCAAATGCTCTTGTTGCCGCCGTAGTTGGTGTCTTGGGTCTTGCCCTTGTTGGTGCACTGCCTGGCGTAATTGCCGTTTGCGTGTTCCGGCCAGGAACAGTGCGGCTTGCAGCAATCCCAGTAACGCGTGGCCCAGCCGCTGCCGCTAGCACCGCCCTTCGTCTTGATGGTGGGGCATCCGCCTGTAGCGGAACTGCTGCTCTTGGCAGAGGAGCTGCTGCTCTTGGCGGAAGAACTGCTGTTCGTGTTGGAGCCGCTGCTCTTGGCGGAGGAACTGCTGTTGCCGTCGGCAGAAGATTCGATATGTTCCTTGCTGCTGGAAGATTCAACAGGCTCGGGCGTGATGGTGCAGCGGTCGCCGACGTTGTAGAAGTCGAGAGTGTCTAGGTTCACGATGGTCATGATGCCGCCATCGGTTCCGTTATAGAGGGTGACGACCGGAGCGGTAGAAAGATCGGTGAGGCCGATGTTGTTCCCGTGCACGTCGGTGACGATCCCGAGTTCGTCGTTACGGATAATGAATTCGCCGTTCGCGTTCTTTACGTACCAGGAAGGTGCCGTGATGACAATGGCGGGAGTGTTGACCGGTTCGCGGGGGAGCGTTGCCAGGTCGATGTCCTGGATGAGGGTCTTTCCGGAGATGCCGATGATGGAACCCGTAGTTCCTTCGGTGATGAGGAACGTACCGACCAGGGTGCCGTCGCCCTTGGTGACGACCATGTCGGGATAGATAATGATGTCCATGCCGCCTGTGAGGTGGAAGGCGCCTTCTACACCGGCTTCGGGGCAGACTTTGAAGGTGGGCTTTTCTTCGGTTTCAGGCGAAGACGCGTCGGAACAGTTCCAGACGCATATGGCTGCGAATAACAGGCAGAAGGACTTTAAAAAAGGAAATTTCATACACACCTCGAAAAAGCCCCCAAAACACCGCACCAAAGATATTAATAAGATACCTCTTTTCAAGTGAAAAAGAGGACGGCGGGTCGAGAAATCGTTCCGAGAGTGTTCCCCGACACATTTTATCTGAATTGTGAATAGAATGTTGATAAGTTTTTTGTGCCAAAAATGGGATAGTGGGGTGGGGAACGGGGAGGGGGTTGTCGGGAAAAAATACAGTTGACGCTATAACGTTAACCGACACGGAATTGTGGAAACGCGAAATGTAAACTATTGTAAAATTTAATTATGTAAATAAAGTTTTACAATAAAATTGGACGGGATAGAAAGGGGCCTGTGGCGGGTGAAGTCAATGTTGAATGATTGTTGATAGATTGGAACTACGTATGGCATAGATTTGAAAAAGGGCGAATTTGCATAAAAATTGCCGTTTTGGTTCTCTTGTCCATAAATGGGGCCTGGAAGTGACAAAATGCACTTTTTGACGCGGGACGAGGGGCCAGATTTGCCTTTTTGGGAAAAAAATAAAGAAAAACGCTTGAAAACCAGGGGAGATTTACTAAATTTGTGGCTCAATTTCGTGGAGTACCGCTTCCTATGCTCCACGGTATCACGGGAACCTATATGGTTTCTTGACTTGAAGCGATAAACCTTCTGCTGAAGAAGAGGAATAAAATGGCAAAAGAACATTTTGACAGAAGCAAGCCGCACTGCAACATCGGCACCATCGGCCACGTTGACCACGGTAAAACCACTCTGACCGCCGCAATCTGC
>CACXKY010000133.1 GCA_902768325.1 Fibrobacter succinogenes
TCCGGCTTTGTCTTTTGAACCTTCACAGGACCTCGGGGTTGCTTGCCCCGATTCCCGTACATCCAAAACCAAATAAAAAAGCGTGGAATCGAATGCACCCACGCTACTGAGGTTCCGCTAAAAACCCGAACGCTATAAGCACAAACGACCCACGCACATGGTGCGTGAGTAGCTTGCCCTATTACATAGCGTTCTATTGAAATTTAGCGGATTTCAGTAGCTAGAATAAGAGCAATAACTCAAATTTCTATGCGCCCCAAACCGTGAGGAATGGGGCTATGTCAACAGCAATATAGATTATTGGAATGGCAAATATTGCAAAAACCGACCCTAGAGGACCGATTAATGCTAATTATGCAATTTAGGAGCGAGTAGCAAGAGTGCTTATTAATCCAAATACCACACGGTTTCAATTGTGTCGCCGGCCTCGATATCGTCAGGAGTGAAATCGATTCCTTTATTCTCTACGCAATCTTCGCAACGATCTATGCTACGTTTAGAGTAATCCGCACTGATAATGCCTCCCAGCTTATGCCCTAATGTCGTTGCGATGACCTCCGCCTTTTCGCGGGCATCCTTGACGGCGGATTCCAGGATCTGGAGCTTCGCATCGTGAGCATCCTTCTTGATAAAAGAGATCTTCACTTCAAGTTCTGGCCAGGCATCCCCCAGGGTCGCAATGACGCGCGATATAAGGACACTGTCAATAGGCAAGTCAAGATAAAGCGTCTGCCTCAGTTTGAATCCTAGAAACACATACTTGTCTTCCTTGCGGTTCCATTCCGTTTCTTTCGTTATGGAGAAGTTTGTCGTCTTGAGAGCGTCCTTGCCAATTTCAAAGCTTTCAAGGAACGATTTCATTTCCTCGTTCCCCATGGAAGCCTCGTTATACGCTTTTTCGTACGTATCGTGCAGGGAATCCACCTCAAACGTGAGCCTTGTGGTGTCCGGTGCAATTTTGATAATGCCCGTTCCCATAACTCTAATGGTTCTCTGATTCTGTTCCATAATAGCCTCCATTTGGTTATGCCTCAAATATATATTTGTTTTAGTGTCATAAAATGACATTTAATCTGCGACGCATGCAAAGAACTCGGCGCAGACTTGCCCAAGTACGAAATCCTAGGAAACGGGCTGCGAATCCACTTTAGCGCTCTAAAAAGTGCCCTAATCGACGAGAAAACGGCAAATGTCCAAGAAAATGTCGGTATAAATGTCGGTATAAATGTTAGAGCCTGTCCGCATTTTTTATAAATTAGAAACGACTATGGCGTGCCGGCTTCATTTTTGGCTTCTCTTTTTCGTTGCCCTGCTGTTTTGCGGTTGCGGCGGTGAAAAGAATGTGGCGTCTAACGACTATACTGTGGCTTTCGATGTCCGCAAAGATGCCGTTTATATTGACGGGGTCCTGTATCCGGATCTCTATCGTGAACTGGATGGACCGCTTCAACACGAAACCAATCCGCTTTACGATATCGGGATAAAGCGCGTCGAAGAAAAAACGCGGAGGCTCAAGGAAGAAGGCAAGTGCGAGGACCCCTACAACAGCCATATGACTGTAGGAAGTCGGAAAATCAACGTGGAGCGTTGCTCGGGGGCTCAAGAGCCGGTATCGCAGGTGCCTGTCCGTGTTGACGGAGACGTGTCCGGAAGAGTCCTGCGGGAAATTTCTCTAGTTGTCCCGTTCTTTTATGATGGCCCGTTTTTCATGATCTTGGACCGGGATTTTCATATACCGCTCAAGAGCTCGCATAGGCCGGATTGGGCGTCACCGTTTTCTTCACCCCACCACAAACGCATCAAGTGCATCTTGAAAATGTTGGTGAAACAGGATAGCCTTAAACGAGGCAAGCCGTTGTCTCAAGATGAAATCAAAAAAATGATGGTTTCGGATGCGTCTCTCTGCAAAGATGAGCCGGAAGAACCGGTAAACAAGAGCTACATGGAATTGTCCGTTGATTATAACGACCGCGAAGGTGTATATGATGCTTTCTACAATCGCCGCCCTCCGTTAGAGACCGATCTCCGGGAGAACCTTTTAAACTCCGATAAGCCGGAAGCTATCAAGCCGAAAGATTTGCAGAAGCGCTTGCAGCAGGAGTACGAGCGCAAGTCACCTGAAGAACGTGAATACCCAATTAGCATTACAGTTAATAGCAATACTCGGGTTCTTGAGCCCCTAAAAGCAGCGGAGGCCGCATTGCAGAGCGGTCTCAAGATAATCATTTCCTTTACCTATTAGAATGGGGCAATCTGGCCTTTCAATCAAAAAAGTTGATTAAAGCGATTGAAATAATGCATTGGACATTATGAATTTTTCTTGGTAGATTTCGGAACGTAAGAAACTCAAGGAGCCTACCACAATGAAAAAGACAATCTTCAAGATGCTTCCATTCGCCTTCTCCGGCCTGATGGTTGTGCCTGCCTTAACCGCTTGCGGAGACCGTTTCTGACGGACAGGGCCTCTTACTACAAGGTAGAGTCTGTCGAAGATGGCATCTTTATTCATCGCGTGACTACCTTGAAGGGGGATTCCCTGGTAAGTGTCCATACTTACGAGAATGCCCCCTATACTTTCTTGGCCGCTGAATGTTCCGATATGGAGGGGGGGAGAGGTCAAGTGCGAAGGCGACAAGATCACGGTCATAACTAAGGGGGACCCGAGTGTATTAGAGGAGGCATTCGGGCTGAATATGGAGGTAGACCGTACTTTGTGCTCCATGGTTGAGTCTGAGGAGATTCATAAAAAATATTGATTAAAACTATTATAATTATACATTTGACATTATGAATTTGACTAGGTATATTATTGGCGTGAACAAGAAACAACTAAACCCTTCAGGAAAGGAGTTCAACATGAAAACGATTTTGAAAATTGCTCTCGTCTGCGCCCTGGCTGCTTCTAGCGTGTTTGCTTCTGGCAGGGATAGGTTCAAGATTCCGGCCTATCATTACAATGGCGCCGATGTTATTGAAGGCGCGGTATCTGATTACGTGCTGAGCGAGTTTGCCCCGGAAGACGATATCGCCGATGTCTCGATCCCGGTGGTGAACGTTATCGCGGTCGATTACAGCAATGAAGACGAAACGCTGGTCTGGGGTTCGTTCTGGGTTTACAACTACGACCTCGAAGGCGATACGCTCGTGTGCACGTCGGGCGGTGAATACCCGGGCCTCTTCCGCCTGGAACGTACCGAGGACGGCTATGAAGTCAAGTCGTTCGAGATGGTGGCCGACGGTTCCAAGTACACCAAGAGCGCAAAGAAGATTTTCGGAAAGTTCTACGGTGCGTTCAAGATGGTGGAAGCCGATACGGAACTTCGCGAAAAAATCCGTGCGAGGACAATCGCGAAATACGTAAAGGCGCACGATCTTGCCGTTACCAAGTATAAAGATTCCGGATGGGAAGCTAGGTCTATCTAAATTTGTTTGAAAAGGAGTTACTATGTCTAGAATTAAAGAAGCTTTTATTCTCGGTGTTGCCGTTCTTGGCTTGGGGGCATTCCTCTATTGCGCTATGATGCACACGAAGGATCGCGACCGCGTGGTTTCGGTCAAGGGACTCTCGGAGCGCGAGGTCAAGGCCGACTACGTGATTTGGCCAATCGTTTTCAAAGAGGTGGGGAACGATCTGGTCGCACTTTACGAATCCGTGCAGAACAAGACGGCAACACTCGAGAAGTTCCTTTTGGATAACGGGGTCGCGGCCGAAGAAATCAGCAAGGCTTCTCCCGATATCACCGATACCGAAAGCGAAATCTACGCGAGCGAAAAACGTTCCCAGCGCTATGTGGCGACGGTGGTGATGACGGTCGCGTCGAAGGATGTCGAAAAGCTTCGCGAAATCATGGGCAAGCAGGGCGAACTCCTAAAGCAGGGAATCGCCTTTAGCGAGGGCGACTACCGTTACCGCAAGATCTATACCTTCAACGGTCTCAACGACATCAAGCCCGAGATGATCGACGAGGCGAACAAGAACGCCCGTGCCGCGGCCCAGAAGTTTGCCGCGGATTCCGAAAGCAAGCTTGGCAAGATCAAGACGGCGACCCAGGGGCAGTTCTCTATCGAAGACCGCGACGAGAACACGCCGTTTATCAAGAAGGTGCGAGTTGTCACGAGCGTCCAGTATTTCCTGGAAGATTAGTTGTTGTTTCGCTGTGACGCTATGACGAAGAAACTCCCGGCATTAGCCGGGAGTTTTTCCTTAAGGAGCCGAAACCTTATTCCTGCGGAGGCGGCGGGGGCGGGTTGCCGTTCGGGCCTTCGTGCTGGCCCTTGGAACCGTGCTTGTGTTCGCGGAACTTCTTCATCTGTTCCTTGTGGAACTGGTTGAACTTGTCGAGCTGTTCCGGAGTCAGGACCTTGGCGAGGGCGTTCATCCCGTTGATGCGGTGTTCGAGCAATGCCTTGTCGGCATCGAGGACGAGGGCTTTCGCAGTTTCGATGGCTGCCGGGTCTCTGCTTTCGAGCGCCTGCCCTAGGGCCTTTTCGGCTTCGTGCTTGTTCTTGCGCAAGTCCTTGAAAATCGAATCGCCCTTGGCGCGGCTTGCTTCAAGCGCGGCCTTCTGTTCCGGTGTAACTTCCAGCATGGAATCGATGGCTGCAGGGTCCATCTTGTGCTTGAACTTCGGACCGGGGCCCTTGAAGCCCTCTTGCGGGCCGGGTCCCTTGAAGTCGCCCGGCGGCGGTGGCGGCATCATGCCCTGGCGCGGGCACGGGCCTTCCATTTTTTTACAGCAGGTCATTTCGCCCTTGCTACAGCACGGGCAGCTTTTGCCGCAGAAGTTACCCAGGAAAAATCCCAGGGCCAGGGCAAGCACGGCAAGGCTTGCGGTGAAGAGTTTTGCTCCTTTCATATTTTACTCCTTGATTAAATAGCTGAAGCCGACAGTTTCTTCGAGCGTTTCGAACTCGTCGCTTGCCGAGTTGCCCAGACTGGAGTACCAGCTCAGGACTTCGGAGGGGGCGGAACTGTTGATGGAAATGGTTTCGGTCGACGGGTCTTCCGGGCTCCCGGCGTTATCGGTGATGGCGGGGAGGATGGCCGTGAGGCTCACGAGCGCGAGGCTCGCGGCAATCGGGATGGCGCTGTACCAGCTCTTGATGTGGATGGTGTTTGCGGGGGCGGCCTCTGCGTCCAGACGGGCGCAGACCTTCGCCCAGGAGTCTGCCCTGGGGGTGAGCCGTTCTATTTTCGAGAAGTCGATTTTGTCAGGCATGGTTACGCTCCTTCTTTACGTCCTTTCAGGTAGTTTCGAACAAAGTTCCTTGCACGGCTGAGCCTCGCCTTGATGGTGCCCTCGGGCATCTTGTAAATCTCGGAGAGTCCCTTCACGTCTAAGTCCTCGGCATCTTTGAGCCAGAGCATGCTGCGGGTTTCTGCCGGCAGCTGCGCGAGCCCCTTTTCCAAAAGTGCGGCGTCAAAGCTTTCTTCACGCACGTCGGGCTTGCCGAGCACTTCCTCGACAATGGTGTCCAGCTTTTCCTCTTCGAGCTCGCGGTGGCGCTTTTGCGCGCGGAGCTTCATGAGGCAAGCGTTGACCGTGAGGCGGTAGAGCCACGTGTTGAGCGCGGACTGTCCCCGGAACCCCTGTACGGCTTTGGGCACCTGCACGAAAACGTCCATGAGGATATCTTCGGCTTCGTCGCGGTCCTTCATCATCCGGAAGGCCAGATTGAGCACGTTTTCGCTATGGGCCTGCCAGAGCAGGGATAGCGCCTCGCGGCTGCCGTCCTTTAGGTGCTGAAGTATCACTTTTTCGTCCATTGTACCCTTTTGAT
The DNA here is from genome assembly GCA_902768325.1 of Fibrobacter succinogenes. Classification (GTDB taxonomy): domain Bacteria; phylum Fibrobacterota; class Fibrobacteria; order Fibrobacterales; family Fibrobacteraceae; genus Fibrobacter; species Fibrobacter succinogenes_A. The sequence continues at coordinate 5,782 of CACXKY010000133.1, forward strand.
GCCTGTAGGAGGGGTTCGGTTGCAGAAAAATCTAAAAAATCCCCCTCCGGGGGCCCGTTTGAGCGTGCGGAGGTTCGTTATTTTATGCTTTCTAGGTCCTCTTTTTTTTATTACATTATGGATATGGATACTAAGTTGTTGGACAAAGCGGTTATTTTCGCTGTCAAGGTGCACGAGGGCGCTGAGCGCAAGGGGAAGGGCTTCCCCTATATAGTGCACCCTCTTGAAACGGTGGCGATTGCCGCGACCATGACGAACGACCAGGAACTCCTGGCGGCGGCGGTTTTGCACGATACCGTCGAGGATTCGTCCGTGACGCTCAAGGATATCGAGCGCGAGTTCGGCAAGCGGGTCGCCCAGCTGGTCGAAGTGGAATCCGACATCGAGTTTGCGGGCAAGAGCCGCTCGGAAAGCTGGAGGCTCCGCAAGGAAGAGGCCATTGAACGCCTTTCTGCGGCGGACAACGATGCAAAAATCGTCGCGCTGGCCGACAAGCTGAGCAATATCAGGGCCATCTACCGCGATTACCAGGTGATCGGGGACAAGGTCTGGGACCTGTTCTGCGTCAAGGAAGCCGCGGCCCATGAATGGCATTTCCGCGGTTTGGCGCGCGCGCTGCGCAGTTTGCACGACACGTTTGCTTATAAGGAATTCGAAGAGACCGTCGACAAGGTTTTCAAGAGGTCCTGATGGAAAACAGGGATGTTACAGACTACAGGCTTCCGCCTCGTGGGTTCAAGATAATCCAGGAGTACCGCGAAAAGCGCGCGGCGTACGAGAAGCTCATGTCGGTCGTGCGGGATACCCTGGCCCAGAGCATCAAGGAAAACAACCTTTACGTCAACGCCATCGAGGCGCGCGTCAAGACGGAAGAAAGCATCGCGGGCAAGCTCCTGCGCAAGGGCGGCAAGTATTCGGACCTGCTCAGCCTTACCGATGTCGTCGGCGTGCGCGTCATTACCTGCTATAACGATGAAGTCGATAAGATTGCTGCCTTGGTCGGCCGCCTGTTCGAAATCGACTGGGAAAACAGCATCGACAAGCGCCGGATGCACGAAGTCCATAGCTTTGGCTACAATTCGCTGCACTACATTTGCCGCCTTCCCAAGAGCGTCTGCGAAGACCCGGCCTTCCCGGAACTGAACGAAATACGTTTCGAAGTGCAGATGCGTTCTGCCTTGCAGCACGTGTGGGCGGTACTTGACCACGATACGGGTTACAAGTCCGGCTTCGAGGTGCCCAAGGAGTACCAGCGGAACTTGAGCCGACTTGCGGGCATGCTGGAACTGATTGACGAACAGTTTTGCGTGATCCGGACGGGCATCAGCAATTATAGGCGCCACGTGCATTCCCTGGTGAGCTCCGGGCGTTTTGACGAGGTGGCCTTGGATGGAGATTCCTTCGGGAACTACCTGGAACTGCATCCCTTCGATCCGCTGAACAAGCGCATCGCGGCTATCAACCAGGCCGAAATTTACGAGACGTCGCTGGTCGGGTTCTTGAAGGTGTTCCGCTTCCTTGGTTTCACGACGCTGGGCGATGTCGAGAAGATGATTCAGGACTGCTCGGAAGACGCTTACCACTTGGCGGCGTTCCAGCTGGGAAATACGGACCTCGATATCATCAATTCGTCGCTTGCGGTTGTGAACCTCTGTGCGGTCTACCTGCTGAAACGCGGGGGTGGGATTCTCGAGTTGACGCGCTGCCTGGATGAATTGAACGGGGCGACCGAAAAGAACCGCAGGCGTGCGGAAAAAATGTTTGAACTTGCGAAGAAACTAGCCTTTATGGATTCGGTGAACGGATAGTTTTGGAGGTGAGACGATGAAGATAAACGTACATAGCTTGGCATTCAAGCAATCTGTGACGGTCCTCGTGAGCATCAGCATCGTGTTTGCGGTGCTGTTTGGCATCGGCGGCTTCCAGATTAATGAAAAACTGTCCCAGATGCTTTTGCAGAAGGGCGAAGAAATCAGCCGTGCGAACGTGGCTCTCATCAACAACCTGTTCAGTTCGGGCAAGAGCATCGGTGAAGAGATCTCGGTCAAGGTCGGGACGGAAAACCTGGCGGGACAGGAACTCGACGATTTCTTGCTGAGGTCGCTTTCGGGCGTCCGTGCGACGGTGCCGCAGGTGGTGGCCATGGTGGTCGCCTTCGAACCGGGGAAGGCCCCTGGTAAGGCCGAAGGCGAGTACATGCGCCTTGCATACTTTTCGAATGGGGAAAGCTCTATCATCGAGGGCGGAAATTACCTGGAGACGCCCTGGTACAAGAGCGCCAAGGATAGCCTGAAGGGGCGTTGGCAGGAACCGTTTGTCGGCCAGTTCATCAAGGAACCGATTGTC
>CACXKY010000134.1 GCA_902768325.1 Fibrobacter succinogenes
CCGGCGAAGATATTCCCCACGCTCGAGGAAGCCTTCGCCGACAGCCTCGCTATCGGCAAAGGCGGAGCCGTCATCATGAGCCCCGCCTGCGCGAGCTTTGGCCTGTTCAAGAACTACAAAGTCCGCGGACAGGTATTCGACAAGCTCGTGGCCGAGGTAAAGTAAGAGCGTTTTTTTTCGAAAAAATGCCCCAACCCCCTTTACAAACGGCTCGTTTTAAACTAAATTTGAGCCGTTCCATTAAGGACCACGCGGTCGTGGTGGAATTGGTAGACACGCTAGCTTGAGGTGCTAGTGGGAGCGATCCCATGACAGTTCAAGTCTGTCCGACCGCAGAAGAAACCCGGCTGAAAAGCCGGGTTTTCTTTTTGCCCAGAATTTCTATCTTTGGCAATATGAACCGTTTCGAGCTCCTGAAGACATCCAAGAAGTCCAAAGCCCGTCTGGGCGTAGTCCATACCGACCACGGCGACGTGACGACCCCCATCTTTATGCCGGTGGGCACCGAAGCGACCGTCAAGGCAGTGACGCCCGCACAGCTCAAGGATATCAAGGCCGAAATCATTCTCGCGAATACGTACCACCTGTACCTGCGCCCCACCACCCCGCGTATTGCGAAGGCGGGCGGTATCCACAAGTTCATGGCGTGGGACGGCCCGGTACTCACGGATAGCGGCGGATTCCAGGTATGGAGCCTGAAGGACCTGCGCAAGATTACGCCCGAAGGCGTAGAATTCCGCAGCATCCTGGACGGTTCTAAGCATTTCTTTAGCCCGGCAAGCGTCATGAACGCCCAGCGGGAAATCGGCGCCGACATCATCATGGCGCTCGACGAATGCACGCCCTTCCCGAGTACGGCGAAAGAGGCGGAGCATAGCCTGAACTACACGCTCAAATGGACGTCCGAAGCCATGCAATGGCTGAAGGAGCACCCGCCCATCCACGGTTATGACCAGCAGTTCTTCGGGATTATCCAAGGCGGCATGCACAAGAACCTGAGAAAGCAGGCCATCGAGCGCATCGCGGAACTTGGCCCCGACGGATTTGCCATGGGAGGACTCTCCGTAGGCGAACCGACCGAGACGATGTACGAAATCGCGGATTTCTGCACCGACATTCTGCCGCAGGACCACGCCCGCTACGTGATGGGCGTAGGAACACCGTGGAACTTGTTAGAGCTCATCGAGCGCGGCGTGGACATGTGCGACTGCGTGATGCCTACCCGCAACGCCCGCAACGGCATGCTGTTCACGAGCGAAGGCGTTTTGCGCTACAAGGCGGCCCGCCATGCCGAAGAATTCGACAAGCCGGTCGACCCGAATTGCGACTGCTACTGCTGCCGCAACTTCAGCCGTGCCTACCTGCGCCACCTGCACCACGCCGGAGAATCCCTCGGATTCACGCTGGCAAGCATCCACAACCTGCACTTTTACCTGCACCTGATGCGCGAAGCCAAGCAGCACATCGCCGATGACACTTTTGAAGAGTGGAAACGCGAGAAGTGCGAAATACTCCAGCGCGACCTCCAATAAAGCGACCTTCAACAAGAAAAGCCTCGGCAAAAGCCGAGGCAATTTTTTAAGGATGTCCCGGCGCTAGGCCGGGGATAATTTCTAGCGGATGCTGAAGCGAGCGGTCTTGGAATCGCTACCCGACATCACACGGACAACGTAGTTGCCGCGAGTGAGGGTTTCGAGAGAGACCTGATGCATACCGGAAGTCACGCTTTCGGAAACCGTCTTGACGACGTTACCCATCATGTCGAACACCTGAACCTTCATGGTGCCGGACTTGGCGACAGAGATGTTCAGGGAAGCGCCCTGCACACCGAGCTTGAGGCCGCTAGCAGCACGGGCAACAGCCTTGATGCCGACAGTGGAGTTCACGCACTTGACATCGTCCACATAGAGGTAGTCGTAGTCCGGCTGATCCATAGAAGCCTTCCAGCCGAGAACTTCCCAAGCCATCTTCTTGATGTTGGCATAGTTCAGGACCTTAGCTTCGCCCCAGCCCATCTGTTCGATTTCATCGTACTTGATGACAACGGTTTCCCAGGTGGCAGCGGAAGCGTTCTTGTAAAGGTGATAGTCATAGTCCGTCACGGAACCATCCTGAAGCTTGAAGTCATGAGCAGCGCCCTTGTAGCGGTAGCTAATGGCATTGCAAGCGCTCAGGTCAACACCCTTGGAGGTATCCGCATTCGTGTTCAGGCCGAGAGCGACGAACGGACGTTCTTCGTAGGTACCCGGATTGATAACAATACCCTTGAGGCCGACGAAACCGGCGGTTCCGTTAGTCGGATCATCCGTACCGGTCATGTTCACGACATAGCCCGGAAGGTTTTCGTCATAAACGTTGGCGATGGTAGAAAGTCCACCCGGATCCTTATCGGTGTAGGCGTACCACGTACCCGTCGTCTTGAGAACTTCGTCACCATCTTCAACATCGTCGATGACGACAAGGTCAGTAACCACGACCGTAGAAGAAGTCGGACCCACAGAAGAAGAGGACGTGACAACATTAGCGGAGCTACTCGGCGTTACAGTGCTCGAAGAAGAAGCCGGGGGGTCGTTAGCGGAAATAGCCTTGATGGAAACGCCATCGCAGCGGATATCATCCACATAGAGGTAGTTGAAAAGCGGCTGGATTTCGGAAGCCGGACGGTCCACAACGCCGTTCACTTCCCAAGCCAGGCGGTTAGCCTTGCCCAGGTTCTTCTTCAAATCCGTAATCTGCGGATCGGCCCAAGTGGTATGCTGCTGGAACATATCCGTGGTCAATTCGACCGTCTTCCAATCCTCGGACGCTTCAGCATCGACATAGTGGAAGTTGTAGTTGGTAATCGAAGAGAGTTCCACGCGGAAATTATGGGCGGCACCCTTGTACTTGTAAGAAATCGAATTGCACTGAGAAAGCTGCGAGAAATCGGCCGTATCCTTCGTCAGGTTCAAGCCCATGGCCACATACGGAGCCCACTTGTAGGAGCCCTGATCAATATAGATGCCTTCCAAAGCAGCCATATACTTGGAATCGTTGCCATCCTTGGCAGCAACAATCACATCGTAAGTTTCCTTACCAAAGTCATTGGTCCACTTCTTGTTGGAAATCTTCGTTTTACCACGGCCATCAGTATCATCGTCGGAGTCAGCCCAGGCAGACCAGAAGCCACCCGTATAGGTGTAGCGGTCACCATCTTCCATATCGTCGATGAGATCCGTCGTAGCACCATTGGCAACGCCCTTAGAGAAGCCGTCGTCGGCAGAGGCGGAACCCAGGTGGTTGCCAAGACCGCAATCGGAATAGGCCTTGTTCTTGTTCATCCAACCCTTCACCATGTTACCGGAGGTAGAGTACTTCAGGCCCTGGTTCAAGGTCAAAGAAGTAAACGCGGCAGACTGTTCCTTGATAGCGGAAGCGGACCAGTTCGCCCAAGAAACGCCATTCTGGTCCATCCAGTTAATCCAAGCCTGGCTAGCAGACTGGTTCGGAGAGCCGTTACCATCAGCACTGACGGTACCCCATTCCGTAGCGAACACGGGAACACCAGCGTTCATAGCCGATTTTGCGGCATTATCATAGCCACCACCGACCTGGTGCGTTGCGGCATAGAAGTGGAGCGTGCAACCATAGTTCTTCTTCGAGTCAGTGATGCCAGCACTAGCACAAGCATCCGGCTGGCTGGACCATCCCGGGCTACCCACGAGGATGAGGTTGTCGGAATACTGGCGGATAACCGGAATCACAGCGTCAGCATGGGACTTCACCGTACCCATATCGCCGGTCGGTTCGTTCCAGATTTCGAAAATCACGTTGTGAGTCTGGCCGAATTCCTGGGCGGCCCAAGCAAAGAATTCCTTCGCTTCGTTGGTATAGCCCGAAGAGCTTTCAATGTGCCAGTCAAGGATGATGTAAATGTCGTTTTCGACAGCGGCGCGGACCATCTTCGTGACCATGGCCTTCTGGTCGTTTTTACCACCCGTCGTATAGGAACGACCATGGCTGTCAAACTTTTCATCAGCAACACCGAGAGCGAAGCGGAGCACTTCGATTCCCATGTCCTTCACCATGAGGCCCATAGCCTGGGATGTATAGTAAACAAGGGCGCTATCTGCAGCAGAGCTCCAGAAAAGGCTCATGCCCTTGACCTGCACGGTCTTGTCCTTGTACGACGGGCAGGAACCCGACAGCTTGCCACCATTGGCAACCAGCTTACCGTACGTGCTCACCGGACCTACACGGCCGGGAACCACAGCCATAGCAGCCGATACGGCCGCCAGCGTTATTATTGCTAGAAATTTTTTCATTCTACATCCTTATTTTGAGGTTGCACCAATCCCTTTCGGTGTAAAGATAGATTATATATCGGCGCTCTTCTGTAATAATTTTGGATACATTTGACGAAACTCACAAAAAACAGTTATCTTAAAAAAGTTTTTACAATAAATTGCTTTTTTTTCACCAAACGGGCCAAATACACTCCCGGACCGAGCCCCGAAAGATCGACCGAATTCGCCGTACTCGAGAGCACTTTTTTACCATCTAGGCGAAGCACCTCGACACGGAAAAGCCCCTGTACGAAAATCTCGAGACGCTCCCCATCAGGAGCATAACGGATGGCAGGGAAATCGGGCTGAACGGACGCGATTTTTTGCGGTTCGTCAGCGGAAGATTCACCCCCATAATAAACCGTACCCGTACCGCCCTTGTACGCAACGAGAGCATCCTTGAGCGCCTGGTTCACGGCGGACTCGGCATCGTCCTTGGAGTTGTCGAAACTCCACTTGAAATCACCGCCCTGCACGCGGCCCGCATACTTTTCCACGTTCGCCTTTGCCACAGCGGGCTCATCGGCAGTATAGCTGTACATCACCGCATTGTCGGTATCGAAATTGTTGTAGGTGTTGCCGCCCGCATACGACTTGACCGTATTCGGGACCTTCGCATTACGGCTGTCAACCACATACGCGTCGAAATCCACCTCCGTATCGATCGAACCCGCCGCCGTTTCCGAACCTTTCAGCATGTACTTAGACGCTCCATACGGGATAAACGTGTAATTACCTTCAAAATAGTTGTTGAACGCCTTGATAGTTCCGCCGTCCTCGTCGCTGAAAGTGCCGTAATTCTTCGGGTCGCGCTTGGTGCCGCCCGCATAAACGTCGCTCCCCTGCATCGAGGTGAGCATCGGGTACTTGCAGTTGCGGAAGTAGTTGCTTTCCATGAACACGGACGAGCCCAATGTGGAGCCCGCGCCGTACTTGGCGATGCCATCGTAGTAGTTGTTGTACACATGGGCGCTGTAGTAGCGCACGCGCGGGTGGCGGCTGTCGGAATGATCGTACCAGTTGTGGTGATACGTGATGTAGAGCCCGTCCGTCGAGCCTTCCGAAAGGCCGAGCAGGTTCGACTTGCCGTTGTCCCAGAAGTGGTTGTAGCTGAAGGTTACGTAGGTGGACTTTTTGCAGTCCAGGGCGCCGTCACCCTTCACCTGGTCCTTGTCGCTGCCCGCATCGCCGTAAAAGAAGTCGCAGTTGTGCACCCACACGTAGCTGTTGTCTTGCTGGAGACCGATATTGTCGCCTTCGTTGCTGTTCACGTTCATGACGCCGAGGTTGCGGACTTCTACGTCCTGTGCGTTCTTGATGCGGATGCCCCAGCCGTTCGCGGTCGCTCGCCCTTGTCGGTAGAATCCGGATCCGTGATGTTGCCCACCAGGCGAAAATCGAGCGGGCGTTTCTCGTAGCCCTTCTTGACGGCGGCGAGGATGGCCTGGAAACCGGAGCAACTCGTCGTTCCGCCCTTGCTGTCGGTCGTGACATCGAGCTTGACCGAGTTCTTCGTGGATTCGGTGATGTAGATGACGACGGCGCCGTCCTTGAGCGTACCGTCTACTTTGTAGGCGCCGGGAACGTGATTGTTGCTGAAAGCGAATCCGCTGCGGTCATGGGCTTTGACCGCGAGCGCCTTGGTCGTAGCGGCTGCACCTTCCTTGCCGCCCTTCACGCTTGCGATTTTCAGCGTGTAATCCCCCGCCTTGAGGCCCGGGACATCGACGCGCCACTTGGAACCGTAGTTGCGGACAAGGGCCGCATCGACCTTCACGTCGGATTTGCCTGCACCGCTATAGTACACGTTATAGCTGTCGGAACCGTCCTCAGTCCATTCCGCATAGGCCGATTCGAGCCAGCCGCCCTCATCGACCAGATGGACTTGTGCATGGACCACAGCAAAAGAAAACGCGGCACACACCACCATGAAAAAACGTTTGAAATCCATAAACATCCCTTTTTTTCAATTGTTCTCAAAATAATATAAGCATTTAAAAGTATTTTTCAAACAGAAATTATAACAATATTTGAAATTTTACAATATTTCAAGAAATTTTAGAGCATTTCATGTTCTCAAATGTTCTCAAAAATTCAGAAAACAGCATTTTCGTGGGAGATAGCTCAAAAAAATCAAAAAATGAACAGCACTTCAGCCTTTCGCAAAATTTGATTGTATTTTGTGTGTATGGAACCGCTCCAGTTCACTTCGCTCGCCGCGATGTTCTTTTCCAACTGCGCCCGTCACGGATTCGGGGGTTGGTACAAACGTATCGACGGGCAATGGACGCACTACTCCAGGGAAGAGCTGCGCGACACGGCCATCTATGCCGCCGTAGCCCTGAACAACCGCGGCCTGCGCGAGAACGACAGCGTCGGCATCATCGCGCCGAGTTCGCCCGAATGGCTCGTCGCCGATATCGCCACCCAAATCAACCGCGCCCGCGTCGTCCCGCTGTTCCCGAACATCTCCTCGGAAAACTTCCTGTACCAATGCGAAGACGCTTCGGTACAGATCCTCATCGTCAATTCCATCGACGATTTGGACGCCCCTCTCAAGGTGAACCTGCGGTTTTTCAAACTGGTCGTCTGCATCGATTCGCAAAGCGACCTCCCCGAAAACGGAATCTTTTGGAACGACCTCCTCGAAGAAGGCCAGCGCGCCAGCGAACGCGGCAATTACTACAGCTGGGTCGATGACCAGATCCAGATGATTCATCCCGACGATATTTTCAGCATCATCTACACGAGCGGATCCACCGGGCTCCCCAAGGGCGTTGAACTCAGCCACCGGAACATCCTCGTGCAGATCCAGAACCTTCAGCCGCTCTACCGGCTAGAAAGCAAGACGGAGCGCGCCCTGACGGTTTTGCCGGTCGCACACGTCTTGGAACGAATGGTCGTCTACTTCTATATGCTGAACGGCCTTACGACATACTTCGCCGACAACCCCAAGAACGTCGCGACCATCTTGACGGAAATCCACCCGACCGTAATGGTCGTCGTGCCGCGCATCCTTGAACGCGTCTACGAAAGCATGACTGCCGCCGGCGAAAATACAAAGGGCATCCGGCGCTACCTCGTCAAGAACGCCATCAAGATTGCAAAAATCGCCACCCCGCACGACAGGCCGACGCTCATTTACCGCCTGTACGACCGTCTCGTCTACCGCAAGATGCGCAACGCCATCGGAGGTAGCTTCAAGCTGGTCGTCAGCGGAAGTTCCTCCTTGAACAAGAGTATCTTAAGATTCCTGTTGAACATCGGCATTCCCATACGCGAAGGCTATGGCATGACGGAATGCAGCCCGGTCGTATCGGCCAACAGCCTTGCGGACAACCGCCCCGGATCCATCGGGAAGCCCCTCGCCCACCTTGAAGTGAAAATCGGGGACAACAACGAAATCCTCGTCAAGGGCGACAGCGTTTTCAAGGGCTACCATAACCGCCCGGACATCAATGCAATGGTCTTCACGGAAGATGGGTTCTACAAGACGGGCGACCAGGGATTCTTCGATGCCGACGGCTACCTGAACTTCACGGGGCGCATCAAGGAACTCTTGAAGACGAGCACAGGCAAATACGTATGTCCCAACCCCATCGAACTGGAAATCAGCCGTCACCCCGTCATCGAACAGGCGCTCGTTATCGCGAACGACCGCAAGTTCGTTTCGGCCGTCATCTGGCTGAACCCGGAAGGCGCGCGACGCATGCTCAAGTTCTCGCATGATGAATTCAGCATCGAGAAGGCGATGAGTTCGGTAAGGATTCGCGAATCCATCAACCGCCATATCACTAGGATTAACCGCAAGCTGAACCACTGGGAACAAATCCGCAAGTGGACGCTCATCAGCGACGAACTCACGACCGAATCCGGGCTGCTCACGCCCACATTAAAAATTCGGCGCACCGTCGCAGAAAAACGATACGCCGAAGAAATCGAAAAGATGTACACTTAGCACCTTCGGTGCAGTTACTAGATATTAGTTAAGAGTTACTAGAAGAATCTTATAGAAAAAACTAGTAACTAGTAACTCAGAACTAGTAACTAATCCACTAGAAATGAATCACGCGGACCTTGATGACCTTGTCGAGCTTGCCGAGCTTTTCGATGATGGAGTCATCGACCTTGCTTTCGACGTCAACGAGGTTGTAGCCGATCTTGCCGTTGCTCTTGTTAGAGAAGCTGGCGATGTTGATGCCTTCGGCACCGAACACCTTCGTGATTTCGGAAATCATGTTCGGGACGTCCTGGTTGATGACCACGACGCGGCTCTTGACGCCGGCGTGCGGGTGATCGACGAGGGCCGGGAAGTTCACGGAATTGCGGACGCAACCGAATTCGATGTAGTCCTTCAGTTCTTCGACGGCCATCACGGCGCAGTTTTCTTCGGCTTCTTCGGTAGAGGCGCCAAGGTGCGGGAAGCAAGTCACCTTGTCGTTCTTGATGAGGTCTGCAGTCGGGAAGTCGCAAAGGTAGCCCTGGAGGGAACCAGAAGCGAGCATTTCATTCACCGGATCCATTTCGACAATACCGCCACGGGCGAAGTTCATGATGTAGCTGCCCTTGAAGCCGGCGAGGTTCTTGCGGTTGAGAAGATTTTCGGTCACACCCTTGATGAACGGAACGTGCACTGTGAGGAAGTCGGAATTTGCAATCACTGTGTCAAGGTCTGCAATTTCGACCTTGTTGGAAAGTTCATGCATGTTGTTTGCGTTCGGATACGGTTCGTAAGCGATGACGCGCATGTTCTTCCAACGGGCATAGTTGGCGACGAGCACGCCAATCTTGCCGAGGCCGATCACGCCGAGAGTCTTGCCTGCGAGTTCCATGCCGGCGAACTTCTTCTTGCCGCTTTCGACGGTCTTTGCGAGGTCCGGGTCGGTGGTGTCGAGGTTCTTGACCCAAGCAGCGGCCTTATCGACATTACGGACGGCCATGCCGAGCACGGTCATCACGAGCTCGGCAACGGCGTTGGCGTTTGCACCCGGCGTGTTGAACACGCAGATGCCCTTTGCGGAGGCCTTGTCGATGGTGATGTTGTTCACGCCAGCGCCGGCGCGGGCGACAGCCAAGAGGCCGTCAAAGTTGTCGGTATCAACCTGGGCGGAACGCACCAAGATGGCATCCGGATTTTCGACGGAGTCGGAAACCTGGTAGAACGAGCCAAACAGGCTCAAGCCTTTCTTGGAAATGTTGTTCATCGTCTTAATAGTTGCCATGATTTAGTCCTTTGTTAATGTTAAATAGCTTTGAGGTCGCTTCGCTTTGAGGTTCGAGGTCGGCACTTCGTGCCTCTGAGCTTTTATAATCGCGCCGAAGGCGCCTAACTTTAGCTCAAAGGGAGCGTAGCGACCGAGCTCATCGCTCATTCCTCATACCTCTATGGTTCCTGCCAGCGACCTCTTTCTTTTATCAAATTCACGAGTTCCTCGATGGCGTCCTCTTCGGGGATATTCTTCTTCACAGCCGTCTTGCCTTCGAACAGCGTAATGCGGCCGGGGCCACCACCCACGTAACCGAAGTCGGCGTCTGCCATCTCACCCGGGCCGTTCACGATGCAGCCCATGATGCCGATGGAAATATCCGAGAGGTGACCAAAGCGGGCCTTGATCTTGCCCATGACCTGCTGGATGTCGTACAAGGTACGTCCGCAGCTCGGGCAACTGATGAAGTTCGTCTTGCTGCGGCGGCAGTAGGCAGCCTGCAGGATGTCGAAGGCGAGCAGGACGCTTTCCTTCGCGCCCTTGTAGCCGTCAATGACGACGGCATCGCCAAGACCGTCGGTCACGAGGCTTCCGATGTCGGCGGAAACGCGGAGCGTATCGCGTTCGCTGTCGTTAATCTTGGCGTAAAGCAGAATGGGGTCTTGGCGACCCGCTGCATCGAGAGCAGCGGCAAGGGCGCGCACGCCGGAGACCATCTCGGCGCCGGTATAGCAGAACACAGAACCTGCGGGCACAGCAGAGGGGTTAGCGGCAAAACCAGCGATATCCATCGCATCCTTGAACTGCACCACGGGGGCAGCATCCAGGCTCGGCAGGGCGAATTCAGCGTTGCGGCGTTCGCCGGTAAGTGCAATCGCATCGGCCTTCACGCCGACCTTCACCGGATGAGAACCACCGACTTCCACGCCGGAAATAGCGACAGGCGTCGTCACCCTGCGTTCGTAATGGTACGGATCCTTTTCGAGAACCGGCACGTTGTAGGTCGTCGGCGCAGCAGGCAAAGCACATGCCTTGATGAGTTCCTGGGCCACCGGGACTTCGGCCACCGGGTCTTCAGTGAGCGACACGCGGATCGTATCGGCAAGGCCGTCGAGCAAAAGCGCACCGATACCCGCAGCGGACTTCAAACGCCCGTCGGCACCGGCTCCGGCCTCGGTCACGCCCACGTGG
>CACXKY010000135.1 GCA_902768325.1 Fibrobacter succinogenes
TTGCCAAAGTTCTTGACAAAGGTTTCCTTCTTCTTTGCGGAAATCAAGGCAAAACCGTTAGAGAATTCAATTGCCTGCATGTCGGCATAGAATGCCAGTTCGTTGATTTCTGCGGGATCCATGTGGTCGTACATGTCGAGGATGGCAATCTTGTATCCGTCGGAAGCGTAGGCATTTTCGCTCATACGGTCGATAAATACAGCCATTAATGCTGCGCGGCCTCCCTTGACCTTGGCGGTACACTGCTTGGCCATGGCCTTCAAAGTATTTGCTCGAATTTCAAATTCAGTTTTTTCTTTAGACATTTCTGATTCTCCTTGTTGTCCAAACTTTTTCGATTCTTTTTCGTTTTAGTTCCGGGTCAATTGCCTCGTTAATTTGTGTCTTCAGCCTTCCAAGAGTAAGGGCTGCGAGGCATTGAGCCCTGAAAAGCGGGTCGTTTTCGTAGTGCATACGGCTCTGCTCCGATGGCGTGACGCATATCAGGTTGTCGACGTCGATGTTGTACTTGTTGCCGTCCTTGAACAGGATAACGCGACGACCTTTGATTTTCCCGTGCGCACGTTCGTAAATCAAGCGTGTCAAGCTTTCGCGCTTGCCGCTCGTGTGCCGCCAGTAAGATCCGTTCTTATGCCAGGAATAGTTCTCGCCTTCGAACACTATGGTTTCGGCACGCTTGGCTTTAGAATCCAGGTTTACCTGGATTCCGGCCTTTCTTGCTATATCCATTACCGTCGTGTACGAAATGCCGTACTTCCTGGCGGTTGCTCGAACCTTGCCCGTCTTCTGCAGCTCCTTGATGACAGAGCCGGTGACGTAGGCGGTGCGCTTGCGCTGGGCCTTGTACGATTTCTTGGCAATCGGGCAGAAGCTGATGTTGATCTTGAACGCCTTCGTGTATGCGCTGTGAAGTGTCCTTCCCGGTGGAAGGATGTTCTCGTGCAACATCGCGATTTCCACATCGGTCCACTTTTTGCGCATTAGGAATCCCCGCACGCACGTTTTGCCGGAATGAGTTTGCAGCCTTTCGCTTCAAGGCGGGCTTTCTGTTCCTCAAGAGCTTCGCGGCTCACTTTCGGTTCGATGTCGCGGAAAGTGGATCCAAAAGCGCTGTCGGTCGGAATCATTCCTGTTGCTCGGACGAAGTTCGTGGCTTCGCGGGCCATGTCGGTGATACCCTTGCCGAGCAGAGCAATGGAATTCGCCTCCTGCGGGGAAATCTTCTTTTCCTTGAGGTCGCGCATGGCTTCGAGCATCATCGAGGTTGCCTGGAACATGGGTGATGTCGGTTTTTCATTACTCATTTCCGTTCTCCTCGTTTTCGTAGTCGAATTGGTCGTCGTCTTGATCTTCACTGACTCCGTTCTTTTCGTCGTTGCGCTTGATTTCTTCCATCACCTCTTCGTCGGTGACTGCGATGCGGTCTATATTCCCGCCGATAACTGCGTAAAGTTGTCTCAGGTCGTCAACGTCGCTGACGATATCCTTGATGGACGCGCGGACTGCGTCAGCTACGTTGCGATAAGTCTTGTCGCTCGGCATTTCTTCAATGCTTTTGCTCCATCCTTCATCGTTTTTGCCGTCGATGCCGAGTATTTTCTTTCCTTCTTCGCTAAAAAAGTCGTCGTTGTTGCTGGCGGCAAAAACAAGTAGCGTGACAATGATGTCTGCTTCAGATTTGAATCCAGAGCAAATTCCGGAAATTGCTTCCTGTAACTTTTCGCGCATCAGATTTCTTCGTGTTGAATCCATGCGTTCTTTTTGGCGATTTGTTTTGATGCGTTCTTCCCGTTCTTCTTTGGTTTCCTCGTGATAGCCGGGCAGGTCTCGCTTGTCGTAGTATTCGAACGTCTTTCCGGTTTTCGCATCGACAAGGACACGCTTTTGGATGCCGGCTTCCTTGGCTATTTTCTGGAGTTCTGTGTTGTACTTGCCAATTTCAAAATCTTCGGCTTCGTCGTCATAGCTTACGCCACAACTGCCGAACTTGCCGAGGCGTGCATTCCTGCCTTCTTCCTGGAGCTTCTTCACCTTGGCCTCTGCGGCCTTCTTTGCCTTGCGGGCCCAACAATTCGGATCGAGGCAGTAGGCCTTCGGTTCGTTCTCGAACAGGTCCGCCTGGCATGCGCTGCACTTGTCGCACTTGAGGCAAGCTTCGTGTTCGAACGGTGCCTTGCTCAAATCCTTGTGAAAACGGTCGAGCACGCCTTCGATAAAATACTTGTCGGTGCGGTAGCAGCCTTCGAGCTCGCGCTTGAATACGTTATCCGGGAGGTCGGCAATTTTCGCGGCCGCGCCGAGCTCGATGGAGCCGTCCTTGACCTTCTTGAGAACCTTGTCACCAGCGTCAGCGAGTTTCTTGCGGACCAGCACCCAGCGCAACGTGCGGCCAAAATGCTTTGCGATTGCTGCGGGCGTTTTCTTCTTTCCGGAAAGAGCCTTCACGGCCATGCATTCTTCGTATGGCGTCATATCCATGCGGGTGATGTTCTCGGTGAGCGAAATTTCGTCGACGCCTTCGCGATTCTTGAGCATTACGTGGCAGGGAATCTTCTTGAGCCCGAGCTGGACTGCGGCCGCGAACCTGCGGAACCCTGCGATGACCTTGAAATTCGAATTGCCTTCATCGACGACGGTGACTGGGTTCACGATACCATGTTCCTGGATGGAGGCGAGCAGGTCGTCGATGTCCTTGACCTCGCGGATGTTGTCGCTTGCCTTGACGTTCTTCACGTCGAGCACGCGGAAGTTGTAGGCCCGTTCTTCGGCCTTTTCGGGTTCCGGTGCGGGCTTTGCCGCCTTGACCGCTGCGGGCTTCTTTACGGCCTTCGCATCCTTGACGATAGCCGTCGTAGTTTTCTTTGTGTTGTTTTTTGCCATAGTTGTGTCCTTTTCTTGTGAAAACTTTTCTTCGATATCCTTGATCAGTCGCTCATTCGCGTCGCACTGGCGCTTGCCCGGAAACTGCACTCCGTTGCGTCGGCAGAAAGTCCTGCATGCGAGTGGCGAGCGGCCTTTCGGCATTATTCCCATCGAGAGCAGCTTGATTTCAAGCGTTGACCAGAGACGGTAATTGTTCATTATGCGATGACTCCACGGTATTCTCCATGCTTCGCCATGACGAGCTTGATAGCCTTAATGGAGTCGTAGACGAGCTTGGCGTGGATTTTCGTGAAGTATCCGCAGATGTCTATGACGTCGTCGTGCGGGGTGCGGCCGCTCGTCTCGATATGGTCAATCTTGCCGCTTTCCACGAATACGCTTACGACGTACGTTCCGAGCATCGTCTTTCCTTGCAACCGTGTTACCTGGGTCATGCTTCCCTCCATTCGGGCGGGTATTTGAGTGGTTCATCCCCGTAAAGTTTCTTGTTGGTGCACGGCTCGGGGCAGCGGTGCACGTCGTAATTGAATGCCAGGAGGCGTGTCATCTTGCGCTTGAACTCCGCAATTTCGCCGATGGTGGCTTCCGGGTCGCGGCGTCGGATCAGGCGGAAGAAATTCCTCGTCTCGCCGAGCTTCTCGCAGAGCTTTTCGAAGGCGAGCCAGAAGTTGTGGCGCTTGATGGCCTTCTGCATCATTTCGGGCGTGACCGTGCGGTTCTTCCAGATGTCCTTGCGCTTTCTCATGGCGGGCTTCCTTTGGGCTGTCAGCTGGCGGTGCCGGCGGGCGAGAGCGCCCGGACCTCGGTGAACTTGACCGTGGCGTGGTCGTGCGCCCAGGCGTACTTGAACGCGTCTTCCATAGTCATCACGCCGAGCGGCTCATACTCGCCCTGCGCGTTCTTGATTTCTGTGTAGAAAAGCCTCTTCATCGTTTCCTCCGGATTAGAACGGTAAATCGTCGTCTTGCAGGGTTCCATACTGTGCGGCCGCTGCTGCTGCGTTCGCGGCTGCGTCCTTGTCGCTGTTCTTCTTCTGCACGAGCTCGATGTTGGAGCAGTTGAGCGCGAAGCTGTACTTCTGCTTGCCTTCCTGGTCGGTCCACTCGTTGATTTCGACTCGTCCGGTGACGCATACCTTGTCGCCTTTGCACAGGTTGGTCTTTTTCACGTAGGCGGCGGAACCCCAGATCACCACCGGAATCCAGTCGCTGGGCCTGGACCCGTCTTCGCGTTTATAATTGCGGTCGACGGCGATGCTGAAGCGCACGCGTTCCTTGCCGCTCGGGAGTGTCGTAATTTCCGGGTTGGCCCCGAGACGTCCGCAAAAAGTGCACACATTCGTTGACATTATCTTTCTCCAATAAGGTTGGTCGCCAGTTCGTTGACGATTGCGTTCGCTTCGCTCTCGACGGCCTTGCGGTCGACGGGCGGCAAGATTCTCTTGCCGGCTGCGATAAGCGGACGGTAGATGTTGGTGAGCTGCCTGAAAGCGGGGAGCCTGCGCAGGTCGGCGTCGGCCTTGAGCGGGAGCCACGAGTGCGGAACCGACTGGATGGACGTGTATCCGATGTGGCGGTATTTCAGGCACCATTCCAGGTCGCCGATGCATGCGGCGTGCGGGAACATTCCCTTTTCGTCATGCATGTCGTGCGCGTCGTCGAAGAGCTTGCGCAACAGTGCCGTGCAGCAGGGGAGCTTGTCGATGTAGCCCACCATGTAGAGCATCTCCTCGTCGGTCGGCCGCTGCGCATTGTACTTGATGCGGTCTTCCTTGATAAGCACTTCGATGACCTGGAGCCGAAGCGCCTTCGCGAGAGAGTTCACCTGTTCCTGGATCCTATCCATTTGCGGCCTCCGGGAGTTCGAACATCGAGTGTGTCAGCCAGTTGCTTCGGTCGTCTCGGTCCTTCTGCGCGAAGCTGCGGCGGTCGCCCTGCTTCTTGGCGTTGTTCAGGCGGAGTTCCTTGTCCTTCATTTCGAGGATCTTGTTGTAGACCCAGTTGCCCTTGCGCAAGACTGCCGCGTGGTTCTTGTACTTCTTGAGCGCCTTGGGGTTGTTTTCCAGGTACCCGTCGAGAATGTCGATGGCGATGGCGAGGTTCTCTCCGTAAATCTCGCGGAGGTGCGCGCCCTCTTCGTTGGTGAGCATCACGTGGCCGCAACTGCCGTAAGGCCTCTTTGCGGGCGTTGCGTCTACATCGGCCGGGGAACCTGCAGGGGCGTCGACAGGCCGGCTAATCGCCTTCGACCTTTTACCCCTTTCCCCTGCAGGCAGGCTTTCCCTAGCCTGGGCTTCCCGAGCCTCGCCTAAAGTTTTGGCAGATGTAGCGGATTCCAGGTTGCCAGCGTCGCCGCTGTCGGATTTGAACTCCCCATCCTCGCGGGTAGGGGCATCTGCCAAGGCCTTGACGGCCTCTGAGGTGCGCGTTGCGCTTTCAGCTAAATTGTTGTCCGTTTGCGGCCCACGGGTTTCGGACTCCCGTGTTGGCGTATTATAGGCCCCGTTTGCCGATGCCGCCAAGCTATCGGCAGTAGGCTCTTGTGGTGTTTTGCCCTGGCGGGC
>CACXKY010000136.1 GCA_902768325.1 Fibrobacter succinogenes
ACGAGGCCCATCTGCTTCGCGTCACGGCCAGCGAGGTAGTCGTTCACCGTCACCACGTGCACGCCATGGCCGCTAAGGCCGTTCAGGTAAACCGGCAGGGCGGCGGCAAGCGTCTTACCTTCACCGGTCGCCATTTCGGCAATCGCACCTTCGTGGAGCACGAGGCCACCGATCATCTGCACGTCGAAGGGCATCATGCGGAACGGCTTCACCGATTCCGGATAGAGTTCGCGGACCTTCGCGTAGACCGCGGCCGGCATGTAGACTTCCCATTCGTTCTTGCCGGCGGCAAGTTCAGCCTTGGCGGCGTCGGTGTACTGCTGCAGGTCGCCGAGCTTGCTGAAGTCGAAGTTGTTTTCGGGCTTGAAGATGTTGAAGATACCCAGGCGGCGGTCACAGGCTTCCTGGCAAACGGCGAAGGCTTCGACCTTGATGTCGTCGAGGGACGCACCGTTTTTCAGCTTTTCGCGGAACTCGGCGCTCTTCGCGGCGAGGGAGGCGTCATCCAGAGCTTCCAGGGCCTTGCGTGCCTCGTGAATCTTCGCGATCACGGGGCGGAGCTGCTTCACCTTGCGTTCATGGGGGGTACCGAAAATCTTGTGGAGTACCGAATCAACTATGCTCATAACGTTCCTTTATAACGGCCACAGGCATCCCGTGGCCACACGATTAAAAATTACTCGCGACAAATGTAGAAAAAAGAAGCCCCGCCGCTAATCCAAAACGCGGAAAAGCGAGACCGAATCGCTCAAATCGACCCTGACGAGCCCCTCTTCGGCAGCATAGTACATCCGGTCGAACTTATAGCCGCCCCCTGCACAGGCGGGGCTAAACACCAAGACGTCGGAATACTTGGCGCCATCCAGGTACATGGACTTGATCCAGCCGAGCTTGCAGCCATCATCGTAGACCAGCTCGCCATCGCTGTATTCAAAACTCTTGCTCGTATTATAATATTGGTAGAGCGACTCGTACGACGTCGTCATCTCCACAAAACCGCCCTCGGTACTCGGATAGATGGAAATCTTCATATCCAGGTAGAACCAGTCGCCCTTGACCCTGAAATCCATCCGGTCTTCTTCGCGCTTGACCTTGCGGGTCTGCACAAACTTGTCCTTCATGCCGAAGGAATCCACCATCTCGATGGTATCGCTGGTATTGCCCGCGTCCAGGAACACGCGCAAATCTTCGGCAAGGTACTTTTCGCCGGCGTCATCCTTCTGCAACGAACAGGAGGTGAGGGTAGCCAACACGGCCGCGATCATCAGCAAGTATCTCATTTCCGGCCCTGCCTTTTCTTTTCGCGGATTTCGATAAAGGAACCGTCTTCTTTCTCGAAACGGAGCAGTCCCTTTTCGGCAGAGAAGTAGATGTTGTCGTGGTTCGAGCCGTATACGGAGTGTTTCACCTTGAACACGTCCTTATAGGTAATGCCGTTGATTTTCAGGGAATCGAGGTGCGAGACCTTCTCGCTCAGGCTGCACCCGACCGTAATGCAGTTTTCGTCGGCAATACAATAGCCCACGCGCCCATAGAGGGCATCTTGCCCCAGCACCTTGCAGACTTCCTTCTCGGTTTCCGCGCGGAACGAGAACGTGTAGGCGCCAATCATAATATGCACCGCGGCATCGGAAAGCTTATCTTCCTTGATCGACATGCCCATGGAAAGCAGGGGGTTCGGCCCTTCCAGCACGACGCGCCTGTAACCGTAAATCACCTGGGCGTCCGGGCAGCCGCTCCGATCGTAGCCGTCTTCCACGACGGAAACGTGCATATCGAATTCGAGCGTATCGGAATAGATATAGTGGATGCTCTGCTGCAGGGCATAACCGCCCAGCTCTTCTAAACCGGGCTCAAGGGGAACCTTGTCGACGGTTTCCGCACACTCCTTGTCGTCATCCTTGTCGGAACTGAATAAATCCAAACCACAGGACGCGAGCAAAAGTACAGACACCACGCAAAGAAAATAGCCCAGTAAACCTGTCCTGGCTTTCACAAGCACATCCATCATGATATAAATATAGATAAACGCCCCCAAAAAGAGGGCGTTTATTAAACATTTACAATCTACCGAAGTTCGTATTTTTTCTCGGCCGTCACCACGGCGCCATTCTTCATGGTCACCTCGACAAAGACAATCACTTCCTTGCCGCGGTCAACGCGCAGCTTGGCGCGGTAGCCGAGGCCTGTATCAGAAGGTATCATCTTCGTCGGCACCACCTTCCCGCCGACACGGACCGTCACCGACTTGAGCTGGGCGGGATCGTTGTTCATTACGTTCCTCACCGTGAAATCGACGTCGGGGTAGACGGCAGCGCCCTGCGACACCTTCTTGCGGATTTTCTCGTGGTTACCGCCCTTGAACTCGATAGCCACTTCCGTAGCGGGGTAGCACTTGAGCGTACGTGAAACCGCATTCACCTCTTGCACGTCACCGCTTTCGGCGATCAGCTTGTAGGTATTGGTGCCGGGCAGCAGGTTGAACACGCCGTTCGTATCGACGTTCAGGGTCAGCTGCTTCATCAGGCTGTCGCCCACGAACAGCTTGAGCGAACCCTTGTTTTCTTCGTAACCGTGGGTAAAGAAGGCGACCGTGCAGTTCCCTTCGTTGTTCTGGCCGAAACCGACATCGTGTTCCACCTTGTAGGCCGTGGAAAGACGCCCGCATTCGAACATCTTCTTTTCGGCGGTACACATCACCACGAACTTCTTGTCACCGAAGGCGCCCTTTTCCCAAGTGGGGGCGAACGTGAGCTTTTCGCCGTTGGACTTGAGCGTTTCGGCGCCGATGGTCACATCCATACCCGCGGTGCAGGTCGCCCCGATCTTGATGCCGTTCGTATCGATGACGGCGGGGAGCGGGTCGAACTTACAGCTGTACTTGGCCCTCAGGTCGGCTTTGTTGGCTTCAATCTTTTCGTCGAGCGCCTTGGCGGTCGCGACAATGTCGGCGTCGGACTTGGTGGAATCGTCCACGACTTCGGCCACCTGCTTCATGAATTCCGGGTCACCGGCGTTCTTGGCTTCGCCCACCACAGGCGCCTTGCCCTTGCGGAACGCCACGAACTGGTTCGCACCGATGCTCACCTTCTGGCCGTCCTGCTCCATGTCCATCGCACCGCTGTTGAGCGAGCCGATGGACTGGCCGCCCTTGGTCACGCCGACGATACCGTCCGTACCGCGGATAGAACAGGTCGCCGTTCCCGTCTTGAACTTGAACGAGCTGCCTTCCTTCTGTTTCTGGGCGTCAAAACGCACCTGGCCCTGCTTGACGTCGACCATCGAGATCTGCGAGCCGTCTGCAAAGAGAAGCTGGGCGAACTCCACCTCAGAAAGTTCGGCCACAGCGACGATACTGCCGTCCGGGAATGCGATGGAGGCAGTCGATTCAAACGCGGTCTTGATACGGTCCTTTTCCTTGACCTTCGCGTCGACGCGGAGCGGCTGCCATTTATTCTTGCCGCCTTTCTGGAAAGTCACGTCGCCGATAACAAGGCGGACCTTGCCGCTCTTGGGAGCCGCAGCAAACGTCAATGGAGCTGTAAATGCCAACAACATTGCAGCAGCAATAATCTTTTTAGCTTGTAACATATTTCCCCGCTTTTTGGTATGGCGAAATAACGGCGCCTTGTGGCGCCTTCCTATATTATAAAAAATATACTTCTTGTTTAAAAAAACAAGTATTTTAACGCACACTCTTTGAAATAGTGATGCGAGTCACCCAACACAATTGTAAATATTTAGAAACATTATAGAAAATAGGGAAGGCCGCCCTTTTTCACGGACAGCCTTCTTTCGTTGACAAATTGTTAATATTAAAGAGCAGGTGGTTGAAAATTTATTTCCCGACTCCACACGTTATCCACAAATTTCTGTTTCGGTTTCACGTGAAACATTTTCGTAATAACGATTTTGTGAAGAAGTTGGTGATGTTGTTTAGAGATTTATCAACCTTCTAACTCACCGAAAAAAACTTTCTTCCACTTTGTGGACACGATGTTTGTATTTTTGTTTACAAAATACGTGCCCAAAAGAGTCGTACCATGACCTAGAACTTCACGGTACGTGGGGCCGCCCCGAAGCAGTAGAACGTGGCAGTCGCGTCCTTGAAATAGAGGACTTCGGTATTTTCGTCATCCGGGGAGTACATCGCCTTCAGTTCCGGATAATTTTCGAGCATGTGGACCTTGGGTTCACGGCGGTCATCGCGGACGAGGGTGCCGGCGACACGCAGCCACTTGGAGCAAGTTTTGTCCATGGCGCAGATTTCA
This sequence comes from Fibrobacter succinogenes, assembly GCA_902768325.1. Taxonomy (GTDB): domain Bacteria; phylum Fibrobacterota; class Fibrobacteria; order Fibrobacterales; family Fibrobacteraceae; genus Fibrobacter; species Fibrobacter succinogenes_A. The sequence continues at coordinate 4,272 of CACXKY010000136.1, forward strand.
ACCTTGCCGTTTTTCTGGATCTGCTTGGAGCAGTCCTTGGACTTGCCCGTCTGGATGTAGAGCTTGCCCTCGAATATTTCGATGGTGCCGAACGGGCGCACACGCGGCTGGTCACCGTCGACCGTCGCCAGAAAATATGCACCGCATTCCTTGATAAAATTCTTGACTTCTTCCATAATGGACTCCTTGATGAAACTAGATATAAATATATAAAAAAGTGGTTAGGGTCGCGGTTACCGAGTCATCCCCCGAGCACCGCGAAGGGGGACCCATCATTCTTGTACATGCGCTTGGGGTATGGGCTATGGGCTCGGCGCGTTGCGCCTTTGAGGTATGGGGTAATTGCTGTTACCGAGCTGCTCCTCACGTCATGGCGGGCTCGATCCGCCATCTAGAAATACTAAGACGATTAAATCGCCGCCCGGTAAATCTTTTCCATCTCAGGGGAGAAGCAGCAGAAGATGACTTTCTTGACGCTCTTCACCGGGTAGCTGCGGACCGTCTTTATCGCGACCTCGGTCGCCTCTTTCCAGGGGTAGCCGTAGACGCCGGTCGAAATAGCGGGGAAGGCGACCGTCTCGCATTCGCTTTCTTCGGCAAGCTCGAGGCAGCTGCGGTAACAAGATTCCAGCAGGGCAGGTTCACCATGTTGGCCGTCCCGGTAGACCGGTCCCGGAGTATGGATGACGTACTTCGCCGGAAGCCTGAACCCGGGAGTGATTTTCGCCTTGCCCGTCTCGCAGCCGTTGAGGGGGATGCAGGCACGCAGGAGTTCAGGACCTGCCGCCCGGTGGATGGCGCCGTCGACTCCGCCGCCCCCAAGCAAGGAGCAGTTCGCCGCATTCACGATCGCATCGACATCCAGCTTCGTGATGTCGCCCTGGATAATTTCTATCTCAACCATATCCTACCTCCACTATAATATATATAGTGTGCGCCCAAAAAACAATGCAAGATTTCCCGGTACCGCACAATTCCGCAAATTAATTTGTATATTCTTTTGAGGGGGATCCATGAAGATAGAACATGTCGCCATCTGGGCAAAAGACATCGACAAGGTCTGCGATTTCTACCGAAAGTATTTCAATGGGGAAGTCCAGCCGCTTTACCACAATCCAGCAAAACAGTTCACGAGCCG
>CACXKY010000137.1 GCA_902768325.1 Fibrobacter succinogenes
GGCTGGGGCGAAGTCGTCACTTCCTTATCGAATTCGTAATTATCGCCTTGGCCAGGTCCAAGCGCCACTTGATTTTCTGAAGAATCCCCGCCGGGGATTTTTCTATATGGGTCGCATTCGAGGAATGCTGGCGGTATTCCACGAGCGGTTCGGGAATATACGCCACACTGTGGAACTTTTCAGCCATCAAGCCGAGCCACTGGTCATGCATCGGCAAGTCTTTCGGGAACGGCAGCGCCTTATCGAGCAGCTTACGGCGGAACGCCATGCAGCAACCCGTATAGCCATTTACAAGCCAGTTCCTGATGATTCCCTTCGCATACGGGCGCACGGCCCCGAGTTTTCCCCTGCGTACAAAGCCGTCATCCAGCCCGTTGTTAACCCAGCGCAAAAGGTACGCGTCGTGAAGGACAAGCGTCGACTGCTGCAAGGCCGCAAGGCAGCGATCCACCTTTTCCGGGAGCCAAACGTCATCCTGGTCCGACAAGAAAATGACTTCGCCAGTTGCAGACGCAAGCGCGCGTTCCAGATTGTAAATCGGGCCAAGGCGCGTTCCTTCCGTAGCGATTACGCGGATGCGCGCATCACCGAGAGAATGGATAAGGTTGAGCGTCGCGTCGGTAGAGCCGTCGTCGGCAATAACGACCTCGCTTGATTCGGGGAGCTGTGCCAAGATGCTCTTGAGCTGTTCAACAATAAATTCCGCACCGTTGTATGTCGCCATACAAACCGAAATGGAAAGGCTGGATTTCATGTCGTTCTGCATGCGCACCCCCTAGCACTTGAGGAACCGTTTCGGGATAAAAAGCTTTGGAAGGCGGAGCAGGAATGAAGGCGAGAAACTCGCAAGCTTGGGCAGCATGCGGAACGCCTCTCCCCTATCCTTGTAGGCAAGCGTCGAGAACCAGCGGGCTTTCCAGCGCCGGCAGGCGGTACGGTATAGCTTGTGGCCTTTGTACAAATCGAGCAACCGCAGGATTTCGCGGTACATGCGACCATGGTCACCATGCATGTTTGAGCCATGGACGCGGTAGTAGCAGCACACAAAGTCGGCAGACGCCGGCTGCGGGCCGTACTTATAAAGCAGTGCGAGGTATAGCGGCATGTCCTCGAAGTAGAAGCGCGTATCGTAACCGCCCAGCGAACGTACCGCCTCGGTCAAGAGCATCTCGGAACATCCGTGGATGGCGCGGTCGCTCACGAGCACCTGTTCAAAGCTGACCTCGGGTACGTTCTTCATGTAAAGCGGGACCACTTCCGCAGAAACGTCCCCCTCCGGCGAGAGCGTCTTGATTTGGCCAAAGCACGCAACGCTCCGCGGGTGACGTTCCATAAAGTCGCTCTGCTTTTTAAGCCTGTCGGGCGGCATGATGTCATCGGATGCGAAACTGCAGAAGTACTTGCCGCGCGCCAGCGAAAGCAGTTCGTTCATCGTGGGAACAAAGCCCTTGTTTTCGCGGTGGATGTAACGGAAACCGAGTTCTCCCTGCAGCTTTTCGAGAATATCGGGCGAATGGTCCGTACTGCCGTCATCAATCACGACCAGCTCGAAGTCAACGCCCTTCTGTTCCATCACGGAACGTACCGCGGCCTCCACGTACTTTTCGTGATTGTAGCTCGCCAAAAGAACCGACACAAGCGGCATATGTTCACGTTGCTCGGTCTCCACTCCCTCCGCAAAGGCCTTCACGTACACGTCTTCCGTCATCTTCTCGGCGAACATGTTCGTTATGGAGTATTCCACTTGAGCCTCCGTACGGCTATCATAAGCGCCACGAGCGTTACAAAGTTTTCAAGCGCATAGGCCATCATGGGGCCGTTCATCTCATACAGGCGAATCCCCACGAATGTTGCGATCGCGAACAGGAGGTTCGCGCCGACCTCGATGAAAAGGAACGCCTTGGTTTCACGGCGGGCAATCAAGACCATGCCGAAACACCAGCCACCGGAACGGAAGAAATCCCCCAACAGCTGGATGGGCATATAGTTTGCCGCGGGGGCGTAGCTTTCCGAAAGCAAAATGGAGACGACCAGGCTGCGGCAGAAGAACAGAATGATGCAGAAGACAAGCGTAAAGCCCATCATCCGCGCAAAGATCGGGTAGAATTCCTTGCTAAAGCTTTCACGGGTCATCTCGCGGCTAATCCGCGGCAAGATGAGGACGCCGAGAACCGCCGAGAAAATAGAAGCGAAGAAGTCCGAAATCTTGTAGACGCCCTGCCAGATTCCTGCCGCATTCCAGCCGAGTTCGGTACCCACGAGCGAACGCACGAACATGAGCACGAGCGGAGCCACAATCATCGGCACAAGCCCCATCACGGCATACGACACCCAGGGACCGCGAATATCCTGGACGGCCCAGCGGAACGTCTTGAAGTTGAATCCGGCCTGTGCTGCCACGCGGGCGGCGAAAAAGCCCGCCACCACCGACTGCGTCGCGATGACGCTCAAAACAGAAAGGCGACCCGTGTAAAGGAAGAACGCGACCCAGGCCATCTGCAACAGCGAAGCGACTATCTGGATAAAAGCCCAGCGCCGTACAAGCCCAAGGCCATTCATCACCGACGAGGCGATGGTGACAATATTCGTCGCCAAGATGCCCGGGAGCGCAAACAAGATGGCCGCCTGCGCCAAACGGGGATGCACGCCCGGCAACATCTTTTCAAGAGGCCCGAAGAAACAGAAGATTACGGCCAAGACACAAGTAAAGATGGTCGCAAAAGTCGTAATGCGGAACCCGCCGCGCCAAACGCCGTGAAGGGTCTTCAGGTTGTCCTTGTTCTGCGCGGTCAGGCTTACCCAGCCGTTCTGCATCGCGAGGCTCGATGTCGCCTGGCCGATGCTCATCCAGTTCATGAACTGCCCCACGCACGCAAAGGCAGCCGGCGGCAGAAAGACCGCGAGCAACTTGTTGATCACGAAGGCGCGGAGCGTGTTAAAGAGCGTCACCGAACCCGAGCCGAAGAACAGCTTCCAGATTTTTGAAGAAGAGTCCACCATCAGCCGCCTATTTCCCGAATGACCTTCGCCGGGACTCCCCCGATGACGACGTTCTCGGGGAACGCGCCCGAAACGACCGCCCCTGCGGCCACGACGGAATTCTTGCCGATGGACGTTCCTTTCAAAATCGTCACGCGGTCGCCAATCCAGACGTTATCGGCAATCACGACCTTCCCTGTCTTCGGGGTTCCGGTGAGCCTGCGCGAGGGTTCAATGTCATGGAAGTCGCTATCCATCACCGTCACTGCCGTACCGACGAGTACGTTGTCGCCGATCTCGATGCCCTCGCCCTCGGAGATGGCGGTAAAGCGGTTGCAAATCTGGCATTCCTTGCCGATGGAGATTTTCGAATCGGCCTTGCGCGGGTTCAAGAAGACATACGACGTCCAGAAATCGGCATCTTCGACATAGCCGAATATGGTGCCGTCCCCTACCGTAATGCTGCCCTTGCCTTCACAGAGTACGGGAGCGATGGAGCGGAACTTGCCCTTCGCCTTAGACGTCGAGATGCACTTGTAAAAACGCACGCGCGACGTACGGACGATTTTTCGAAGGATTCTAGCATACAAACTCATTCAGCGCTCCAATGATTTCAGTAACTTCATCATCCGTCAGTACCTGCGATACAGGGACGCTCAGCACGGTATCGGCAAGATTCTCCGCAATCGGGAACTTTCCATCAAGCCTGCCTGCGGGCAGCAAGAATTCCCTGCCGTCAGGGCCTGCGGCGTAAGCCTCCTGCCTGTGCGGGGGAATCGGGTAAAAGATGAGCGTCCCGATGCCGCGGGATTCGAGATGCTTCTGCAGTGCGTCGCGAGTCTTGCGGTCAGGCATGCGCAGCGTAAACACGTGCCATACGTGTTCCATCGGGTCTGCGGGAATCTCGGGAAGGCGGATCAGCGGATTCTTGACTTCGCTACAGTAGCGGGCCGCAATTTCGCGACGTCGCGCATTCCAGGAATCGAGATGCGGGAGCTTTGCCAGCAAGAAAGCCGCCTGGATTTCGTCGAGGCGGGAGTTCACACCGCGGTAGCGGTTCACATACTTCTGTTCAGAACCGTAATTGCCGAGCATGCGCACCACATTGGCGAGTTCCACATCGTCGGTGACGACCATACCGGCATCGCCCAAGGCACCGAGGTTTTTTGTTGGATAGAAACTGTAAGCGACAGCATTAGACGAGAGATTGGCCCGATCAAGAAACGCGCCGTGAGACTGCGCAGCGTCCTCGAACACCAACAGCCCGCGGGCCCTAGCAAACGCCCATATCGCAGGCATATCCGCAAGACGCCCGTACAGGTGCACCGCCAGGATTCCGCGCGTTTTAGGCGTGCAGGCGGCCGCGAGGCGATTCGGATCGATGTTGAAAGTCTTTTCGTCAGGTTCCACCAGCACCGGAACGAGCCCAGCAGCATTCACAGCCAAGACCGTCGCGATGTACGTATTCGCGGGAACCAGAATCTCGTCACCCGGCTTGAGCCGTCCGAGTTCGATGGAGGCGCGGAGCATCAACGTCAGCGCATCGAGACCGTTCCCGACGCCCACGCCATAAGCATAACCGCAATAGGCGGCAAAGTCCTTCTCGAAGCGTTCGCAATAGGAGCCTCGGATATACCAGCCGGATTCCACAACGGCAGTTGCCGCGTCCTTCAGGGCATCCATGTAGGGCGCGTTCACCTGTTTCAAGTCGAGAAAGGGAATCTTCATCATGCGAGACCCTCCGCTTGCGAACCTGCGGAACCGTCATACACGAACGTATACTTGAGGTCACCCGAACAGCCGACGCTTTCCTTGAATGCGCAAAGTCCGACATTCGGGACGCCGTCTTCGCTTGACGGGCCGATATCCAGATAATCTGCACCAAGCGCCCTGAAATGCTCGAACATCTTTGAGGCAAGCACGTTCATCGGGCGGGATTCTTCAAAGCCGGGCGCATCGCCCCAGTAAATGAGCTGGAAAATCTCCGATGACACATGGTAGACAATCGCGGCCGCCACAGGCGTGCCGTCCAGATAAAGCGTGTAATAACGGATCGGGACAATCGACGAAGTCTTCTCGAAAGCTTCGAGCGACATCTTGAGCGGGTAGCCCTTGTGTTCGCGGTTCTGGCGGATGACATCGTAGCAGACGGCAATGCCTTCGGGAGTCGTTTCCTCGCGCAATTCGTAAGGGCGGGCCGAAGCCTGTTTCAGATTGCGCTTGGCCATGTTCCAAAGCCTCTTTTCGTAAGGCTTCGCATCCGTAAAATCAAAAGCGTAGTTCAGGTCGGCATAGTCCAGGGCAAAGCCCGCACGGAACATCGACGATACGCACTTCGTCAGGAAGGTCTGGCTGTAAAATACCGGAGCAAGCGTCAC
>CACXKY010000138.1 GCA_902768325.1 Fibrobacter succinogenes
TCTTCGGTAGTGCCTGCAACCTTGTCCGAACAGGAACAGGCTAAAAATCCGATGAAATATGCGAGGAATAAGAATTTTATCTTACTCATTGCTGGTCTCCTTTTTTTTACCCCGAGTGCTTACTTTGTCCGTAAGCGGAAAAAGTTGCAGATTCAAGCGGTACACCTGATTGATGTTCTGGCATTCGCGTGCGATATCTATCACCTTCTTGCGGCAGGCGTTTATCTCCTCGACAATCCGCGCGTAGGCGGTCTCGTCGATGCCCATGGTGACGCCGGAATAGTTGCGTTCCTCGACCCCGTCCGTATCGATAGCCTGTACCCCGAGTTTTGCCATTTCACGGTTCATGGAGCGCATGGCGAGCGGGATTGCCTCTTTCGAGCCTTTCACGGATTTTTCCGTCTGCTCGTAGGTCCCCTTACCTGTTTTCAAGAGGAATCCCGCCTTCACCAGGAACTGCAAGACCTCGCGCACGTCTAGCATGGTGGTCTTGTTCTTGATGTGCGCTGCGATTTCGCCCGGATCCGCCTTCGGCAAGATTGGAGCGAGTTCGCGCACTATGGGGCAGGCCGGATTCTCATAGTAACGGAACGCATCAGCGTCCACGACGCGCACCTTGATGAGCCTAGCCTCCCGCTCGAGTTCACGAAGTATAGCTTCCTTCTCCGCGGCATCTTTTGCACTTTCAAATTTAACGAGCAACCCGAAATAGGTGTAGTCGAACCCCTCTAACCCCATAGCTTTTGCGACTTTCGCTATTCCGGGTTTGCTCAATCTCGATTTCCCTTCACAAACCAGCTTGAGGTATGTCGGCGAGACAAAACCGGCAAGACTTGCGAACTGTCGCCAAGTAAAGTACGACACACGCTTGCGCTCTTCATAAAAGTCACGCATGTAGGCGCGGTAGTCATGATACTCGGTTATGGGTTTCATATTTCCAAATATAATACAAAACAAGCCAAAAACAAGTAAAAAATGCAACTTTTTCAAATTTTTAATATTTTTCCAAAATATGATACAAGAGCGTATTATAAGCGCACCATATCAAAAAAAAGGCCGCCGGAGCGACCTTTTTTAAGACTCTGATAAACTACTAGTCATCGGCGGCGGAGGCGCCCACGGCCTGTTCGAGCGTGGTGTGGCCATCCAGGGCCTTCTGGATGCCGTCCATGCGCAGCGTAATCATGCCGCATTCCTTCATGGCGGCGCGCTTGATCACGTCGCCCGAAGAACGCTTGATGATGAGGTTACGCACCGTCTCGTTCGGCACCAGGAACTCGTAGATACCGCAACGTCCCTTGTAACCCGAGCCGTCGCACTTTTCGCAACCGCGGCCGTGGTAAAACTGCATTTCGGGAGACAGGTGGAGTTCGTCGCGCATGGCCTGCGAGATTTCCACGGGTTCCTTGCAGTACTTACAGATGCGGCGCACAAGACGCTGGGCGAGCACGCCCTTGATAGCGGTAGACACAAGGAACGGTTCCAGGCCCATTTCGAGCAAACGCGGGAAGGCACCGGCAGCATCGTTTGTATGCAACGTACTGAAGACCAAGTGACCCGTCAGAGCGGCTTCGATAGCCATGGACGAAGTCTCCTGGTCACGCATTTCACCGATCATGATGACGTCCGGGTCCTGACGGAGCAAGGCGCGGATGCCCGCGGCGAAGGTAAAGCCCGCCGCATTGTTAATTTGTCCTTGGTTCACGCCGTCGATATTCAATTCGACCGGGTCTTCCATGGTAGAAATATTGATCGTACTGTCAAGAATTTCACGAATAGAGGCGTAAAGCGTGGTAGACTTACCGGAACCCGTCGGACCGGTCACGAGCACAATGCCGTTAGGAGCGTTAATCGCATCGATGAACTGCTTGAGGACGCGCGGGTCGAAGCCCATGTCCTTCAGCGGGAACTGACCCGAGTTCGGGTCCAAGATACGCATAACGATCTTTTCGCACACGCCGCGCTTACGCAGGGAAATCGGGAACGAACTCACACGGAGGTCGACTTCGGCGCCCTTGTAACGCACGGTAAAGCGGCCGTCCAAAGGCTTACGCTTTTCGGCGATGTCCATCTTGGACAAAAGCTTGATACGGGAAAGAATCTGCGGCATAAGGCGCGCCGGGATAGGCGGCTGCACCTGCAGGTCACCGTCAATGCGGTAACGGAGCTTGAGGAACGTCTCCTGCGGCTCCAGGTGAATATCGGATGCATGGCGGGCAATGGCTTCGTGGATAAGCGTCGTCACGATCTTCACGACCGCGCGGCCTTCTTCGTCACTCAGTTCGGGCTCGTCACTACCACCCTGACCGCGTTCGACGGTCTCGAGTTCCTCGCCATCCTTGGTCTCGCCAATCAACTCAGCAAGGGATTCTTCCTGCGTGCCGTGGCCGGCAAACACGCGCTCGATGGCCTTCTGCACATCGGAATCGGACGCCATCACCACGTCCACTTCCATCTTGACCTTGAACTTCACGATGTTGATGACGCGCATGTTGGTGGGGTCCGTCATGGCGAGCGTCAAGGATTCGCGCGTCATGCGGCGGTCATCTTCCGTCTTGGACACGAACAGCGGGACCACCTTGTACGCCTTACAAAGGTCTTCGGGCAAATAACTGTAAGCGTTCTGGTCGATAGCGAAGTTTTCGAGCTTCACATAGGGGACTTCAAACTGACGCGAAAGGATTTCGATAAGGCGTTCCTCGGGCATGTATCCCAAGTCCACCAAGGTACGGCCCAGGCGTTTGCCGGTCGTCTTCTGGGTTTCAAGGGCCTGTTCCAGCTGTTCGCGCGTAATGTACTTCTGGGCGAGGAGCATCTCGCCGATACGCATCTTGGTGGCGGACTGCATCTGAACGCCGAGGATGCTGGTAAGCGTATCTTCGCTCACCATGCCCAAACGGATCAGGATCTTGGCAAGGGCCATGCCCGTGCGCTTGTGTTCGGAGATGGCATGATTCAGCTGGTCTTCGTCCAGAACGCCCTGGCGAAGCAGCAATTCACCTAAATTCATCTTTGTATTTGATATCATAAATGCGACCAAGCCTGTGCGTTAACTGAAACTTTTTCCCCGCCCTTCCGTTTCATATAGACTCCGGTGCCGGGGAGAACCGAGCCTATCCTTGTTTGAAATATATCATTTTTATAAGAACAGGAAAACAGCAATCCATATTCCTCTCCCCCATTCATGGCGAAATCGAGCGAATTTAGCCCATACCGCTGTGACATGCGGCACACTTCCGGATCGATGGGGAGCAGGTCCTCGCTAATCTCGAGCATCACGCCCGACGAAAGCGCTATGTGGTTCAATTCCGAAGACAGCCCGTCACTTATATCCATGCAGGCCCCATTCACGCCTTCCCTCACGAGCTTTTCGCCCCAATCCTCTTCGATGGAGGGGTTCAGGTGGAAATCCACGAGGGCGGGGAATTCCGGCACGTCTTCCGGGTGGTTCATCAAAAGCCAGAGCCCTGCGGCCGACTTGCCGAGCGTCCCCGTCACGTAAAGGGAATCCCCCGGCTTCGCGCTACTGCGGAGGAGCGGAGTCGCGGCCACCTGTTCGCCCAGGAGTGTCGTGGAGAACATGCCCACCTCGCCCGCAACCGTATCGCCGCCAATCAGCGTAATCCCGCGCTTCGCGAAGCCTTCCGATACCGCCTTGGCGATGCGGTCGCGCACTTCTGCGCTCCAGCTCTTGTTCACGCACAGGCCAAACAGCGCAAGGCGCGGGCGGCCTCCCATGGACGAGATATCCGAGACGTTCGAGACGATATGCTTTTCCACGGCCTGCTCCGGCGTGGACCAGTCCAAGCGGAAATGGACGTTCTCTACGGACAAGTCCTTGGTTGCAAGCCACCCGTCAAAAATGGCGCAGTCGTCACCGACAGGGAGCCACCCCCGGAACTGGGGAGAACGTTCGGTCAGGGCGACGCGATTTTCGAGTATTTTTGAAACAAAATTGAATTCGCCGAGGTTCGGAAACATACCCAGAATGTAGCAATTTCTCGACCGCAAAAAACAACTTGGCGATTTTCTGTGGATAAGTCGGTTACAAGTTTGTCATATAAAAGAAAAATGAAAAATAGGCATTTTTGTTTATCCACAAACCGCGCTAAATAACCTATTTTTACGCCCGTGGGACACATATTCTTCATAACGCCCTCATCACCGGGCAGCCTCGACAAGATGAGCCAATGGACTCTCCGCTGGTTGTTGCAGAACGACATGGCCGACGACGCCACGATGTACACCTGCAATTCCATCGAGGACGCGCAGAATATCCTTGAAACCGCCCTCATCGAAGGCGAATCCCCCGCACTCATCGTTTTCGACCACGCCGACAGGGCGAAGGACGTGAACCTGAAGTTCAGCAAGAAGCTCCACGAAGCCATTCCCGAATCCTGGATTGTCGAGATCGTCCCCGAAGAGATGCCCGTCGAAAAGAGCGACGGCAGCCTCTACTGGATCCGCCGTCCCGTCGACGAGGACGAATGGACGGAGACGCTGGAACAGGTACTGCTCCGTACGCCGACGCCGCAGTGGGCGGAGACATGATCAAAGGCGTCAGCTATTTCGGCGTGCGCTCGCCGAAGCATGCAATTTCGGACATGCAAAGCATCAAGGCCGCGGGTTTTAACGCGGTGCTCCATACGTGGAGCGAAGAAGACCAACAGTATTATTACGACACCATGAAGGAAATCGTAGACCGCTCCGCAGAGCTCGGTCTGACAGTCTACGTGAACCCGTGGGGGGTCGGCCGCGTGTTTGGCGGCGAGGCCTATTCCGAACTCACCGCTCGCAATCACGACCTGTGCCAGGTGGCGCTAGACGGCAAGCCCAAGGTGGCCGCCTGCCCGAACCATCCCGATTTCCGCGCCTACATGCACAAGTGGATTGAATCGGTTTGCGCAACGAAGGTGAGCACGATTTTCTGGGACGAGCCGCACTTCTATTTCGAAAAGGGCGGACTCGACAATTGGAGCTGCCGCTGCGAGAAATGCCAGGTCAAGTTCCGCAAGCAGTTCGGGTACAACATGCCCGCAACGCTCACCGAAGACGTGAAGAAATTCCGCGAAGATTCGCTCATCGACTTCTTGAAAGAAATGACCGAAGACGTGCACGCCCGCGGCAAGCGCAACTGCGTTTGCATGCTGCCGCCGTGGTTCCCCGCAGGTCTCGACGACTGGGGCCGCGTTGCAGGCCTTGAAAGCGTAGACGAAGTGGCCAGCGACCCGTACTGGGAACGTGGTGCCACCGAGGAATGGGTCCGCGAAAAGTATGCCGAGACCGCTCGCAAGCTGACCGAAGTCGCCACCAAGTACGGCAAGGCCGTGCAGATGTGGATCAAGGCGTACCA
>CACXKY010000139.1 GCA_902768325.1 Fibrobacter succinogenes
GTTCGCCGGCTTGGGTGCTTGCCATGACGCAGTGGCGCAGCCAGAAGCCTTGCGTGGGAATGTCTGGAATGGCGGAGATGTCCATGCCCGTCTCGGCCAAGACGATGAATTTCGGGTAGTCGATGCCGGTGGCGTATTGGACGAATTTGATGTAGAGGTCGCCGGGCGGGCGGCGACAGATTTCGATGATGACGGGTGTGCCGTCGGGGCGTTCGATGTACTGGATGTGCAAGATGCCGTCGACGAGCTTGAGTTCGCGTGCGATGCGTTCGCTGTAGTCGCGGAGCTTGACGAGGCCCGCTGCTGCGGTAGTGCTGGGCGTGTTCGCGCCCGATACCATGTATTTGTTGATGTAGTACTGCTCGTTGTCGGCGAAGGCAAAAGCGACCTTGCCCTTTACGAGCATGGCTGAAAATCCGTGGTTCGTTCCCTGCACGAATTCTTCGACCACAATGTGGTCTTGCCGCGTGCGGCTGCAGGCGTCTTTGTAGGCTTCGCGGGCTTCTTCGATGTTCGCGGCGCGGTGGATGCCCTTGCCGCCGGTGAGGTCGACGGGCTTCACGATGATGGGGAAGGTGAGCGGTGCGATGGCCGCGTCGAAGTCGGCGCAGTTATTTTCGTCGGCACCTGTGCTTGTCGGAACAACGAGTGCCCGCGGTGTCGGGATGCCGAGCCTGGTGGCGAGAGCGCGGTACTTGTCCTTGTGGTGGATCTCGAGGGAAGTCGCGTAGGAATCGTGTCCGGGGAGTCCCAACTTTTCGCAGACGTAGACCGTCGAAAGCAATGCAAAATCGTTGCAGCCGGAACAGACCGCTTGCACGCCCTCGGCCCGCGCCAGTTCAAGCATCGTATCTTTGTCGCTAAAATCTGCGAAGACGTTCTTGTCGGCATACGGGTGCCCCAAGCCCTCGCGGGCGTTCCCGGTGGTAATTACGTACCAGCCCAGCGCCTGCGCGGCCTGGATCAGCGGGATTTCGGCGTGTCCGCCACCGAGGAGGAGCAATTTCTTTTTCGACATCGTCGCCTTACTTCCCGAAAAATTCCTTCACCTTGTTGCAGACAAATTCCAGGTCCTCGGGTGCCAGTCCGTAGAACATCGGCAGGCGCAGCAGACGGTCGCTTTCCTTGGTGGTGTGCACGTCTTCGCCGTTGAACCGTCCGAACCGCTTGCCGGCGGGGGCGCTGTGGAGCGGAACGTAATGGAATACCGCGAGAATCCCGTTATCTACGAGGTACTTGATGAGGGCGGTGCGCGTTTTGAGGTCGGCCACCTTCAGGTAGAACATGTGCGCATTGTGGCTGCATTCCGCCGGGATGTAGGGGAGTTGCAGGTCGCCCGCATCGGCGAGCGGTTGCAGCTGTTCGCGGTAGGCGTTCCAGCTGGCCATGCGGTTGTCGAAAATCTTTTGCGCATTCTCGAGCTCGGCATAGAGGTACGCCGCGTTGAGTTCGCTGGGCAGGTAGCTTGAGCCGAGTTCCACCCACGTGTACTTGTCGACTTCGCCGCGGTGGAACTGCACGCGGTTCGTGCCTTTTTCGCGGATGATTTCGGCGTGGTCGGAAAACTTCTTGTCGGCGATGAGGATGGCGCCGCCTTCGCCCATGCTGTAATTCTTGGTCTCGTGGAAACTGTAGCAGCCGAAGTCGCCGAGGGCGCCGAGCGAGCGGCCCTTGTAGGTGGCCATCATTCCCTGGGCCGCATCTTCGATGACGAACAGGTTGTGCTTTTTGGCGATTTCGTTGATGGTGTCCATCTCGCAGGCGATACCCGCATAATGCACGGGCACGATGGCCTTGGTCTTTTCGGTGATGGCGCTTTCGACCAACTTCTCGTCGAGGTTCATGGTGTCGGGGCGGATGTCCACGAAAACGCACTTGGCACCGCGCATCGCAAACGCGTCGGCTGTACTGACGAACGTGAACGACGGCATGATGACTTCATCGCCGGGCTTTATGTCGCAGAGCAGTGCAGACATCTCGAGCGCGTGGGTGCAGCTCGTGGTGAGCAGCGCGCGGGCACAGCCGGTCTTGGCTTCGAGCCAGGCGTGGCATTTCTGGTTAAACTGTCCGTCACCGCAAATGCGCCCGCTTTCGACGGCGGCACGCACGTAATCGATTTCTGGCCCCACGAAGGGCGGCTGGTTGAATGGAATTCGCATGTTTTCTTGCCTTCTCGATGGAAATATATAATTTCGCGGGAGGGAAAAAAGAAAGCGCTCTCCGCTGTGGAGAACGCTTTTCGTGGGACCTCCGGGACTTGAACCCGGAACCCGCGGGTTATGAGTCCGCTGCTCTGCCCTGTCCCGCGTAGATACTGGGTTTTCGATTAACGTCTCACAAAAAGCTCACAATTTAAAACCCTGTTTTTGCCTTAAAAAGCCCACTTTTTGTGACCTGGTTTTGAGCTTTTTGCTCATCCCCAGACGTCAAAAATTTACAAAAAATTAACAGGTTGAACCAGGGGGTAAAGACCGTCAAAATTTTTTTTGTACGGCCATTGACAAACCTAACTAAATTAGGTATATTAAGTAGTGAACAAAAGAGCACTAAAACTGTTTAAAAATGACCAAAATGTTGACTAGAAATTTGATGATTCCAGACGGGAAAAAACGACTTTCGATTCAATCCATCGAGGCTCGCCAAACGGCGAGCCTCTCTTTTTTTGAGAGGTAAAACCATGAGCTACGACTACCACGAAAACATCAAGGACGACTGCGTGACAGCCATCAAGGAATACCTTGGGTATCACGACGTGAAGGGAATGTCCAAGGAAACGCTGAAAGAGAAATTCCGCGATGCGTTCTGGGTTGACGATTCTGTCACTGGCAACGCTTCGGGTTCCTATACGTTCTCCAGCTATGAGGCAGAGCAGAATATCGCGGGGAACTGGGACTTGCTTGGCGAGGCCATGACCGAGTTCTGCTGCGAGTGCAACGCCATCGAGAAAGGCGCCGAATGGGCGGATGTGACGATTCGCTGCTACTTGCTTGACGAGGGCATCGAGAAGGCGATGGAGGAACTGGAAGAAGAAATCGAAAAAGCGATTGAAGAAGAACCCGAAGAAGAAAGCGTGGAGGCATAGCGATGGAAAGGGCAAAAGTGAAAGAACAGCTTGAACGGATGATGAACGAGTTCAATCAGAAATCCGACGAACTTCAAAAGATGGCAGAGAAAAGCGTCAACGGAACCATGGAAAGGTACACGCTGGCGCAAGCCGACACCGCAGCGGCGAAGCAGCTCGCGCTCAAGGAACTCGCCTTGAGGCTTGGCTTCGCTGTTGTTTACGATGCAATCCAAAACAAGTGGACACTAACCTAAAGGAAAAAAACAATGAAGATAAAAGCATACCTAATCGACGTTATCAACGAGACCCACAAGGCGGTCGAAATTGAAAACAAGCTCGCGGACTATTACCGCGAATTGCAGTGTACCGTGATTGACATTCAGGAACGGAAAATCGGCAAGAAGGTCTTCGACATTATCTGCGACGACGAAGGTCTTTTCAAGCAGCCCGCGAAAATCAGTGCCATCGACAATCTCGGTTCGCCTATGTTTGTCGGCAATCTCCTAGTCGTAAAAAATAAGGACGGAGAGACTACCACATTGAGCGACGAAGATGTATATTACGTTTCCGAACATGTGGAAAAACTTTGTACCAAGCTGTTTCCGAAAGGCTACCCGATGCTGACGCAGGTCGAATATTGCTAGGAGGGCTGAACATGAATTTGAAAATCGGAGACAAGATTGAGATTCTCGAAATGGTAGGCGAACCCCAGTACACGGGAAAGGTCGGAGTTGTTGATTTTATTGACGACGCTGGTCAAGTGCATGGAACCTGGGGCGGCTTGGCTGTTCAGCCTGAACGCGATAAAGTTCGATTGCTGGAGGGGTGACGATGGCGGAAGGACAGCTGGATTTCTTTTCCATCTTGGATTCCGCAAGCGAAGCGAACAATGCAAGGCCATGGTGTAAATCATGGCTTTGCGCCCGTAAGAACGACTGCGGAGTCTATGTGGAGAATGTGCAGACATTCAGGCAGGGAGAGGGCTACAGGCGCTATGTGGAGCTGAAATGCGCCCTCGACTACCCGCGAGTCTATTACGCATGCAGCATCCAAGACAGAATTTCCGGGCGCGGCTCTCCGCTGGATGCCGATGGAGATTACTGCTTCGACGTGTTCGACGGAATGGCGGACGTGGAGAAAAAGGTTCGCGGCTATTTGACGCGCTGCGCGTCGGGCTACGAGGTGAACCGTTCTTGGATAGATGGTGTGGTGAACATGCTCAAGAACAGCTTGCAGCAATAGTACAAAAGCTATTTTTTAAGCGAGGCAAACAATGAATTACAGAAGTCTGTGCAGCTTTTACAAAGGCGAGAAGGAATGTCCCTTTGAAGCTGGGAATGGAAATGCTGGGAAATTTTGGATGGCGGAACGGTTCGTCTGCGAGGAATACGCGCAGACCGTCGAGAAGCAGGTCAAGACGGATTTCTTCCGCATGGTAGCGGCCTACATTTCCAAATGGGCGCCCTACGACTATCCCGACTTGATACGCGACTACCTGTCCAAGTCCGATGCCGATGAAAAAATCAGGGCGCTTGTGACGACGATGTTCCTCTAATGTCAGGCGGCAGTAAGAGCCGCCTTTTTTCTCTTTTTTGCACAAAATATGATTTATTCACTTGAAAAAAACCGATTTTTACTATCTTTGCGCTCGGAGCCTTAGCTCAATCGGTTAGAGCGTCGGACTCATAAAAATTGTGGCACCAGCTTGAAAGAGTTGGATGCGAATGGGAAGAAATCGGTGAAACCTAACCAGCGGTAACGCTGCACGGCAACGCCGAGCCGAGCCAGGGGTACACTCCTGGAAGGTGTAGAGACTAGCGGAGCAGTAGAGCCTGCTTAATGACCGCACAAGCCTCCCACGCCTAAACCCGCAAGGGCATGGCGAAGACATAGTCCACGGAGGTGCGAAAGCATCACGAACGTAAACCCGTTGGTTCCCGGTTCAAGTCCGGGAGGCTCCACTTAGAAAGGCCACGACTTATGTCGCGGCCCTTCTTTGTATTTCTTGAAATATTAGAATGAATCCCAGTTTATATACGTATTCGGATTGTATAGAGAATCTAGTTTTGATTGAACAATCTGAATGGATGCTTTTGTTTGGGTGATTGCTTCTTCTACAGATTGCTCGGTGTAATAGAGGAAGGTGCCGTCAGGCTGATAAATGGTATCTCCATTTGCAGCGTGGGCTATATAAGAATTTTGCATTTCAAACATTTCTTGCCCAAG
>CACXKY010000140.1 GCA_902768325.1 Fibrobacter succinogenes
TCTGTTCCAGGTAGGCGTCTTCCAGTTCGTCGAACGTAATGCTACGGCTTGCGGGGTCGTTCACGTCTTCGCTCATGGAGAGCATCTTGCTCGTGGGACCCACGTCGCCCAAAATATACACCTGGCGGCCGTACTTTTCCATGGCCTCTGCCGCGGCCTGCTTCGCAATTTTCACGGCGGCGCGGTTCATTTCGGTAATGCGGTGTTCCTGGTGGTACTCGTGCTGGCTGACGCGTTGGCTCGAGAACGTATTCGTGGTCAGGCAATCCACGCCTGCATCCACGTAGCGGCGCTGGATATCGAGGATGATTTCCGGCTTCTCGATGGAGAGCATGTCGTTGTTCGCGCCCTTGATGCCGTAGGTCTGAATGACAGAACCCATGCCGCCGTCGAGCAGCATCATCTTGCTTTCAAAAGCTTCGCGTAGAGTCATGTTTGCCTTTATTCCTGCGCAACCTGTTAAGCGCATCAATATGCGTTTATTTGCTTATATGCATAAATATAGGAAATTCCAGCCCGTCTTCCCAGCCCTGGAACACCAGAAAGAGTTGACTTGTCCCTTGGGAATAACTATCTTTAGCGCCGCTCTGGCAATTTCGCCAGGGTAAAACCAATCACCGGTTTGCGAGAGTCGCTTCGGTGGCGCGGTCCACAACCCTAGGTTCGGGCTTCGCTTCGCGGCTTAATTGCATGCCGGGTAGAACTAACCGAAAGGAATACATTATGGCAAATCTGCCTTCCGTTGAAGACCTGCTTGCTGCAGGCTCCCACTTTGGTCACCAGACTCAGCGCTGGAACCCGAAAATGAAACCCTACATCCTGGCGGAAAAGAACGGCATCTACGTTCTTAACCTCTCCAAGACCCGCGACCTCCTCGAAGAAGCCGCCAAGGCCGCCGCCAAGATCTCCGAATCTGGCAAGACCGTGCTCTTCGTCGGCACCAAGCCCACTGCTCGTCAGTGCGTGCTCGACGCTGCTGCCGTCTGCAACCAGTTCTCCGTCACCAACCGCTGGCTCGGTGGTATGCTCACGAACTTCCAGACGGTTCGTAAGTCCATCAAGAAGATCGACAAGATCGATGCCATGGAACAGGACGGAACTTTCCAGGCCCTCTCCAAGAAGGAAGTGCTCGACAAGAACCGCGAACGCGAAAAGCTGCTCAGCGTGTTCGGTGGCATCCGTGAAATGGTGAACCTCCCGGGCCTCCTGGTCGTGACTGACCTCGCCCACGAAAAGATTGCCGTGGCCGAAGCTCGTCGCCTCCACATTCCTATCATCGGCATTTGCGACACGAACGTCGACCCGACGCTCGTGGACTTCCCGATTCCGGCCAACGACGACGCCGTGAAGTCCATCAAGCTCATTGTGGACTACATCGCCGCCAACGTCAAGCCGCGTTCCACTGACAAGAAGGCTTCTAAGGAAGAAGTTAAGAAGTTCGACAACGGCGAGGACAAGTAATATGCAGATTACCGCTTCCCTCGTTAACGAACTCCGCCAGAAGACTGGCGTGGGCATGATGCAGTGCAAGAAGGCCCTCGTTGAAACTGATGGCGACATGGACAAGGCCGTGGAACTCCTCCGCAAGCAGGGTGCTGCCGTTGCTGCCAAGCGCGCCGACAAGGCCGCCAAGGAAGGCCGCATCTACCTCGTGGAAACTGCCGACAAGGCCGCCGCTTTCGAACTCTCCTGCGAGACCGAACCGGTGTCCAACAACGACGACTTCGTCGCCCTCGCCGCTCTCGCCGTGAAGGCTGTCGAGACTCAGGCCATCGCCTCTGTCGAAGACCTCAAGAACGCTGTTGTCGATGGCAAGAAGGTGAACGATGTGCTCCAGGACGTCCTCGTGAAGATCCAGGAAAACATCGACTTCCGCAAGTTCGCCGAACTCAAGAAGGTCCCGAACTCCGTGTTCGGTGTCTACAGCCACATGAAGGGCAAGATCGGTGTCATCACCGAACTCGCTTTCGAAGGTTCTGCCGACGAAGCTGCTCTCAAGCAGGCTGCTAAGGACATCGCTATGCAGGCTGCCGCATTTGCTCCGGTTGCCCTGAACGATGCCGCCGTTCCGGCCGAAACCATCGAAAAGGAAAAGGAAATCGCCAAGGCTCAGATTGAAGCTTCCGGCAAGGCTCCGAAGCCCGAATTCCTGCAGCGCCAGATTGACGGCCGCGTCGCCAAGGTGCTCAAGGAAATCGTTCTCGAAGACCAGGAATTCTTCATGTCCGAAAAGAACCCGAAGAAGCTTTCTGTCAAGGACTACCTCCAGGAAGTCGTTGCCAAGCAGCTCGGTCTTTCCAGCCTGAAGGTCGTGAACTTCATCCGCTTCGAACGCGGTAACTAATTTCCTTAGTTGAGTTAAGCTCTATGAGCTAGGACCCAGACCGGAAATTAAATTGGTCGTCCCACCCGGGGCGACCATTTTTTTATTCCGATTTCTTGCTGAACGAGTCCGGAGCGATTCCCTCGAATACGATTTCGTCTATATCTAGGCGGGAACCGTTATAGATGAAGATGCTGAATATGCCGATTTCGCTCGAAATATCGTCCCAGGCGACCTGGTAATTCTTTTTGTCCAGCGTTTCTTTGCCGGGCCGTAAGACCAGCTCAGTCCATTCATCGCTCGCCTTTGCAAACCAAAGCGCCTTGTTGTAGTTGTTGTTCTCGATTTCGCGGTAATGTTCAAGTGCAGCGGCAAAGTCGCAGTTTCCACGAACCTTAATGCGGATTGCGGAAAGCGAACTCAGGTCGTAGTAGCCGGAATCGAGCCCGAGATGCGTTCCGAGCATGACGTAGCCCGATTCTTTTATGGAGAACCTCAACGAAAGGTATTTTCCGGAAGCGTTGTCATTGATTAGTGCTCCCGTAAATCCGCCGGTACTATCGGGGCTTTCAAAACTGGCGCTCTTGTGCGGCATGTAGTACCAGCCGTAATTCGGGTAGTCCTTTGCCAAGTTATTTAGCTTGTCGCCATCATCGAAATCCTCGAAAATGAACTCGCGGGTAAGATTTGAAATGCGGATGAGTGTGTCAACGGAAGAACCCGCTTCGAGCGAAACTGTGGCAACGGGCTCGCCCTCCGCTATAACCGTATATAGGCCCGATGGAATATGCGAGAATATAAAATCGCCACCATCATTCTTGGTCGAATAGGGTGTTGCATCAAGCATCAAGGATCTGCCTAGGACTGTAGAATCAGAAGCGGCGGCTCCTGTGCGTACCATAAGCGACACGGACGGTAGAAGTTCAATTTCATTCGTCGTGGAATCTACGGCATCGAGTTTCGTCCAGACCATGAGCGAAGAGTCTTCGCCGGCAATCCCCTCGATGTAACACTCTGCATTCTGGCATTGGTCCGGTTGAGTTTCGAATTGCACCATTCCGGAATCATCTGCAGTGGCGGTTTCCAGGACGGAAACGTGGGGGCCTTCATCAGGATGTCTATACAAAGTAACGAGCGCCTGCGGTATCGGCGTATGTGCGCCGTCGAACGCGATAACGGCAATTCCGTTCGTCGTCTCGCTCGTGGCTCCCGCAGTTTCGGACCCGCTATCGGAACAGCTCGAAAACGCTGTCAGCGCGAAGCCGAATGCGATACAGGCCGACAGGCAGGACTTTATCTCCTGAAACACTTTCATCGTTCTTCCTTTTTTATCATCGGGAACAACTGGAAATTTAACTGATAAACGCTATCGCATATCTGTGCGGGCATCGCGTTGACCACGTTTACGATGGCTTTCCTTGTTTCGGCAAGAATGTTGCGGATTTTCTGGATTTGGCTCGAGTCGAGTGCCATGGTGAGCGTGCTGATGTCACGCTTTTCCTTCGGAGTGCTTGCAATCGAGTCGCGCGCCAGTTCCGCGATACGTCCCTGGTAGTCGCTGATAGTGGCGCTCAACCAGTGTTCCTGAGTGCGGAGGTGCGCTTCGGTGGGCACCACTCGGCCATCCCTGCGGCAGCGGGCAAGTCCCAACTGCAACAGGGCATCAACGGCCTTCTCGACTTGAGAAGCGGAAAGCTTTGGAATGCATGCTTCGCCGAGTGCGGCGGCATCTTGCGGATCGCGATAATCAAACACGTCGAGCGCCGAACGGATCATCGGGTAATACCACTGCTGGAAATAGCGGTAGCGTGCTTCGTCTAGCTCGCGGCAAGTGGCTGGGCGCATTTTTTGGAGCGCCTCGAAATGCTTGCGCACATCTTCGTCGGTTTTGGCCTTGCCGTAGGTGACCATTTCGCGGAAGTATTCCGCCTTCGCCTCCTTGAAACGGAAAAATTCAACAAACGGCTCGATGCCTTTCGAGGACACGTGACGTTTCCCCTGCAAGATTTTCACCAAGAGACTTGCATCAATGTCCACAGCCGCAGCAAAGACACGATAACTAAAAGTCACGTCAAGCGACTTTTCGAGCTCGTAAAAATCCTGCAGGAACTTGCGGTAGTCGGTGTAGTCGTATATGTTGATTTTGTTTCTTGCGAACATAGTTTACCAACCCCAATAATATAGTTTCTATTGTCAAAATAATCAAATTTTACAGCTGCTTTTTGTTGATTTTTTACAAATATGTTGACATTTTTGTCCACAGCTAACGGAAAAAAGACGCCTTGAAACTCGTTTGCAAACATAGATTTAGAGCACAATGGTGTATCAAGGAGTTCTAATGTTTAGAAGAAAAATGGCCTTTATTCTCGCGGCCACCCTTACAACTGCCACATTCGCTGCCAAGTACGAAGCTGAATCGGCAACCGTCTCAACCGAGGCAAAAATTGTCAACAGCAGCGAAGTCTCGGGCACAGGCTATGCAAGCCTTCAAGAAGGTAACATTACATTCACGGGAGTCACTGTCGAAACGGCAGGCAAATACACGCTCACCATCCGCTACAAGGCAGGCGATTTCAAGGCCAATTACCTCAAGGTGAATGGCGCAACCGCAGGCACAATCGACTTTGCCGCAACGACCGGATGGGCAGACCTTTCGACCGCAGTCACGCTCAAGGCGGGTGCAAACACAATCGCCATCGAAAAATACTGGGGATGGATTGACGTAGACTACATCGACATTTCCGCCTACGAATCCGCGGCATTCAAGCTCTCCGCAAAGCCGGTCACCCCGGAAGCGACCGAGAGTGCGGTAAAGCTCTACAGTTTCTTGCGCGAAAACTTCGGCAAGAAGACGATTAGCGGAATCATGACCGGCGACATGAGCGGGGGCGCCGACTTCAAGACCCACGACGACGTAAAGTACATCTATACGCGCACGGGCAAGTACCCGGCACTCGTCGGGCTCGATTTCCTGTTCGCATCGGGCCCGAACGCCTCCAGCAGCTGGAACATGGAATACACCGACAAGGCTATTTCCCTCGCGAAGAACCTGTGGAAGGCGGGCGGCATCCCCGCGTTTACCTGGCACTGGAAAGACCCGCTCGACAAAAAGGACGCCTTCTATATCCAGAGTGCGGCCAACGGCGGCGAATACACGGATTTTGACTTCTCTACCGGATTCAAGCCCGGCACTACCGAATGGAACACCGAAAGTGCCGCCTACAAGGGTATCGTCGCCGACATCGACCACATCGCCGACTACTTCCTCGAACTGCAGAAAGATGGTATCGCAGGCATTTTTCGCCCCCTGCACGAAGCGGGTGGCAAGTGGTTCTGGTGGAGCATCAATTCGGGCGACCAGTTCGCAGCCCTCTACCGCCTGGTATTTGACCGCATGGTAAAGGTCAAGGGCGTGAAGAACATGATCTGGGTGTTCAACCCCGAAGGTTCTACCGTCACCTCCTGGAATCCGGGCAGCGAATACTACGACGTTCTCTCCATCGACATATACAACAGCGCAAACGACCATTCCAGCAACGCGAGCGCATTCGACAAGTTCAAGAACGCATCGAATGCCACGAAGATTCTCGCTCTCAGCGAAAACGGCCCCATTCCCGACGTGAACAACATGCACACCGACGAAGCGGTGGATGCCGTGGTACAGCACCTGGAGCGGAACCTGGCCCGGCCAGACAAAGGATGCCGTGTGGAAGAGCAATATGGATGACGAGCGGGTCCTTTCGCTCGAAGACATGCCCGGCTGGGGAAATTACACCGCAAATACCAATCCCGATACGACAGTAACGCCCCCCGACTCCGGCACGACACGCCTCGCGAAGGCCCCGCAGTATTACGCCCCTGCAATGACCATTGGCATCTTTGACATGAACGGCCACTACGTGGGCAAGAGCCTGAACGCACTCCCGCAGGGGCGCTATATTGTGCGCTCACGTGTCCAGGGCCACACAAAGAGCTCCCTGTACATCAAGAAATAGCTTGATGAGCATTTTTCAACGATTTATTTTGGGCCCGGATCTTTTTTGATGAAAACCGGGCTTCAAAGTATATCTTTAGAGTGATTATTGGATTTGTGTATGGATAATGGGACCTTTTACAAAATGGCGATTGCCTCGGTCGTTACCTTATCGGCCTGGGGACTTGCGCATGCGATTACTCCGAACAAGCTGGTTTCGGGAGGGCTTCCCGCCCATACGGGTACAACGACTACCGACTACCTGACCGACGGTTATCTCACCAACTGGAAGAGCAGTAGCGCCAAGGAAATTGCGATAAACGTGGGCGAAGGTCCAACCAGGTTGCTTATCAACTGGGAATCCTACGGCGATTGCGCTTGGGCGACCGATTTTACGAGCGGCTGCGGGCATAGCGGGGTCCCCCTTTCAAATTTCAAGATTCTGACTTCGGACAATTCGACCGACGGCAACGACGGCGATTGGGAAGTGGCTGCCACCGTCGAAAACAACCCCGTGATGGCACGCGGCGTCGAAATCGAATTCGCGGGCAAGTCCTGGTTCAAGTTTGTAAGTAAAGGCGACGTGGGCCAGATTCTTGAAATCGAGGCCTTCGACATGAGTAACGGCGGTACCGACACATGGTTTTTCATGGGTACGAGCATCAGCCAGATGGGCCTCAAGCAGCAGGATACCGACTCGACAACGGCACAGCTCATTCACGCGCGTTTCCCGGAATACACTCCTGCCATGTTGCGTGGGGGTATTGGCTGCATCAACAGCACCGAAGTTGTTCAGCACTTGAGCAAATACCTTGATTACGCCGGCAATGTGAAGTTCTGGGCCATTGAGATGGGTACGAATGACGCCTGGGGCGGTGGAGACTGGAACTTGAATACCTACGTGAGCAACATGCAGGCGATTATCGATGCCGCAAAGGCCCACGGAATCACGCCTGTGATTGCTCGGATTATCGCGACCGATTCATCAAAGGCCGGCTGGCAAGTCAATCCCGCTTTTCTGGATGCCGTAGACAAACTCACCGCAGACAATAACCTCCCCGCAGGGCCCGATTTTTTCGGGTATTTCAAGGAACATCCCGAACTGCTCGCAAGCGATGGCGTGCATCCGAATGCCGAAACGAAAGGCGGCCAGGCGATGCACCGCCTTTGGGCAGAAGCTCTTTCCCCGCTATATGCCGTAGGGGACACTGCGTCGAAGGGGGGCGATTCCACTATGGCTTTAAAATCGGCAGGCAAGTTTGTCGTACCTCGGATTTATGCACGAGGCAAGAACATCGTCATTGAAGGAAATTTCCAAGAGGCGGCCTCTGTAAGTCTCGTTTCCGCAACGGGGCAAATCGTGTCGACACGGGTTCTCTCAAAGGATCATGGAGTTGCTTTATTTGAAAACCTCCCGACAGGGCAATACATTGCCGTAATCCGGAGCAAGAACGCTGTCCATACATGTGTCGTGCGAGTAAAGTAAAATTCTCCTGTTGACATATTTGTCCACAGTAAAAAATTTTATACGGGTGACAAAGCTCCGCTCAGAAGTATATTAACTCTGGATTAGGGTTGGTAGCTCGACGGAGGCGTCTATGAATAAGCAATCCTCGGGTCTTTGGGCGGTTACGGTGTTTGCCGCTGGGTTGTTTTGGAATTGCGGCGAATCGTCCGTAGAGGATGCCGCGGGGTTGCCTGAGTCAGATGATGGGGTCCAAGAGATTGGTTTGTCTCAGGCATCTTCCGCTGGCGCCGACAAAGGCATATCTTCAGGCGAAAATCATGCTGTGGTTTCATCGGGTGGGACTCCGGCGAGTGCTTCTCTGTCGTCTTCGGTGACGAATTCTTCTGGAGCGCTTTCTTCGAGCTCTTTATCTTCGCAGGGGTCTTCCGCATCTCTCCCGACTTCATCTTCTAGCGAAATGGACTTCGTCTATGTCGCTCCCGCAAATTTTTCGGACACGGTAAACGGCACTGTTTTTAACATGGTGTACGTGACGGGTGGTACGTATACGCGCGGGTGCGATAACTGCGCCGAACAGGACAAGATTTACGAGACGCCTGCGCACCAGGTGACGGTGGGCGCTTACCACATCGCGCCTACCGAGGTGACGATTGCGCAATGGAACGCGGTGATGGGCGGTAAAAAGAACGCGTGGGAATCGGACAAGGCGCCTAAAATTGGCGTGAGCTGGTTCGACGCTAACGGTTTTGCTTGCAAGCTCGGGCAATTGACGGGGCATCAGTATCGCTTGCTGACCGATGCCGAATGGGAATTTGCGGCGCGTGGCGGCAAGGACGGCGTGGCCGACAAGTTCAAGTTCTCCGGCAGCAATACGGCCGATGATGTGGCATGGTATTCCGAGAACAGCGGCGGCAAGGCGCATGACGTGGCGACCAAGAAAGCGAACAAGCTCGGACTTTACGACATGAGCGGGAATTCCTGGGAATGGGTGTATGACTGGCTCGTGGGCTATACCGCCGGCGACAAGGTGAATCCGGTACAGCTTACCGGGTCGGGCAACAAGACGCGCCGTGGCGGCAGTTATGGCGAGCCCGCTGAATTCGCGCGTGTGAGCCGCCGTGCCATCCGCAGCCGTGACGGAGCTGCCGATATGGGCTTTAGAATCGGGATGTCTACCGAGCTCCCGCCGGGGATGGTTAGCCCCTGCGAGGCGGCGAATCCGTCGGCCGCAGTTTGTGAAGGCGACAAACACCGCGATTGCCGTTTGATTACCGCTGCAGACGAAGCCTGGATTAGCGATGACTATACCGTGGTGATTGGCGACGACGGCAATGCCGCCGTATCGGGATTCCCGAACGTTTCGGGGCAGTGGTACACGCTCAACAACCGCAGTTTCAACGTGGCTACCAAGAGCGGTACCAAGACGTACGCCTATTACGTTTTCAGCGAAGATGAACTCACGATGATTAGCGATGACGGTATCCCGTACCGCCTGTACCGCCGCGCCATGAGCGAAGCGAAGAACAAGGTGACGCTCACGTCGGTAAGCAATCCGAAAACGCTTGAACAGTTGATTGCCGCGGTGGAGCCGGAACGCCTTGTGACCGACGAGCAGATTGCCCACCCGGACACAAGCGTGCGTGACCCGCGTATCGCTGCCGCAAGCGGTTATACGTGGTTCTTCGACGGGCGTTGCTGTGGCGGTAACCATAAGTACCGTTTCCACCTGGACAAGAGTGGCGACGCGGAATTCGTGGTGATGGACTACGACGATACACACCACGAGAACATCCTTGCGAAGGGGCGTTGGTTCACTGTTGGCAATATCGGGCTGCACATCGTACTGAATGGGAAGTATTTCAACTACCTCTACACTGCGGGCGAACGCACCATGAGCTACAGCGAGTACATGCCGGCAGGCCCCATCTTCTGCCACATCTCGTTCCAGAGCTACGAGCGCGGCGACTTCCGCATTTTCAACAAGACGGTATTCGACGACAAGATCAAGCGTCCGCGAGGCTTTAATGGCGAAAATCCCGTCTACGAGGCGGGTGACTACCAGTGGGGATCGTGATGCGTGCGCATTTCATAACCACATCCTTTATTGAGGCTGTATGCATCGCGGTTTTCACTGTGTTAGTTGCGTGTGACGACCCGGATTCCTCCACCGGTCCACAGCCCGAAGCATCAATTATTGAATCCTGCTCATCTGACTTAAAATCCTCCGGCTCCCTGGATGCATTTTGGGAGTCATCTGCGCAGGATTCGACGGAATGGTCTTCGGTGGCTTTGTCATCAGAGCCCATTCCGGTATCTTCTTCCGGCGGACATCATTTGCTTGAGACTTCTTCTTCGGTAAGACCGCATGCCGGTTCGTCGTCTTCGACAGAGTCGCCTTTATCGTCTACGACGGCCCTGCCCGCATCGTCCGCAACGAACATCACGTCGTCTGCAGCGGTAGCCCCGGCAGAAGTCCCGCTCGACCAGGACGGTTTCGCGACGGTCGCCGATGTGTACAAAAGCCTTGCGCCAACCGAAAAGGCGATATTCATCATCCGCCATTCCGAACGCGAAGATGCCGTGACGATAGAGACGGAACTTACCGCGAACGGCGTCAAGATGGCGCAAGACCTGGGCAAGAGTCTCAAGAGCGATGAAGAATTCAGCTACATCACCTCGGGATTCGTGCGCACGAACGAGACCGCGAACAACATCTCGAAAGGCCGCGGCGAAGCGAGCCTCCCGAAGCTCATCACGAACTACGACATCACGGGCAACTGGTTCCTGAAAATCTCGGCCGACGAACTCGCTCAGTATGGAACAAATCTCGGTATGAGGGGAGGCTCCGTGGAGCTCATGAGTCATTGGGCCTACGGCGAGCCGTACCCGGACGCCCTCTACGAACTTGAGCCGCGCGCGCAGGAATTTATGCAGTCCGTGATTCTCAAGAATTTGCCCAAGTGGAAACGCGTGAGTATCATGGTGTCTCACGATATCTTCGTGATGCCGCTGGCCGTATTCGGTTCCAAGAAAAAAGTCGCGCTCAAATACTACGAGGATTATCACTGGATCAATTACATCGCAGGCCTCGCCATTATTGCAGACGAGCAGAACAACCTGCGTTACATCCCCGTGAAAGGCGCCGAATCAGGAGTCATTGACTACCTGGCCATCTATATGGCGGAACATAAGGTTAAATAAATTAACAAGAAAGACCTCGGTTCATCACCGAGGTCTTTAAGTTTTTATGGATTGCTTCGGGACTGGCGCCCCTCGCAATGACGTGCTAGGTTATACAGCGCGAGTGCTTGCACTCGCATTGGATAACCGACGCTGTCATGCACGAAGTGCAATGACGAAGAAGCCGATTCCACGCTCAAGCTCTTCACGAAGTTGTAGTGCTTCGCGACTTCGGCTTCGGCGAGGTTCAGGTACACCTTCACGCTCTTGTCGAACAATTCAGGCGACTTGGTTGCATCGCGGAGGAGCAGCTGGCTCATCACGCAGTTGGCGGCCATTTCGTACAGGTGGCGGCTGCAGAGGTCGGTGAACTCGTTGTTGTTCGCGGCCTTCACGAATTCCACAGCTTCGTTGTACTTAGCGTCCATGGCCTTTGCGCGGGCCTTGAGTGCTTCGTATTCCGGGCGCACATCCTGGGCTTCGAATTCTTCGAGCATCTGGCTGTAGGTACCGGTGGTCACGTGCGGGAGAGCCGCAACCGTCTGCAACTGCGTCGTACCTTCGTAAATCGAAGTGATACGGGCATCGCGGTACAGGCGCTGGCAAGCGTATTCGAGCATGTAGCCCGAACCGCCGTGAACCTGGATGCTGTCGTAGCTGTTGATGTTCGCGTATTCGGAGTTCATGCCCTTCGCGAGCGGAGTGCATGCGGAAGCGAGCTTCTGGTATTTCTTGAGTTCAGCCTTTTCTTCGTCGGTGAGCTTGCGGTCACGTTCGATGTCTTCGAGGCCCTTGTAGATGTCCACGTAGCTGGCGGTCAGGTACAACAGGGCGCGGCCTGCGTCGAGGCGAGCCTTGATGTGGGAAATCATCTCGTAGACGGCCGGGAAGTTCACGATAGCCTGACCGAACTGCTTACGGTCCTTGGCGTAGGCGAGAGCTTCGTTGTAGGCCATCTGGCTGATGCCCACGGACTGGACCGAACTGCTTACGGTCCTTGGCGTAGGCGAGAGCTTCGTTGTAGGCCATCTGGCTGATGCCCACGGACTGGGCGGCAATGCCGAGGCGGGCGCCGTTCATGAGTGCCATCACGTACTTGATGAGACCGAACTTGCGGCGGCCGCAGAGTTCTGCCTTGGCGTTCTTGTAGACAAGTTCGCAAGTCGGGCTTCCGTGGATACCCATCTTGTTTTCGATGCGGCGAACGTCAACGCCACCGTCGCGCTTGTCGTAGATGAACATGGAAAGGCCACGACCGTCGCGGGTGCCTTCTTCGGAGCGGGCGAGCACCAGGTGAATGTCGGAGTCGCCGTTCGTGATGAAGCGCTTCACGCCGTTCAGGTACCAGCACTTGTCTTCTTCGCTGTAGGTGGCCTTGAGCATCACGCGCTGCAGGTCGGAACCGGCATCGGGTTCGGTCAAGTCCATCGACATCGTCTCGCCGGCGCAGATGCGC
>CACXKY010000141.1 GCA_902768325.1 Fibrobacter succinogenes
GCGCATCCGCAAGGGCGTGAGTACCCTCGGGGCGCGCGTGCTATACTTCGATGCCCCCAGCGGCCTCATCAGCACGCAGAAGAAGGGCGACCGCATCGGCGAATTCGGCGAGAAGGACAAGATTCTCATCGTGAAGGAGAACGGTACGGCCCGCGTGCACGACATGGCAGACCCGATTCTCGTGGGCAGCGGCATCAAGTATATCCACAAGTTCGACCCCGCGCAGGTATTTACCATCCTCTACTTCGAGGGCGGCAACTACAACTACATGGTGAAGCGCTTCAACCTGGAAGGTTGCCCCATGACGACTGAATTCAGCCTGGTTTCCGACCACAAGGATACGCAGATGATCGAATTCTTCGCGACAGACGATGCCCGACAGCTGATGGAATACCAGGTGGGCCGCGAAGTCCAGAAGGAAGAACTCGACCTCACGGAAGTCGCCGACATCAAGAGCTACAAGGCGCTCGGCAGCAAGTTCACCGCGAAGAAGGTCAAGCGCACGAGCCGCATCACCCCGCCGGACAGCTTTGACGACGGTTCAGACGGCGAAGACGCCAGCGACGAAGTGGACGACCCAAAACTGTTCTAAAAGCCTTTAGTATATTATCCTTGGTAATATAAATCGGAGATAAACAATGGATACTCTTCTCATCGTTGGTATTGTCATCGCGGCGATAGCCGTCATCGTCCTGCTCGCCTTCATCGGCAAGTTCTTCAGCCTCTGGCTCCAGGCCTTGTTCTCCAGGGCAAACGTGAGCATTTTCCAGCTCATCGGTATGCGTCTCAGAAAGGTGCCGCCGCAGGTCATCGTGGAAGCGCGAATCCTCAGCTGCAAGGCTGGCCTCCCCGTCGATACGAACCTGCTCGAAGCCCACTACCTTAGCCGCGGTAACGTGCTCCGCGTGATTCAGGCCCTCATCGCCGCGAACAAGGCGAACATCAAGCTTGACTTCAAGGAAGCCGCCGCCATCGACCTCGCCGGCCGTAACGTGCTCGAGGCCGTACAGATGTCCGTGAACCCGAAGGTCATCACGACCCCGAAGGTTTCCGCCGTGGCCCTTGACGGTATCCAGCTGCATGCCGTGACCCGCATTACCGTGCGCGCCAGCATCCAGAAGTTGGTCGGTGGTGCCGGCGAAGACACCGTGATTGCCCGTGTGGGCGAAGGCATCGTGTCTTCCATCGGTTCTGCCAAGAGCCACAAGGATGTGCTCGAAAATCCGAACATGATTTCCAAGAAGGTGCTCGCCTCCGGCCTCGATGCCGGTACCGCCTTCGAAATTCTCTCCATCGACATCGCCGACGTGGACGTGGGCCAGAACATCGGTGCCATCCTCGAAACCGACCGTGCCGAAGCTGACAAGAAGATTGCCCAGGCCAAGGCCGAAGAACGTCGCGCCATGGCATACGCCGCCGAACAGGAAATGAAGGCGAAGGTCATGGAAATGAAAGCCAAGCTCGTCGAAGCCGAAGCCCAGATCCCGATGGCCATGGCCTCCGCCCTCCGTGACGGCAAGCTCGGCGTGATGGACTACTATAACCTCAAGAACATCGAAGCCGACACGCAGATGAGGAAGGAAATCGGATCCGCCCCGGAAGCGAAATAACAAATGGAAGGACTTCTCATACTCATAGGGATATGGGTCCTCGACATCGTCATCAAGAAAGTCGCTGCGAACAAGAATAAACAGCGGCAGCAGTCGGAACAATACCAGCCGGACGAAGATGACGAATACGAATCCCAGGAAGAAGCGCAAGGGCATACGCCCCCGCGTTCCTTGCAAGATTTGGTGCGGCAGTTCGAAGAAGCGCAGCGCGAAGCAAGCCAGGGGACCTACGTCCCCCCTGCTCCCCCGGTCAATACCAGACGCCACCGCGACACCCTGACGCTCCGCGACATTGCCGAAGTCGTCATCGACGTGGACGTCGTCAACCTGGAATTTTTCATGGACGAATTCGAGGTCGACGAGAATACCGCCGCCGAGATGCTCATGGCGCTGCAGGCTCACCGCATCGTGGGTCACGACATGGGCGAAGGCGATTGCGACGTGCTCGTTCACGACATAGACGAACTGGACAACCTGCTGAACCGTGAAAAGCGACAGGCCCAAGAACCGGCTCCGAAACCGGACGCCAACCCGGCAGACGAAGCCGAAGACGCTCGCAAGCAGGAACTCGAGCAGCGAAGACTTGTCGAGCGCCAGCGCCAGCTGAACGAACTCGAAGACCGCGCCAGGGCTGCACGCGAATCCGCGGCCGCCGTTAGCGCAGGCCTTGCCGAACCCGAATCCGATGCCCCTGTTACCGCCCGCAAGCCCTTAGTTTCAACAAAGAGCATCGCCGACGTGAGACGAGGATTCATCTGGGCGAAAGTCCTAGACGAGCCGCGCTTCAAGCGCCGCTGGAGTACGCAGTACCGGTAAAATTAATGTTGGGCAAATCGGCTCAAGAAACTTGAAAGCCGTTCGTTGTTCGATTGGTTGAATACGAAATCAGGGCTTCCCTGCTCCACGATAACGCCACCGTCCATAAAGACGACCTTGTCCGCTACGTCGCGGGCAAACGCCATCTCGTGCGTTACGATGACCATCGTCATCTTGTCTTCGGCCAGCTTCTTGATAATCTTGAGCACTTCGCCGGTAAGTTCCGGGTCCAGCGCAGAAGTCGGTTCGTCAAAGAAAAGAATCTTCGGGTTCATCGCCAAGGCTCGGGCAATGGACACGCGCTGCTGCTGGCCGCCGCTGAGTTCACAGGGGTAAGCCTTCTCCTTGCCTTCGAGGCCCATGCGCTTGAGCAAGAAACGCCCCATGGCCCGCGCATTTTCGCGAGAGTCCCCCAGCACGCGCACAGGCGCCAGGCAGAGGTTCTGCAGCACCGTCAAATGCGGGAACAGGTTGAAATTCTGGAACACGAGTCCCGTGGAAAGACGGATTTCGCGCAGCACCTTCACCGGGGCATACTTTACCGGAGCGCCCTTGTCTC
The DNA here is from genome assembly GCA_902768325.1 of Fibrobacter succinogenes. Classification (GTDB taxonomy): domain Bacteria; phylum Fibrobacterota; class Fibrobacteria; order Fibrobacterales; family Fibrobacteraceae; genus Fibrobacter; species Fibrobacter succinogenes_A. The sequence goes on from CACXKY010000141.1 coordinate 2,986, forward strand.
CCGGCAGCACCATGTCCTTGCCGTCGACCTGCACCATTCCGCCATCAATCGATTCAAGCTGGGTAATGCAACGCAACAGCGTACTCTTGCCGGAACCGCTCGGCCCGATAATCGAAAGCACCTCGCCCGCATTCAGTTCGAACGAGATATCCTTGAGCACCTGATTGTCGCCAAAGGACTTCTTGACATGTTCAACCTTGAGGATCGGCGCAGTTTCATTCACATTTTCCATTCTACGCCTCACTTATAGTAGTCGAGCTTGCGTTCCACGTAGGCGAAGAACACGCTCAACAAAAGGTTTGCCACATAGTAGAACACTCCCGCCACGAACAGCGGGTAAATGCTCGCATAAGCCGCCTGCTGCTTTTTGGCAAGCGCAAAAAGTTCCGTCACCGCAATCACCTGCGCCAAAGACGTATCCTTCACCAGGGTAATCACCTCGTTCGCGCTCGCGGGCACCACACGCTTTACCACCTGCGGTAAAATGATGCGGAAGAACGTCTGCGTGCGGGTAAGGCCCAGCATGTAGGCGGCCTCGTACTGCCCCTTCGGTATCGACTGGATTCCACCGCGGAAAATTTCGGCAAAGTACGCCGCATAGTTAATCGAGAACGCGATAATCACCGCCGGAAAGCGGTCAAACGAAAAACCGACTCCCGAATATTCGCTCAGGTAGTACGAGCCGAAGTAGATAGCCACAATCTGCAGCAGGAGCGGCGTCCCTCGCATCACCGAGATGTAGAACGACACCGGGTAACGCACCACGCGCCATTTGCTCATCTTGAGCACGGCAATCAAAAGGCCGAGCGGAATCGAGAACAAAAGCGTCAGGCCGAATATGGCGAGCGTCGTGCAGAAGCCGCCCCAGAGAATGGGCAAAAGCGTTGACAGTTCCGACATGAATAACCTCAGAGGCGCACTGCGCCGAGCTCATACCTCAAAGCTCCCGCAGGGAGCGACCTCACACCTATTTTCCAAACCACTTGGCAGAGATTTCGTCGAACTTGCCGTCCGCCTTCATGGCGGCCAAGGTGGAATTCACGGCGTCACGAAGGGCCTGGTCTTTTTTGCGGAAACCGACGGCGTAGACTTCGTCCGAAAGGCCTTCTTCGAGCACCACGTAATCCTTCGCATTTTCAACAATCCAGTACTTCGCGACAATCTCGTCGAGGAACACGGCGTCGACACCGCCTTTGTCCAAATCCATGAGCGCCGTCTGGTTGTCGTCAAACGGGACGATTTCCTTGGCAGCCTTGCCCGCTTCGGAAGCATCGAGCAACTTCTGGGCGGTAGAGCCGTTCTGCACGGCAATCTTCTTGCCGGCGAGGGCCGCGAGATTTGCAAGAGCCTTGTCCTTCACCGTGAAAATCATGCGGTTCTTGAGGTACGGATCGCTCAGGTTCATCGCCTTGGCGCGGGCGCTGTCCACGCTCATGCCGTTCCAGATGCAGTCAATCTTGCCGGTATTCAGTTCCTGTTCCTTGGCGTCCCACGAAATCGGCTGCGTCTTGAGCTTCACGCCCAGGCGTGCGCAAACTTCTGTCGCAAGGTCAATGTCAAAGCCAACGATGTTGTTTTCCTTGTCGCGGAAACCCATCGGCGGGAAGGAGTCGTCAAGGCCAAGCACGAACTCGCCAGCCGCCTTCACCTTGTTCAGGGATTCATCGGCATCCGTCTTGGTTTCTGCCTTCTGGTCATTGCAGGCAGAGAAGAACGCGGCGCAGGCAAACGCGGCCATCATCGCAAAAATCTTTTTCATAAAAACTCCTTTTGTTACAGTAGACAATATAAAAAAAGGGCCGCATCGCTGCGGTCCCTTTTTGTAATGCGGGTCTGGATCCTTCGTGCCCTTACAGGGCTCTCAGGATGACGTAGGGAGCGGCGCTCCCTACCCGACATTAATCTTTACCGTACACCTTTTCGGCGTAGGTCACGGTGGCGCCGAGGTATTCGCGGTTCATCTTGGCGATGTAATCCACGGTGATACCCTTCGGGCAGGCGGCCTGGCATTCGTAAAGGTTCGTGCAGTTGCCGAAGCCTTCCTTGTCCATCTGGGCGACCATGGCGAGCACGCGCTTCTTCGCCTCGACCTTGCCCTGCGGCAAGAAGCTGAGGTGAGACACCTTCGCAGAAACGAAGAGCATCGCAGAAGCGTTCTTACAGGCGGCCACGCAGGCACCGCAACCGATACAGGCGGCAGCGTCGAAGGCGCGGTCGGCATCAGCCTTGGGAACCGGGATCGTGGAAGCTTCAGGAGCGGCACCGGTGTTGACGGAAACGAAACCGCCAGCCTGGATGATGCGGTCGAATGCGGTACGGTCCACGGCGCAGTCACGGATAACCGGGAATGCGGCGGCGCGCCACGGTTCGATCACGATGGTGTCGCCATCCTTGAACTTGCGCATGTGAAGCTGGCAAGTGGTGGTCGCATGGTCAGGACCGTGCGGCATACCGTTGATGACGAGAGAGCACATGCCACAAATACCTTCGCGGCAGTCGTGGTCGAAGGCGAAGCCTTCCTTGCCCTGCTTCATCTGTTCTTCGTTCACGATGTCGAGCATTTCCAGGAAGGACATGTCCGGAGAAACATCGTTGATCTTGACAGTTTCGAACTGTCCCTTGGTCTTGGCATCCTTCTGACGCCAAATCTTCAAAGTCAAATTCAG
>CACXKY010000142.1 GCA_902768325.1 Fibrobacter succinogenes
GTACCTGGCCCCCGGGCCCGGGAGAGTAGGGCGCCGCTGGATTCACGGGCCCCTTGAGCTAACGCTCGAGGGGCCCTTCTTTTTTATATGCGAAACAGCCCCTTGAGCTAAACCATCGAGGGGGCTTTTTTTATATCCGGAAACTATGTACGGAAATGCCCGCGGCAATCCCGCGGGCTTTTTTATTCCTGCTGTGCAGGGACGTCCTTTTATCTTGCGCTAGGCGTTGCAATGGTGTTGGAGCGCGGTGATGTATTCCCTGGCGTAGCGCGATAGGGTCACGCCCTTGCGTGTTACGATGCCGATGGTCATCTTGTCGAAAACAGCGAGCGGCTTTGCGATAATCTCCTTGCCGTTCAGCTTATGGCTGATGACGCCAGAGCAGATGGTGTAACCGTCGAGGCCGATCAGCAAGTTGAAAAGTGTGGCGCGGTCACGGACCTTGATGTTGCGCGGGCAGTCGAAATCGATGGCGGTAAGCGGTTCTTCGGCGAAGTAGAAAGAGTTGAAGTTCCCTTGTTCGTAGGTCAGGTACGGGAACGGTTTCAAGTCGGCGAGCGTGATGCGCTCTTTTGTGGCAAGCGGATTCTTGGACGATATGAACACGTGCAGTGGCGTGGTGAACAGCGGTTCGAATACCAGGTTGTTCTTCTGCATCATCTTGCGGATGACTTTCTCGTTCTTGCCGCTCAGGTAGAGAACTCCTATTTCGCTTTTCATCTTGGTGACGTCGTCGATAATTTCGTTTGTCTGTGTTTCGCGGAGCGTGAAGTCGTAGCTCGGGCCGCCGAACTTGCGGATGACATCGACAAAGGCGTTTACCGCGAAGGAGTAGTGCTGGCAGCTTACGGAAAAAATCGTGTTGCCGTTTTCACCGCCCTTGTAATGTTCCTCGAGGAGGGCCGCCTGTTCCAATACCTGACGCGCATACGAGAGGAATTCGTCACCTTCGTTCGTGATGGTGACGCCCTTGTTGCTGCGGTTGAAAATCGTCACGCCCATCTCTTCTTCAAGTTCATGAATAGCTGCGGTCAGGCTCGGCTGCGAAATGAAGACGCGCTTGGACGCTTCGGTGATGTTCAGGGTGTCGGCTACTGCTACGGCATATTTAAGTTGTTGTAAAGTCATATCAAGGTATTCGGTTGTGAGGTCTACTTCAATGCTTTGAGGTATAAGAAAAGATAGTTTGTTTTTAGTCGTTGCGTTGTACCATAGTTTCAACCTATGGTGAATGCATAAAAAATAGTATTTTACCTATTTCAAAAAAGTGGGTATATTTGCGAGCGAACAAAATAACATGTAAAAAAGGTAGGTAAAACACTATGAGTGCAAAGAAAACATCGGTTATCGGTTTCCCGCGCATTGGCAAGGCTCGCGAACTCAAGTTTGCTAGTGAAAAGTTCTTTAAGGGTGAAGTTTCCGAAGCGGAACTCCAGAAAACTGCCGCTGAAATCCGCCAGTACGGTTGGCAGAAGCAGAAGGCTGCCGGCATCTCGTTCATTCCGTCCAACGATTTCTCGTTCTACGACAACGTTCTCGATACGGCTTTCTTGCTCGGTGCCGTTCCGGCCCGTTACAAGGAACTCGGCCTTTCCGCCCTCGAGACCTATTTTGCCGCGGCCCACGGCTACCAGGGAGCCAAGGGTGACGTCAAGGCCCTCCCGATGAAGAAGTGGTTCAATACGAACTACCACTACATCGTGCCCGAACTCGACGATTCTACCGAGCTCGCCCTCTCCGGCGACGTGAAGCCCCTCCAGGAGTATAACGAGGCCAAGGCTGCTGGCATCCAGACTGTGCCAAGCCTCATCGGTCCCTACACGTTCCTGCGTCTTGCCCGCTACAACGGTAACAAGAAGGCTGCCGCCTTTGCCGCTTCTGCCGTGAACGCCTATTTGAACTTGGTGGAACAGCTTGCGGCAGCCGGAGCCGAATGGATCGCCCTAGCCGAGCCCGCCCTCGTTTTTGACGTGAACGACGAAGAAAAACAGCTCTTCAAGTCTATCTATGCGTTCCTGCTGGAACAGGTCCATGCGAAGACTTCCGCAAAGATTCTCTTGCAGACGTACTTCGGCGATATCCGCGACGTTTATCAGGATGTCGTTTCGTTTGGCTTCGACGGCATCGGCCTTGACTTTGTGGAAGGCCTCAAGTCGCTCGAACTCATCAAGACCGGTTTCCCGAAGAATGCGGTCCTCTTTGCGGGCGTGGTGAATGGCAAGAACATCTGGCGTGCGGATTACGAAAAGAAAAACGCTCTCCTTGCCGAAATCGAGAAGGCTGTTGATGCGTCCCGCGTGGTGGTGGGTACTTCCTGCTCGCTGTTGCACGTGCCGTACACCGTTGCTGCCGAGCAGAAACTCCCCGCCGAAACCTTGAAGCATTTCGCCTTCGCCGAAGAAAAACTCGTGGAACTTGCCGACCTCGCGACGGCGAATGCTGCCGCTCTCGAGAAGAACAGGGCCCTGTTTGCTACGGCCCGCGTAAGCGAGAATGCTGCCGTGCAGTCCGCCCTTGCCGCTCTCAGCGATGCCGACTTCGTGCGTAGTCCGTCCCGCGCCGATCGCAAGAAGGTGCAGGTTGAAAAGTTCAATCTTCCGGCGTTCCCCACGACGACCATCGGGTCTTTCCCGCAGACGGCCGAAGTCCGTGCGAACCGCGCCGCCTTCAAGAAGGGCGAAATCACTCGTGAGCAGTACGTGGCGTTCAACCAGAAGAAGATTGCGGAATGCATCGCCCTGCAAGAAAGCATTGGTCTCGACGTAATCGTGCATGGCGAATTCGAACGCAACGACATGGTGGAATATTTCGGTACGCAGATTGATGGATTCATCTTTACGCAGAACGCTTGGGTGCAGAGCTACGGTACGCGTTGCGTCAAGCCGCCTGTCGTGTGGGGCGATATCCACCGCAGCAAGCCCATCACCGTCGAATGGTCCGTGTTCGCCCAGAAGCAGACGAACAAGCCAGTGAAGGGCATGCTCACCGGCCCGGTGACGATTCTCAACTGGTCCTTCCCACGTGAAGACATCTCGCTCAAGACGCAGGCGCAGCAGATTGGCCTTGCTATTCGTGACGAAGTTTTGGACCTCGAAAAGAATGGCATCAAGGTTATCCAGATTGACGAAGCGGCCCTCCGCGAAAAGTTGCCGCTGCGCAAGAGCGACTGGCACAAGGAATACCTCGACTGGGCCATCCCCGCGTTCCGTCTGGTGCATGCGAAGGTCAGACCCGAGACGCAGATTCATACGCACATGTGCTACAGCGAATTCAACGACATAGTCCGCGATATCGACGCGATGGATGCCGACGTGATTACGTTCGAAGCGAGCCGTTCCGACCTCAAGCTGCTCGACGCGCTCAACGAGGCGCATTTCGAGACGCAGGTAGGCCCGGGCGTGTACGATATCCATTCGCCGCGCGTTCCTTCCGTGGATGAAATCGTGAAGACGATCCATAAGATTATAGACAAGGTTCCGCAGGCGAATGTCTGGGTGAATCCGGATTGCGGCCTTAAGACACGTGGTGAGACGGAGACGACCGCAAGCCTCAAGAATTTGGTTGCCGCGGCCAAGCAGCTGCGTGCTGAAGCCTAGAGAAAGTTCCATATATACAGCAAGTCCCGTAAGCGAAAAGCTTGCGGGGCTTTTTCGTATAGGGGTCTATTTTTGCCCTTTTTGGTCGTTTAATAGGCTTTTCCTATATGCTAGTTATAGATAAAAACTATCGGTAAGAAAATTATAAGCAAAATTATCGATGTTTTCCGTATTTCCCTATTGAAAGAGTAGGAAAAAGGTTCTACTTTACCCCCTGTACGAAAACTTAATCACCCCGATTAAAAAGGAATTTCACAAATGACAACACAGAACAAACTCCACTTCGAAACGCTTCAGCTCCACGTTGGCCAGGAACAAGCAGACCCCGCGACCGATTCCCGCGCGGTTCCTATCTACCAGACCACCTCTTACGTTTTCCACAGCGCTCAGCATGCCTCTGACCGCTTCCATCTGAAAGATGCAGGCAATATTTATGGCCGTCTCACCAACACGACGCAGGATGTCTTTGAAAAACGCATAGCCGCCCTCGAAGGCGGTATCGCGGCCCTCGCAGTCGCATCCGGTGCAGCAGCCCTTACCTATGCCATCACGGCTCTCGCCCGTCAGGGTGACCATGTGGTGGCGCAGCGTACGATTTACGGCGGTACGTACAACCTTCTGCAGCATACGCTCCGCCCGTTCGGTGTCGATACCACGTTCGTGAACACCCGCGACTTGAAGGAAGTCGAAGGTGCCATCAAGGAAAACACGAAGCTCGTGCTTATCGAGACGCTCGGCAACCCGCATTCCGACATCCCGGACATCGAAGCGATTTCTGAAATCGCCCACAAGCACAAGATTCCGGTGCTTATCGACAATACCTTCGGTACTCCGTACCTCATCCGCCCGCTGGAACACGGTGCCGACATCGTGATTCATTCCGCCACGAAGTTCATCGGCGGTCACGGTACCACGCTCGGCGGCGTGATTGTTGACGGTGGCAAGTTTGACTGGGCTGCATCTGGCAAGTTCCCGCAGTTCACCGAAGTCAACCCGAGCTACGGCGTGCCCTTCACGGCCGCTGCAGGCGCCGCTGCTTACATCGTTTACATCCGCGCCATCCTCCTGCGTGACGAAGGTGCCGCGATTTCCCCGTTCAACGCCTTCCTTCTGCTGCAGGGTACGGAAACGCTTTCGCTCCGCCTCGACCGCCATGTGGAAAATACCAAGAAGGTTCTCGAATTCCTCTCGAAGCACCCGAAGGTGGCGAAGGTCAATCACCCGAGCTTCAAGGACCATCCGGACCACAAGCTTTACGAGCGCTACTTCCCGAACGGCGGCGGTTCCATCTTCACATTCGACGTGAAGGGCGGCCAGGAAGAAGCCTTCAAGTTCATTGACTCTCTCAAGATTTTCAGCTTGCTCGCTAACGTCGCCGACGTGAAGAGCCTTGTGGTTCACCCGTACACCACGACCCACTCGGAACTCACTCCGGAAGAACTCGCCGCCGCAGGCATCAGCCCCGCCACGATCCGTCTCTCCATCGGTACGGAGCACTACGAAGATATCATCAACGACCTCGACCAGGCACTGAACCAGATTTAACAAACAAACAATAAACGGTGATTCCGGCACTAGGCCGGAATGACAATT
>CACXKY010000143.1 GCA_902768325.1 Fibrobacter succinogenes
AACCCGCTACTATCAGGCGATGTGCGACAGCGAGTCGCTAAACAAGGGTGAAGTATACTACAACCTAAAGGAACTCTACATCATGTTTCTTTGTCCCGAAGACATCTTTGGACAGGGTCGGGCCGTTTACAGGTTCAAAAATTTAGAAGTCGACGACCCGAAAATCGAACTGGGAGACCTCAGTTTCAAAAATTTTTATATATTCAGTAAGTATCACGACGTCGCCGAGAAATCGATTCGGGAATACCTGGAGTACTTTGCCACCAAGAAGCCAATTTCTCCGGAAACCGAAAATATCGATAGGCTAGTGAAGTGGTACCAGACGGACAACGAAACGAGGTTACGCTATATGACTTGGCAAGAAGAAATAGACATCGCCGTTGACCAGGAACGCCAACGTGCTGACGAAGCAGAAAAGCGTGCAGACGCGGAAAAGGCCCGTGCAGACAAGTACGAGAAGATGCTTCGCGAACTTGGAAAACTGTAACCCCGTGTGGACAACGTTTTTTTGTTATTTTAGGGGCGTGATTGTTGTGTATAGGCAATCACGCTTTTTTGCATTGAAGACGAACGAATGAAAGTATGCAGATTCCTAGCCTTGGCGCTATTCGCCATAACTATGTCCTTTACCGCCTGCGGCGATGACGAATCTTCCTCGGGCGTCAACAGCTCCGCTTCTAGCAGCGATGACGATTCCAGTAGCAGCAAGGGCGGCAAGTCGAGCGGCAGTGTCTCGTCTTCGTCGAAGAACAGTTCGTCTTCTGCAAAATCCAGCCCGTCCACCGACTCCAAGAGCAGTTCTTCTGTAACATCGAGCAGCTCGGGAACGTCGTCGAGTTCTTCGTCATTGAAAGCCTGTACTGAGGAAGGTCTTGAAAAAACTTCTTTGGAGAATAATCAGGGGGTCCGTTATATCTGCCAAGGCGGATTCTGGGTCCCTCTGCCTAAGTCAAGTTCTTCCGTGAAATCAAGCAGTAGTTACTTCGACATGTCGAAGCAGTATAACGACAAAGAGTGGATTGAGTACGAGACGTTCGTCGATCCTCGCGACAATCAGGAATACAGGACGATTGTACACGAAGCGCCGGCGTATAATCTGACGTTTGTTGTTTTTGCGACCAATCTGAATTACGGCAAGATGGTAACTGCGAAGACGGCGACGTATTCGGACGAGACTGTCGAGAAGTTCTGCTACAATGACGACCCGTGGTACTGCGAGAACGGTTTTGGAGGCCTTTACACGTGGAGCGAGGCCATGGGACTGCCCCGGGCGTGCGATACGGTTGCACTGGGCTCGACTCCGGAATGCCCGGATACGATTTTGAATGCCGACAAAGCGCAACGGCAGGGAATATGTCCCGAAGGTTGGCATGTTATGAACGGCTATGAGTGGCGAAAAATGCCAACTAGCGAAGGGAAAGGGGCCGATCCGATGCTTTCACAAGTTTTTGGAGGCGGTGACGATATCGGTCTTGCTGTTTTACTGGGGGGAATGTCGGATCCTGATTTGATAGAAAAAAAATACGGCCTAATTGGTCAGTTTGGATTTTATTGGGTCGCGGAAGAAATAGATTCGCTAAGGGTTGGCGTTGTGTCTTTTACAGAAACTAATGTAAAATTCAGCGAATCAATGAACAAGCCAAGTGTTCTTTCTGTCCGATGTGTAAAGGATTACTAGCCCCGCGCCAAGACGTTCCTAGCAGTCCTTACTAAACCCGATTTTCGTGAAGCCCGCAGTGACTAACAGCCACAAGGGCTGAGCAGTAACCGCTCTTAACACGTACCTAGCGGTAACATTACATAACGGAGCCACTCTCGTGTTTCTTTGCGGAGAGGAGGCGTTTCGCAAAGAGAGCACTCGAACGAAGTGAATGTGCGAGCATGCGAAATGCCACTCGAAGCAAACATTATTATGAAAAGCGGTTCTGGTAAGGAGAATCCGATGCTGCCCTGAATCAAGTTCAGGGTGACGTCAGCATGACAATCGGCGATGGTCAGCATGTTTTTCGACGAAAAGAAGGAGGTGCCCGCCTTCGCGGGCATGACAGCGGTTAGTTGACAGCGGTCGGGGTTTTAGGGGCAGAGCCCCTAGGAGAGGGGGTAGCGGAAGACCCGGCCCATCGAGTAGACAAGTGCGGTTATGAACGTGATGGATCCCCCTCCGCGGTGCTCGGGGGATGACGATGGGGCCGGGGCTGCAGCGAGGGGGAGGCCTCCCCCTTTCTCAACAAAAAAAGCCGTCTATTCCGTCGTTTCTAGTAACTAGTAACTAGTAACTACCGACTAAAATTTCTACATTTGACCCGCAACTAGCTAATTTAATGCCTTAATTAAGGGATTACAAATGAAAAAAAATAAATTCGGCATGCGAGAATTTATCATTCTCCTCGTCATTGCACTCTCGGCCTATACCGTATGGCCTTCTATTCAGGTTCACTCCAAGAAAGGTGAAGAAAAGCAAGCCTTCCTCAAGGCAAATCCGAAATTGAGCTCCAAGTCCATCAATTTCGGCCTTGACCTTGCCGGCGGTACGAGCATCACCCTCCAGATCGACAAGGCTGGCCTCAAGGCGACCGACGATATCAAGGATATCCAGTCCCAGTCCCTGGAAATCATCCGTAACCGCGTTGACCAGTTCGGCCTTTCCGAACCGCAGATTTCCCCGTCCGGCGACGACCGCATCCTGGTCGAACTTGCCGGTGTGGACGATTCTACCGCAAAGAACCTCGTGGGTTCCACCGCCAAGCTCGAATTCAAGATTCTTGCAGAAAGCGAAAAGTTCACCCAGGTCATTACGCTCATTGACCAGTACCTGACCCGCCAGACCACCGACGTGACCGCCAGCGATTCCGCCAAGGCCGATACGACGGCCAAGGACAGCACCGTCGCCGCGACTGACAGCGCCAAGCCGGCCGCCGATACCGCAAAGCAGCTCTCCGACGAAGAACTCCTGGGCGGCAAGGTCGCCGAGGCCGAGGCTCCCAAGGCCGACAGCGCCGTGGCCGACTCCGCCGACGCCATACCGGCATCCGTGGTCGGGAAGGCTCTCAGCGCCTACTACCTCTCCTTCGGTAACGGCGGTTTCATCGCCGAAGAAAGCATCGAGACGGTCAAGAAGATTTTCGAACTCGAAGCCGTGCAGAAGCTGATTCCGCGTGACGTGGCCTTCGCCTTCGGCAGCGGCCTCGAATCGGTGCAGCGCGACTCCAAGATCAAGGCCAAGCGCCTCTACCTCCTCCGCCGCCGTGCCGAAATGGGCGGTGACGACATCTCCGACGCCCGCCCGTACCGCGTGGGCGACGGTACCAACGCCGGTGAAGTGGCCGTGAGCCTCAAGTTCTCCGGTATCGGCCCCAAGAAGTTCTCTGCCGTGACTGCCGCGAACGTCGGCAAGCAGATGGCCATCGTGCTCGACAACCAGGTGATTTCGGCCCCGGTCATCCGTGACCGTATCCCGAACGGCGAAGCACAGATTACCGGCCTCGAAGACATGGCCGAAGCCAACCGCCTCGCCGTCGTGCTCCGTGCCGGTGCCCTCAAGGCCCCGATGAAGATTATCGAAAGCCGCAGCGTCGGTGCCACCCTCGGTGAAGAAAACATCGTCCAGGGCTTCGGTTCCGGTGCCATCGGTCTTATCCTCTGCTTGGTGTTCATGGTGGCCTACTACCGCCTGGGCGGCCTTATCGCTAGCTTCGGTATGATCATCAACACCCTCGTGACCGCCGCCGTGATGTCCGTGTTCAACGCGACCCTCACGCTCCCCGGTATCGCGGGCTTCATCCTCGTGGTGGGTATGTCCCTCGACGCGAACGTGATTATCTACGAACGTATCCGTGAAGAACTCAAGAACGGCCTTACCGCCCGCGCCGCCGTGGCCAAGGGTTACGACCGCGCCTTCAGCGCCATCTTGGACTCCAACTTGACGACCGTGCTTACCGGCCTTATCCTCTACAAAATCGGTACCGGTTCCGTGAAGGGTTTCGGTCTTACGCTTACTATCGGTATCCTCACTTCCCTCTTCTGCGCCATCACGGTGACCCGCGCCATCCTCGACTGGCGCCTGGCCAAGAGCGACCGCACCACGCTTTCTATCGGTAACGGTTTCAAGGCCATCAACGAAGCGAACCTCCAGATTATCCCGAACCGTCGCCGCTTCGGCCTCGTGTCCCTGATTCTCATCATCGCTTCCATCGCAAGCATCGCCGTGAAGGGATTCGACTTCAGCATCGACTTCACCGGTGGCCAGGTCTATACGATTCAGTACCAGGACGACGGCAGGCACGAAAAGGACTTGAGCAAGGCCCTCTCCGCTGCCGGCATCACGGGTACCAAGGTCCGCACGCTCGGCGGTACTTCCGCCAACTCCTACCAGGTGAGCATGCGCGCCTCCGACGATTCCCAGTTTGAACTCAAGATGGCCCAGGCCTTCGAGAAGGCCGGACAGAAGTGCGAAATCGTCGCCCGCGACAACGTGGGTCCGACTATCGGTAAGGAACTCCGCTTCAACGCCATCCTTTCCGTGATCCTCGCCTGGCTCGGCATCTTGCTCTACGTGTGGTTCCGATTCGGCAAGTTCGGTCTCGGCTTCGGTGTCGCGGCTGTGCTCGGCCTTGTGCACGATACCATCATCACGCTCGGCTTCATCTCCGTCTTCGGTCTTTCCTTCGACGGCGCCCTGATTGCCTCGCTCCTCACGATGATCGGTTACTCCGTGAACGATACCATCGTGAACTTCGACCGCGTGCGTGAAAACACCGCCGTGTTCGGTTCCAGCAACTTCGCCGAAACCATCAACAAGTCCATGAACCAGTGCTTCAGCCGTACGGTGGTCACCTCCCTCACGACCTTGTTCGTGTGCGTGATCCTCGCCGTGAAGGGCGGTTCCTCCATCCGCGACTTCGGCCTTGTGCAGTGCTTCGGTATCCTCATCGGTACCTACTCCTCCGTGTGCATCTGCTCCCCGATCGTTCTGTGGTGGTCCAAGCACTTCAAGAAGGGCGTGTAGTTTAGACGAGAGGACGCTCGCGTCGCTCGCTACAGACGAAAGACTAAAGAGCCCCGGCATTGCCGGGGCTTTTTTTGATTATTTTTTTCCTTGTTTTACACTTATTTCTTTCGTCTTTCGTCTCTCGTCTCTCGTCTATATTCTATATTTACCCGCGTTCGATCAAAGGGGGCTCTATGCTCAAGTATTACAAAATCGAATCCGGTCGTATCGCGGCAGCTCCGAACGAAGACGCCGCGGACATCGTCATCATGGGCTCCCTCAGCCAGGAACAGCGCAGCGTCCTGGTCAAGGAATACGAGATTACCGAGCATACCATCGCCTCCGCATTCGACTCCGACGAGCTTTCCCGTATCGAGTACGACGATGACTTCACCACGATAGTGTTCAAGAAACCGAAGAACTATTCCGCCGAGGACAATTTCCAGTTCCGCGTGGAATCTTTCGGCATCTTCATTTTCAAGGACTGGGTGCTCCTGCTGGCGGACTCCGAAATCCCGGTGATGGACGAGAAGCGCTTCTCGAAAATCGACAGCCTGAACACGTTCGTGCTGCGCGTATTGAGCTATGCCATCGCGCACTTCAACGAGCACTTGAAGATTATCAACCGCATCAACGA
>CACXKY010000144.1 GCA_902768325.1 Fibrobacter succinogenes
ATCTTCAGTATGCTCGGTGTCTCCATCGGCGTGTTTGCGCTGGTGGTGGCCCTTGCCGCGGTAAACGGCTTCGAAGAAGAAGTGACTGCCCAGATGATAGGGAAGGACGCCCACTTCGAATTGATGGCGTACAACAGCGAACCCATTGCCTCTTATGACAGCCTCATCAACGAGGTGCGTACCCACGACCCCAGTGTGGTGGCTGCTTCCCCGTTTATCATCTACAAGGTGGGCATCAGTTCCAAGAAGGTGAACGACGGTATCGTCATCTACGGTATCGATTCCAAGACGGCTTCGGGAGTGACTGACATCCACAAGTACATGAAGTGGGGGCACTACTCTGTCGATAGCCTCGAAGATATGAGCGGGACGCTCCGTCCGGGAATCTTGCTCGGTTCGGGCCTCGCGAACCGCCTCCGCGTGGTGGTGGGCGACAAGCTCGTGTTGCAGACGTTCCAGAGCCCCGACGAGATGGTCGGGAGCGGTGGCCCGAAGATGATGATGTGCGTGGTGAGCGGCATCTTCGAGACGGGCACCTACGAGTACGACGGCAACCTCGCCTATGTGGGCATTCCGGAATTGCAGAAACTCCTTTCTATGGGCGATGCCGTTTCGGGCATCCAGTTCCGCATCAAGGACCACTGGATGGCGGGCGAGGCCGCGGACAAGGTCGGGGAATGGCTTACGTACCCCTACTATGTCATTGACTGGAAGACCAAGAACATCACGCTCCTCAAGTGGATGAACTACGAGAAGTTTATCGTTGCAGCCATTATCTGCCTTATCATCCTGGTGGCCGCTTTCAATATCATCAGCAGCCTTATCATGGTGGTGATTGACAAGACGAAGGAAATCGGCATCTTGCGCAGTATGGGACTCAGCAAGTTCGGCGTCATGCGCGTGTTCATGCTCATGGGAAGCTTTATTGGCGTGGGTGGAACCATCGTAGGCGGTACCGTGGGCCTGGTGCTCTGCAAGCTGCAGGAAGCCTACCACTTCATCAAGCTCCCGGGCGATGTCTATGTGATTCCGTACTTCCCGATTTCGGTGCACCTGCTCGATGTTGTGCTTATATTTGTAATCGGTATCGCGCTTTGTGTGCTTTCGACGTTGCTGCCTGCATGGAAGGCGAGCCGTCTTGACCCTGTAGGAGCGATTAGACATGAGTAGTTTATTGCAGACAGTCGACCTGCGTCGTGTTTTCTCCGAAACGGGTGAACAGCTCGAGATTTTGAAGGGCGTGAACTTTTCGATGGATGAAGGCGAACTCGTGGCGCTTACGGGCTCCTCGGGCTCGGGCAAGTCTACGTTCCTGAACCTCGTGGGCATGCTCGATACGCCGACGTCGGGCGAGATTTTTTTCAAGGGTAAGTCGCTTTCCAAGTTCAACGACGACGAACGCGACATGTACCACCGCGTCAAGGTCGGTTTCGTTTTCCAGTTCCATCACTTGCTCAGCGAGTTTACCGCGATTGAAAACGTTTGCGTTCCGGGCCGCATCCTCGGGACGAGCGAGAAGGAATGTCGCGAACGCGCCGAGATGCTTTTGGAAACGGTGGGCCTCAAGGACCGCCTCAAGCACTTGCCCCGTGAACTCAGCGGTGGCGAACGCCAGCGTATCGCGATTGCCCGCGCTTTGATGAACCATCCGGACCTTGTTCTTGCCGATGAACCGAGCGGTAACCTTGACGAAGCCAACTCGGCTAAGCTGAATGAACTTTTTGGTGAATTGAACGAAAAATTCAACCAGGCGTTCCTGATTGTCACCCATGATGAAAAGCTTGCATCCTTTGCGAAACGCCGCGTTGTGATGCACAATGGCTTGATTCAGAATTTGGAATAGGAGTGAGTATGTCGGACGGAAATGGAATCTTTTCTGCTAAGGCCAAGGCGGTGATGCAGGCCGCCCGCATGGCGGCTCGCAATCTCGGTAGTGACAGCATTACCGTCGAGCACCTGCTTTTGGGGCTAGTCCGTGAAGAATCGGGTTATGCTGCTGAGACTCTAAAGGCCTTGAAGGTGAACTTGAACGATCTCGCGGAGACGGTCCAGAAGAATTTGACAAACGACGGCGGCATCATGACCGTGGGCGGTGATCCTCGTGGATTGCTTTCTTTTACGGCGCGTACCAAGGCGGTGCTTTTTAATGCGGCCAAGATTGCCAAGATGGAAGGGGACCAGTATATTGGCCCGGAACATTTGATGCTTGCCATTTTGCAACAGTCGGATTCCCCTGCCGCGGGGACGCTTTCGACGTTCAATGTGACGTTTGAAAGTTTCCAGCAGGCGTTGGACCAGCTGAAGCATAGCGACGATTCGAACGTTTCGCCGGAAGCCGACGATATGCAGCGTCCGTTCCAGGCTCAAAGGGATGCTCGCGGGGCGTCGCGCTCCAAGACTCCGATTCTCGACCACTTCGGCCGCGACCTCACGGCGATGGCCCGCGCAGGCAAGCTCGACCCGATTATCGGGCGTGAAGCGGAAATCGAACGCCTTATCCAGATTCTTTGCCGCCGCAAGAAGAACAACCCGGCACTTATCGGTGAACCGGGCGTGGGCAAGACCGCCATTATCGAAGGCCTTGCGCAGAAGATTGTACAGAAGAAGATTCCCGACTTGCTCGCGAACAAGCGCGTCGTGACGCTCGACGTGGCGGCGATGGTTGCGGGTACCAAGTACCGCGGCCAGTTCGAAGAACGCATGAAGGGGCTCATCATGGAGCTCCAGCGCGTGGGCAATTCCGTAATCCTCTTTATCGACGAACTCCATACGATTGTGGGAGCCGGCGGTTCCGAAGGCAGCCTCGACGCATCCAACATTTTCAAGCCGGCGCTTGCGCGTGGTGAACTGCAGTGCATCGGCGCGACGACGATTGACGAATACCGCAAGTACATCGAGAAGGATGCCGCCCTGGAACGCCGTTTCCAGACAATCCTCGTGAATCCGCCTAACGCCGAGGATTCCATCCAGATTCTCGAAGGCCTGCGTGCCAAGTATGAACAGCACCACAAGGTGCATTACACGCCCGAGGCTATACGAGCCGCGGTGACGCTTGCCGAACGCTATATCAGCGAACGCTTCTTGCCGGACAAGGCCATCGACGTCCTTGACGAAACGGGCGCCCGCGTGAAGCTCAATTCCATCAAGGTTCCGCAAGACCTGCAGGACATGGAAGCGGAACTGGCGGAATCGCTGCAGCAGAAGGAAGAAGCCGTTTCGAATCAGGATTACCAGAATGCGGCCAAGTTCCGTGCCCGCGAAGAAGAACTCCAGAATCTGATTGCCGCGCGCAAGAAGCAACTTCAGGACGAAGGCGAAGAAACGCCCGTAGTAGGCGAGAGCGATATCCGCGACTGCATCAGCAAGATGACGGGCATCCCCGTAAGCCGCCTCGGCGGTGAAGAGACGCAGAAGCTCTTGCATCTGGGGGACGAAATCAAGCAGCGTGTGATTGGCCAGGATGCTGCTGTCGATTCCATCGTGAAGTCAATCCGCCGTACGCGTGCGGGCATCCGCAGCAGCAAGCGCCCGATGGGTAGCTTCCTCTTCCTTGGCCCAACAGGCGTGGGTAAGACGGAACTGGCGAAGGTGCTGAGCCTTACGCTTTTCGGCAGCGAAGATTCCATGATCCGTATCGACATGAGCGAATACATGGAAAAGCACAGCGTGAGCCGCCTGATTGGCGCTCCTCCGGGATACGTCGGCTTTGAAGACGGTGCCGGCCAGCTGACGGAGAAGGTGCGCAAGCATCCTTATTCCGTGGTGCTCCTCGACGAAATCGAGAAGGCGCATCCGGACATCTATAACATCTTGTTGCAGATCCTCGATGACGGCATCTTGACGGACAGTTATGGCCGCAAGATCAACTTCAAGAACACCATCATCATCATGACGAGTAACGCGGGTGCGCGTGAAGTGCGCCACAGCGGCGGCATGGGATTCACCAAGACGGGGGAGACCGACGACTACGAACGCATGGAAAACGCCATCCGCGAAGAAGTCAAGCGCGTGTTCTCGCCCGAGTTCCTAAACCGCATCGACGAACAGATTGTTTTCCGCCCGCTTTCCAAGAAGGACCTCGTCTCGGTGGTAGATATCCAGATGGGCTTCTTGCAGAAGAACGTTGCCGATCGCGGAATCCTGCTGGAAATCAGCCAGGAGGCGAAGGAATTTATCGTGAACAACAATTACGATTCCACCCTGGGGGCGCGACCCATCCGCCGTTCCATCCAGAACCTCGTGGAAGACGCGATTGCCGAAGGGCTCCTGCTTGGCACCCTCACGGACTTCTCCACGATAAGCATCGGCGTCGAAAACGGCAAGCTCAGTTTCAAGTGCGAAAAGATCCAGTCGTAAAAATGCTATCTTTGACCGCGAAAAATTTCAACAATCAAACCCAAGAGGTTAACAATGGCTAAAATTCCTGCAGTTCTTATCTTCGGCGCACCGGGTTCCGGCAAGGGTACCGTCGGCGCGAAGCTCGCTGCTACCACTTCCCTCAAGCACATTTCCACGGGCGACATCTTCCGTGGCATTGCTCCTTCCAGCGAATCCGGCAAGCTCCTCGCTTCTTACTCCAGCAAGGGCCTGCTCGTTCCGGACGAAGCCACTGTCGAAATTTTCGGCCGCTTCATCGAAGGCCTCATCAACACGAACAAGGTGAACCCGGATAAGGACACCCTCCTCCTCGACGGCATTCCCCGCACGGTTGCCCAGGTCAAGCTCATCGAATCCGTGGTCGACGTGAAGCACATTTTTGTGCTCGACATCAAGGACGAGAAGACCATCGTTGCCCGCCTCCTGAACCGCGCCAAGATCGAAGGCCGCAAGGACGACGCCGACGAAGCCGTTATCAAGAACCGCCTCAAGGTGTACAAGGAATCCACCGCCAAGGTGCTCGGCAAGTACAGCAAGTCCATCATCAGCCGCATCAACGGCGACAACACCCCGGACGAAGTGTTCTGCGA
>CACXKY010000145.1 GCA_902768325.1 Fibrobacter succinogenes
CGTGAAGAAGGTGGTTTCGACGCCTATCGGCATCCACGTGCATAACGACGCGGGCCTGGGCGTGTGCAACAGCCTGTTTGCCGTGAAGAGCGGCGCTACGATGGTGCAGGGCGTGGTGAACGGTTACGGCGAGCGCTGCGGAAACGCAAACCTCACGACCATCGCTGCAGACCTGCATTTCAAGATGGGCGCGAAGTTCTTTGCCGCGAAAAAGATTGCGAGGCTGCGCCAGTTGAGCAGCAATGTGGACCAGATTGTGAACCTGCCGAGCGACGTGCACGCCCCGTACGTGGGCGATGCGGCGTTTGCGCACAAGGGCGGTGCCCACATTGACGGCGTGATGAAGGTGAGCCGCAGTTTCGAGCATATCGACCCGCATGCCGTGGGCAATGACCGCGTGTTCGTCACGAGCGACCAGGCGGGCGGTTCCCTCGTTGTGGAAAAGCTCAGGGCTATAAAGCCGGGCATCGACAAGAAGGACCCGGTGGTGGGCAAGCTGCTCACGCTCATCAAGGAACGCGAGAACGCGGGCTGGCATTTCGACAGCGCCGAGGCGAGCTTCAAGCTGCTCGTGTACCGCCACTTGGGCATGGTGCAGGAGCCGTTCAAGGTGCTGGGCTACCGCGTCATCGAAGACAAGACGACTCAGGGCGTTTCCGTTTCGCAAGCGACGGTCAAGCTCCAGATTGGCGACAAGATAAGCCATCAGGTGAGCGAGGGCGACGGCCCGGTGAACGCTCTCGATGCGGCACTCCGCAAGGCATTGCTCCCGTTCTTCCCGAACATGGCGAAGGTCAAGCTCGACGACTACAAGGTGCGCGTGCTCGGGAGCAAGGTGGCTTCTGACGCTACCGTGCGCGTGTGGACGACGTTTGGCGACGAGAAGGGCTACTGGAACGTGGTCGGCGTCTCGAGCAACATCATCGAGGCGAGCTGGATGGCGTTCGTGGACGGCCTGACCTACAAGATTCTCGTGGACAACAAGGTTATCGAGAGCGCGTACAAGCATATCGACGTGAAGCCGGTTGCGGCTGCGGGGCAGGCAAGCGCCGTGAAGGAAGAGGAACCCGCTCCGGCGAAGGCCAAGAAGTTGAGTGCCCGCAAGGTGAGGAACCTTGCCGATATCACTCGCTCTGCGAAGAAGAGGAAGTAGTTTATGCAAATTGTTAAGGTTACTCCGAAATCAGCTGAAATTGAACGCATCTGCGGGCGCGAAGTCGCCCCGAGCAAGGAAATTCACGACAAGGTGATGCAGATCCTTGCCGACATCAAGAAGGGTGGCATCGCGAAGGCGACGGAATACGCCCAGAAGTTCGACGGCCTGAAGGGCAAGAACATCCGCGTGCCGGTATCGGCCATCGCGAAGTCTGCCGCCAAGTGCCCGAAGGAACTGCAGAAGGCGCTGAAGCAGGCCATCAAGAACGTGCGCGACTTCCACAAGAACCAGATGGAAGAATCCTGGCTCATGGAAGGTGCCGACGGCGTCGTGCTCGGCCAGCGCATTCGCCCGATGAAGCGCGTGGGCCTCTACGTGCCGGGCGGTGCGGGAATCTACCCGAGCACCGTCATCATGAACGCGGTCCCGGCTCTCGTTGCCGGCGTGGAAGACATCGTGGTCGTGACTCCCATCAAGGGCGAAATCAACCGCGCTGTCGCATTCGTGCTGCAGGAACTCGGCATTACCGAAGTTTACCACATAGGCGGCGCTCAGGCGATTGGCCTGCTTGCCTACGGCGCGAAGGATGCGAAGGGCAAGACCGTCGTGGAACGCGTCGACAAGATTGTGGGCCCGGGCAACGTGTTTGCGGCAATCGCCAAGAAGGAAGTTTTTGGCGTCGTGGACATCGACATGGTGGCTGGTCCCTCCGAAGTGCTCGTGATGGCAGACAACACCTGCGATCCGGACTTTGTTGCGGCTGACTTGCTCTCCCAGGCGGAACACGGTTCCGGCTTTGAGGCGGCCATCTGCATTACGGACAACATGGAAACCGCCCAGATGATTAGCGCCTGCGTGGATATCCAGGTGGAAAACTCCCCGAAGCGCGAACTCCTCGAAAAGGTGCTCGGAAACTTCGGGCGCATCCTCGTGGTGAAGGACTGGTTCGACGGCGTGGAAATCGCGAACCGCATCGCTCCGGAACATTTGGAAGTGATGACTGCCGAAGCCGAATCCATGGCGGCGCAGATCGAGAACGCGGGTGCCGTGTTTATCGGCCCGTGGTCCAGCGAACCGGTGGGCGACTACTTTGCGGGCCCCAACCACGTACTGCCTACCAACGGCACGGGCCGCTTCTTCAGCCCGCTGGGTGTGTACGACTTCCTCAAGCGCATGAGCATCATCCGCTACAGCGAGAAGGCCATCAAGAAGAACGCGAAGGCCATTGCCGCCGTCGCGACCGAAGAAGGCTTTATCCACCACGCTGCCGCGGTGCTTAAGCGCCTTTAATCGCTAGTTCGTAAAGTCTTTGAACGTCGCCGAGGTCCCTGATGAGGGCTTCGGCGATTTCTATTGCCGTGGGTGCGCAGCCCGTTCCGGCGAGCCTTTCGCTGTAGCTTTCGTCGGCATCGGTCTCGAAGCGCACGCTGTCGGCCGGGATGAGGGGGATTGCCGCCGCGGTAGACTTTTTGCGGAAACTGTCGGCATGTAGCGAGAAGAGGGCTCCCAGTTCGATTCCGGCGCGCACGGCGGATATGTCGCCGCCGAAGCGGTGGAATACGGGCCGCGGGGCATTGACCGTTGCCGTGGAATTGTCGTGCGGGCTCGTCTTGAAGCCCGCCTCCCGCAGTACCTTCACGATGCGCATGTAGTCCCCGACGCAGTGGATCTGGAGGTCGCGTCCCAGTTCGAGGGCGAGTTCCGCCTGTCGCCTGAATACCGTCTCTTGCACGCCCCCGGGTTCGTAACCCGGGAACCGCCGGTCGAGTCCGGCTTCGCCGACCTGAGCGTCCGTGTCACTTTCCAGGAACTTCCGGAGCGTCGCGAAATCCTCTTCGGTGACCTTTTCCGCAATCATCGGGTGGATGCCGTAGGCCGCGCGGTTCTTTTCTGCGCGGTTCTCCGTACAGTTCACCTCCGCGCGTTTCAAATCACGCACCTTAGCCCATTCCCAGGGCTCGCAGCCCACGTCCACATAGTGGTAACCGCGGCGATTGAGCTCGTCGGCGATGCTTTCGGGATTACTTAATCTGGCCAAATGGAGGTGAAAATCGTGCATCGGGTTCAATATAATTCTTTTTTTGCTTGTTTTTATCGCGAAAAAAGCATAATTTAAGTGCGTTGGTTTTCCAACAAGGCTTTATCAATAAAAAAAGGAGTCCCTATGCGCGATTTGCTGGAAAAGGCTTTGAATAAAGGTTTGAGTGTTGTCTTTTCGACGGAGAACGGTTTTGCGGTCATTCGCATCTTGAAGGGCGAAGACGTGGTTGCGAGCTGCAGCCTCGGTTCCGCCAGTTTCCGTTCGTCTGTGGAAGAATCCCTGCAGTCACTCCTCCTGGATTTGGAACGCAAGGGAATCTAGTTCATTTTTTCTTTTTTCCGCTAACGAAAAAGCCCCGGTTGAACCGGGGCTTTTTCTGTAAGGTTTTATATCTGCGAGCGGTCTTCCGTGAACGGAAAAGGCCCGTATTAACGGGCCTTTGCAGTGAGAGCGAGCGCCAGCCCTGTACTTGATTTACGGAATCTAGCGCGAGCGGTCTTCCGTGAACGGAAAAGGCCCGTATTAACGGGCCTTTGCAGTGAGAGCGAGCGCCAGCCCTGTACTTGATTTACAGAATCCAGAATCTAGCGCGAGCGGTCTCGTTAGTTTATGCGGCCGACGAGGTTGCCGGAGAGCATGTAGTCCTTCGTGCTGCCGTAGCTGTGGAAGCCGGCAGAAAGGCTGAAGCGGTCCGTGAAGGCCTTCTCGAGGTAGATGGCCCCGAGGACGTCCTTGACGTGCTTGGCACCGAAGGTCTGGTATTCTTCGTATTCGTGACGGTCCTTGATCCATTCACCTTCGAGGATGATGCGGTCAACAACCTTCGTTTCGAATGCGATGCCGCCCGTAACCGGGATGACCATGTCTTCGTTCGGGTCGATGTTCATGAGGGCTGCTTCGGCGAAGATGTTGAAGAAGTCCTTCAAAACAGGGAGGTTGAACTTGACAGATGCGTTGTGGACGACGTCGATGTTCGGGTCATAGACCAGATCGAAAACGTTGCTGCGGTAGGCGAGCTGCACGTTCAGGTTGTTGATGCTTTCAAGTCCGTGGAAGTTGAAGGCGGCACGGAGGTCACCCTTGTCGAGGTTCGGGGACTTGCTGATAAGGGAGAGGAAGAAGTCCAGGTGTTCAGTCGGGGTGAAGCCGAACTGCAACTGGTTTTCGGACGGCTGAGTCGACATGAATCCGTTCATGTAGCCATCAACGTATCCACCGAAGTAGTCACCGTTCTTGTCCGTGTTGTCCCAACGACCGACCTTGAATACAAAGTAATCTGTATTCTGCATGGCCCATGCTTCGTCGAGGCTGAAGTAATCGTCAACGCCCTTTTCAGTTTCGTTGCGGAGGGCTTCTTTCTTGGCCCTCTTGTCGATGTTGTCATCGCTCATGCGGAGGTCGCCCGGGTAGAAGGCGATACCGATCTTGCCCTTGAAGTCTTCGCCTTCAGCGAGCACGGCAAAGTTGGCTTCGCCGTTCCAGGTTTCGAGGTTGTCGCCATACGGATCGTCTTCCGTGGCCCAGAACACCTTGCCGGCTTCCAATTCAAAGTCGGCCTGGATGTCAAACGCGAGGCTCTGCGTTTCGACGACGGGCTTCTTGATCATTTTTTTCTTTTTGCGTTTTTTCTTCTTGGCGGGTTTCTGTTCCTGTTCGGCAGCGGCAACTTCGGCTGCAGGTGCGGCCTCGTTTGCGACTTCGGGAGCGGCAGCGGAATCAGCGGCGGCTACGGCTTCTGCAGGCTGTGCGGCAGCGGAATCAGTGGCCGGAGCGGCAGCAGCGGTTTCGGCCTTTGCTTCAGTGGCAGGCTGTTCGGCCGGGGCGGCCTCGGCCTTAGCTTCTGCTGCCGGCTGGGCCGCGGGTTGAGCGGCCGGCTGTGCTGCTGCGGCCTGTGCTGCGGGTTGAGCTGCGGCCGGCTGAGCGGCGGGGGCAGCGGCTTCTGCCTTCGGGGCTTCAGCGGCGGGTTGTGCGGCCGGAGCGGCGGCCTTGGGGGCGTCGTTCGGGGCTGCAAATGCGCTTGCTGCGAGAAGGCATGTTGCGAGGAACATTTTTTTCATCTTAGGGATCTCCTTGTATTTCCAATATTTTGAATTTTAGCAAAATCCGAGACTTTTACGTGGATGTAATTTTTTTGTGGCTGTAAAATATTAACTTATACGGCAAACGAGGTCTATTTTGAAGAAAATCTGTTTTTTTGTCGTTGCATTTTTGGTGTCCCTGGCATTTTCTGATGATGCTTTGTTCGTATACAAGAAAGTGAATAACGAGGTCGATGAATCCCAACCCGCTGCAAAACTTTATAAGTCCGATTGGATCAAGGAACTCCCCATTCCGCCAGAAAAAGTCAAGAAGGTTTCCTGGGTAAAGGAAAAGGTGGAGGTCACCGATAAGAAGGGGCGCGTCGTCAAGGACAAGAAGGGCAACCCGAAGACGAAAATCAAGAAGAAAAAAGTGGTGACCTGGGTTGAAAAGGAACCGAGCGAACCGCCTCGTTTTGTCCCGATTGACTGTAAGTTCGGTAACCTCTGGGTCAAGCGCGCCGACCTGGCCCGTTTCCAGCAAGAAGCCAAGGACATCAGCGGCGAGTACGCCTCCAAGACGGGTAGCGTGTTCCTCCGCAAGTCCCCGACGAACCCGCGCTATTTCAACGTGATTATCCAGAACGGTCCCGAAGGGAACCGCGCCGAAATCGAAATGGGCAACCTCGAAATCCGCGAAACTAACGGCCATGCGCGCTTGAGCTTCCAGGAAGACGGCTGCAATGTGGATATCGGTTTGAACAACTTCCAGGTCAAGGTGGTCCAGCGCGGCTGTAACGACTACAACGTGGGCCCGTACAAGCTGGAAGGCGAATATAATGTGTACAAGGGAAATACCCGCAAGGTCGATACGTTCAATATCCCCGAACAGGAATTCAAGTTCAAGAAGTACCTCTGGTGCGGTAGCGGCTTCGATAGCTGCGAGAAGGTCAAGGACGACAATGGCGTCGTGACGATTACTTGGAGTAAGGGCGGTAATGGCTTTATCGAACGCAAGGCGGGCGAGGATGTGCATACCTACAGGCCGTTCGAACACGTGATTCCGCACAAGCGCGACTTTTACAAGGGCGAAAAGCCCGTCATTATCAAGACCAAGCGCACCGACATGGCGGGCGAGTGGATGTTCTGGTATTTCTACCCAAAGGCGGAACGCTTCAAAATGATGCGTGCCGGCATGCGCGAAGAAACGGCCTACATGGAAATCTACGAGTGATAAGGGATATCGGACAGAGCCGCGTTCTTTTCTTGGATTCCGGCCCGCTGGTCCGGCTGTTGCAGATGCACCCGGATTTTTATCCGGCGGTTTCGGGAATCCTGGATATGGCGTACGAAAAAAACGTACAGGTCCTTGTATCGTCTGTTACTTTGTACGAAGTAAGTTGCCGAGCTTTTGAAAATGGTGAAGGCGTGTTGGCGCGCCAGTACCGCGAGTTCTTTGAAAAATCGAAGAACGTCCGCTGCTGTGAAGTGGATGCCGAAGTTTCCGTGAAGGCGGCCGAACTGTTTGCCGCGGCCTCCCGCACGAACCACAAGATTACCGAAGCGGAGTCATTGCGCCTGGCGACGGCGTTTGTGAACGGCGCCGACTGCATCCTTACCGAATGCGCCAATTTCCGCAGCCTTTCTGACGCCCTCGTCGTGACTTTGGACGAAGTCTAGCATATTCCTAACCACTATTTACTTGCTTTTCTAAGCTGAAAACTATAATATCAAAGTTATAGAATTCTATTTTATATAAAAATGATTGGGGGTAACTTGATGAACAGGATTATGCGCATTATTCTTTTTTGTGTGGCTTTATTTGCCTTGCTGTCCGTCGGCTGTTCCGATGACAAAAAAGAAACGCAGAATCAGCTGCAGACAGAACAACCTGCACCCCAAAAGGGAAAGTTTGTAATGTCGGAAGAGTCTAAAAATCGCTTGCGGGAACGTGTGCTAAAACAAATCGAGGAGCGTGAACGAATAAGGAAGCTTAACCCGCAAACTGAGGTGAAGGAAGAGAAAGAGGAACCGCCTCGCATTCAAACGTTGCATTCTGTCGACGAATGCTATCGCGCCTGCTACGCTGCGGAGATTCTTGAACAGCAAGGCGATTCTCTTGATGATCTGAATGTGCGCGTGCATATGAACAACGTGCGTACTCTTGCATCCGAATGTGAAAAATCCTGCCGTCCTTTTGAAAATATCATTCCCGTCAATGCTTGTAGCAGGGCCTGCTTTGCTGCAGGTGATGAATTTATTCTACGCTCGAACTACATTATGGACAGTACGACTTTCGCTAGATTTGTTCTTGAAATTTGCGATGAAACTTGTCCGTGTGCAAACCGTTTTGATTCTTTATCGTATAAGAAAGAGATTCGACGTATTTTAGACAGCCTTATGCGTAGAGAGGATATGGATAGCATTGTCTTTGCCAAATACGATAAAGCCGTAAAAAGAGTCAAGTGTAGAAGAGGTTTTAAACGTAACAAACATTGCCCAGAAACCTTGATTGAATACGATAAAAAACGTGCCATGGCTTTAGAAAATTGCAGCCAATAATAAACAAAATTCAAAATCACGAAATAAACGAGCATTCTCTCGTCTTTCGTCTCTCGTCTCTCGTCTAAAAAACTATCTTTTCCCCGTAAAATTACGGAGTTTTTATGTCCAACTATTGTCCTGTTATCGGTCTTGAAATCCATTGTCAGCTTGCGACGAAGACGAAGATGTTCTGCGGCTGCGAAATCGAAGTGAATACGACCCCGAACAAGCACGTTTGCCCTGTTTGCCTCGGTATGCCGGGTGCCATGCCCGTGCCGAACAAGAAGGCGGTGGAATACGCCATTCGTCTGGGCCTCGCCTTGAACTGCGAAATCGACCTGAACGCGATGTGGACCCGCAAGAACTACTTCTACCCGGACCTGCCGAAGGGCTACCAGATTACCCAGACGGGCGGACTTCCGGTGTACGACCACCCGATCTGCAAGAACGGCTGGCTCGAAATCGTCAAGGAAGACGGCACCAAGAAGCGCGTGGGCATTACCCGTATCCACATGGAAGAAGACGCCGGTAAGCTCATCCACGACATGAGCCCGACCGAATCCCACTTCGACGCGAACCGCTGCGGCACCCCGCTTTGCGAAATCGTGACCGAACCGGATATCCGTAGCCCCGAAGAAGCCGTGCTCGTGCTCAAGAAGATTAAGCAGACGCTTGAATACACGCGCGTTTCCAACGCCAACATGGAAAACGGCAACATGCGCTGCGACGGCAACATCTCTCTGCGTGCCAGCGAAGACGCTCCGTTCGGTATCCGCGCCGAAATCAAGAACCTGAACAGCTTTACGAACCTCGAAAAGGCTCTCTACTGCGAAATGAACCTGCAGGCCTCGACGCTCGATCGACGCTCGACGCCGGCAAGGAAGTGGAACAGTGCACCAAGCGTTACGACCCCAATGCGGACAAGACCATCGTCATCCGCAGCAAGGAAGACGCCCACGACTATAAGTATTTCCCGGAACCGGACATGGTCCGCCTCGTGACTGACCCGGCCTTCGTGGAAGAAATCCGCCGCACGCTTCCGGAACTGCCGGATGCCCGCCGCAAGCGCTTCATGGACGACTTCGGTGTTTCCGAATACGACGCCATGGTGCTCACCGAAGACCGCGACGTGAGCGAATGGTATGACACCGCCGCCAAGAACTGCAAGAACGGCAAGGTATTGGCCAACTGGGTGATTACCGAACTCCTCGCCAAGGTGAAGGAACTTGAAGGCGGTCTCAATGCTCTCAAGATTAAGCCCGAAGACCTCTGCAAGCTCGTGAACCTCATCGCCGACAACACCATCAACGGAAAGATTGCAAAGACGGTCTTCGCCGAGATGTTCGAAACCGGCAAGGATCCTGAAGCCATCGTGAAGGAAAAGGGCCTCGTGCAGGTGACTGACACCGGTGCCATCGAAGAAGTTGTCCGTGCCGTTTGTGCCGAAAACGCAGCCCAGTTCGCCGAATTCAAGGCTGGCAAGGTGGCGCTGAAGGGCTTCTTGGTCGGTATGACCATGCGCAAG
>CACXKY010000146.1 GCA_902768325.1 Fibrobacter succinogenes
CATGTCACCGCCGCCGAAGCCACCCATGTCTCCACCGCCGAAGCCACCCATGTCTCCGCCGCCGAAGCCACCCATGTCTCCGCCGCCGAAGCCGCCCATGTCACCGCCGCCGAAGCCACCCATGTCTCCACCGCCGAAGCCACCCATGTCTCCGCCGCCCATGCCACCGGCATCGCCAGCGACACTCGAAGAGCTCGTTGCAGGATCGTTTGCATATGAAATCGTGCTTGCGGAACTAGCAGGCGTATCCCCACCCGCTCCCGCGCCCGTCGCAACAGACGAACTGGACGCAAAGAGGTCTACATCTTCCGAACTCGTCACGGTATCATCACCGTTCGATTCGCTCGAAAGAGCAGGCTGTGTTTCTACAGCAGTCGTATCGTTATTGGCTGCTACGGAATTGTCGCAAGCGACAAAAGCGAACGCGGAAGAAAGTATTGCCGCGAGTCCAACTTTTTTGAGATTCATATGTACTCCTTTGGGAAAGATATCCTTAATATATTTTTTATTTTACAAATATCACCCGTTTTTTAATCAAAAAGAGCAATTTTTACATAAACTAAGAAATAATTCTTACACATTTAGTGTGATGCAGATCAAACTTTTCGTTTTCATGCAAAAAAACGCCTGCACCGAAGATGCAAGCGTTTAAGAACAAAAGATGTAAAATTTACTTGTGGACGACCGTATTGCTCACCTTGCCATTCGCGATTTTTACACCGTTCCAGACAATGGCGTCACTGATCGTGCAACCGGATATTTCGCAGTCGTCGCCAATCGATACATTCGGGCCAATCTTGCAGCCGTGAATCTTCGCATTCTTCCCGATAAAGCAAGGCGGCACAATCTGAGTCCCGTCAAACTTCGCGCTTCCGGAATTGTCATTGCGACGGAGCATGTGGGCATTAGTTTCAAGCAGCGTTTCCACGAGGCCGCAGTCAAGCCACCTGGATACGGGAGCCGTACGGAACTTGCACCCCTGTTCAATCATCATTTCGAGGGCGTCCGTCAGCTGGAACTCGCCCTTGGTACGGATGTCGTTGTCCATCAAGTGCTTGAGGGAAGCCTTCAGCTGTTTTACGTCCTTGATGTAGTAAATGCCGACAATGGCTTCGTCACTCACGAATTCCTGCGGTTTTTCGACCAGGCGGGAAATCCGACCGTCACCATCGGTCACCGCCACGCCAAAGCGCTTCGGGTCTTCGACCTTGAACGTATAGAGGATGTTCTCGTTTGCATTCTTGAGGATGCTCAAGTCCGCTTCGAAAAGCGTATCGCCCAGGATAATCAAAAGAGGTTCGTCATCGGAAACATACGGAAGGGCCAAGCTGATAGCCTCGCCCAGGCCCTGCGGATTGGACTGGACAACCGTACGGACGCACCCCCATTCGGACTTCGACTTCAGGTAGTCGTCCATCTTTTCAGCTTTGTAGCCTGTAATAAAAATCGTCTCAGCCGGAGAAAGCTGCAGGGCTTCCTCTACAATCCAGTCAATGATTGTTTTCCCTGCCAACGGAAGAAGACACTTCGGACGGTCTTCAGTGTAGGGGCGCAATCTAAGTCCATTACCAGCGACAGGCAGTACGATTTTCATCAAGAAAAAACCTTTTTTCAAACACTCAATGCATCACCCATATCACCGCACCCTAAAAATAACAAAAAAAAAATTGTAAAAGCACAAGAGTTTGTATAAATACCTAAAAAACAAAAAAAATGCCGAAATCCTGAGGATTTCGGCACTTTAGTGGATGATGCAGGGGTCGAACCTGCGACCCGCTGATTAAGAGTCAGCTGCTCTACCAACTGAGCTAATCATCCATTGTCGCTTGGACGCGCACAATTATAGAAAAGCGTGCAAGGGTTGTCAAGGGTTTTTCATAAAAAAAATCAAAAAAATTTCTACATTCATTCCCATGAGCCTAAACACGAACCGCATGGACGCCTATCTAGCCTTCTTGGGTGTGGAGCGGAACCTTTCGCCCGCCACCATCCAGAGCTATCAGGAAGACTTGCGTCATTTCGTCGGTTGGCTCGACGAAAAAGCGATTGACCTCAAGGAACTGACGCCCGAAAGGCTGGACGACTTCCTGACATTTACCGCCGGGCAGGTGGAATACTCCCCCACGTCTGTCGCAAGGCATTTTTCGAGCCTGCGCGGATTCCTCAAGTACATGCAAAAAGAAGGCGAATACGACTACAGCACCGAATCGATGCTCGAACGCCCGAAACTCGGGCATTATTTGCCGCAGTACCTGACTCGCGAAGAAGTGGACAGCGTCTTTGAAAGCGCCGCCAACGGCAAGAACCCGCTCCGCGACACCGCGCTCTTTGAGCTCATGTACAGCGCGGGACTCCGCATCTCGGAGACTCTCGGCATCAAGCTTTCGCAGCTAGACCTGGACAACGAATGGCTCACGCCTATTGGCAAGGGCAACAAGCAACGCCTGGTACCGCTCGGCAGCAAGGCCAAGGAAAATCTACGTGCCTGGATCGAGGACGGCCGCCCCCTCACCCACCCGACTACAGACAACATAATTCTAAACTCCCGGGGAAAGCCGATGACTCGCATGGGCGCCTGGAAGATAGTGCAACTGCACACCGCGCACCTCGCCAAGCAGGTCTCGCCGCATACATTCAGGCACAGCTTTGCCACGCACTGCCTGGAAGCCGGCATGGACTTGCGCGTTCTGCAGGAACTACTAGGGCACGCCGATATAAGTACCACACAAATTTATACGCATATCGACAAGGAATTTATAAAGCAGGAGCACCGGGCGTTCCATCCAAGGGAACAAGCGCATTGACACTCAAGGCGTTTCTATTTAAATTTTTAATACAAAAAGCATGCTTTATCCGGAAAACCGAGGGAACCCATGAAAAAAGCAATTCCAGCCCTTCTGTTCGCGGTCATGATAGCCGCGGCCTTCCTCGCTGCCTGTAGCGACGACGATTCCAGCGACGAAATTCTCCCGAGAAAAGTCATCACGGAGGTGAACTCCATCTACGAACTCGGGAAATGCGGTGACGAAAACGAAGGCGACACCGTATACGCCAAAAAGGAAGACGCCGAATACTACTGCCACGAAGAATCCTGGACCCCCGTCCCCAAGAGCGATTCCTTAAGCTCCGCGAAATCTTCCAGCAGCAAGACCAGTTCCTCTTCGATGACCAAGGACGAACTCAAGAAGTTCAACGATCTGTGCAAGGCTTCGGGCGGTACCGCGAAAGACGGAGCTTGCGTCTGTAAAAGCGAGCTCTGCGATGTCGGTGCCGTATGCAACACCATCACGGGCGTCTGCGGCAACCAGAGCAAGCCTACCGACATAGACTCCACCGCCAGTTCATCCTCGACCGAAACAACATTCGCCGACTTGTGCAAGGCATCGGGCGGTACTGCAAAAGACGGGGCTTGCGTCTGCAAGGAAACCGCTTGCGACGAAGGCGTTCTCTGCAACACCAAGAGCAAGGAATGCGCGAACAAGGACGCTGTTGAAATCGAATGCGACGACAGCTACAAGAGCACCTGCTCCAACAGCCCCGCAAGCATCGGCGTTGTCAAGGAATGCGTGAAGGGAGTCGTCGTGAACCGCTCGTGCGGCACAGTATCTTGTAACGAAGAGGGCACGGACTGCGGCGAGTGCGTCAACGACGTGCAGACCTGTACCGAAGACAAAAACTTCAAGGCGACGGTCACCCACTGCGAAAAGGGCAAGAAAGTAACCGAGAGTTGTAACGGGA
This sequence comes from Fibrobacter succinogenes, assembly GCA_902768325.1. GTDB lineage: Bacteria > Fibrobacterota > Fibrobacteria > Fibrobacterales > Fibrobacteraceae > Fibrobacter > Fibrobacter succinogenes_A. The sequence goes on from CACXKY010000146.1 coordinate 3,739, forward strand.
AATCCTGCGACCCGCGCGACAACGGTTGCGGCGAATGCACAAACTACGAACACACCTGCACCAACGATGACGAAGGAAAGGGAACCGTCTACGAGTGCGTCGCCGGCGAAGCCAAGAAGGCCGTTTCCATATGCGGCAACAAGTCGTGCCGTACCGACAAGGCCATCTGCGGCGAGTGCCTGAACGGCGAACTGAGGTGCGACAACGACAACAACAACAATGCTGTCATGTACAGGTGCGTCGACGGGCAATGGGAACGGCTCCATAACAAGTTCGATCCGCTCGACAAGGACAATTACAAATGTCCCGTCGCTTGTAGAGAGGGCACCGATCCACAGATAATGGATTACGAATGCGACATAAACCAATGTTCTGATTGTGATCCATGCTGGGGTGAACCAATGGTGGGATCTCCCTCCAATCCAAACCCCTGCTACGACGAGAAACGTTGTAAACAAATTCTCAAGGACGAAGACCCCGACTATCCGCCGTTCAGGGATTTCGAAACGAAAAATAAATGGAAGGCCCTGATTCCCGAAGAAAAAATGGCCGTGAAGACCGTTACAGGATACAACTGGAAAGACTATACCCACACTGACGTTAATGACCGAGTGGGGCCTTTCGAGTTTGACCTTACAAACGAGACGCGCCGCGTATCGTGCAACGCCTTGGGAACCTACTTCGGCAAATGCCACAACACCCTGCAGACCTGCATCAACACAAGTTATCACAAAGGCGGATTCATGGTGGTCTGCGCTAACGGTGAACTTATCGACGAAGAGAAGGAAGGAGACGGAATCGCTTGCAATTGCGAAATAACAACTAACAACGCCGAGGGATGTTGTTACACCAGAAGTGCCTGCTTCAAGCAAACCAACTGGTCTAGGGACCGCTGCGCTAAGCCCCAGAGCACCGCTGCCGACGAATAATTTCAAAGCCAAAACAAGCAGAAAGGAACCGCAAGGTTCCTTTTTTTCTATCTTTGCCTTGGTCAAATTATAAACCAAGGATTAACAATGAGCAAGAATTACAAGATTGCAGTGCTTCCGGGCGACGGTATCGGCCCCGAAGTCATGAAAGAAGCTGTCCGCGTGCTGGACGTCGTTTCCAAGAAGTTCGGCTTCGACGT
>CACXKY010000147.1:0-4559 GCA_902768325.1 Fibrobacter succinogenes
AAATGGCCCGATGTTCTTGACGGAAAGTTTGAAGACAACTTTAAAACAAAAACCGTTTCCTTCTTGAAGAAGATAAACGGCGATGTGCATAAGGCTGCGGAGCTGATGCTCAAACAGTGCTTGCAAACTGTCGAGAAGAACTTACTTTAAAAAGTTCTCCATGGTTTTGCTTTGCTTTTCAATTACATCAACCATTCTATCTGTAGTTGACTTTTCGTGAATAAAAACGGCAACGCCGAGCAAAGTGGAAATCGCCATTAGAACGCAGAAGAAGATAATAACCTTCTTCATAAGCGGGTCTTGATACCAGCGTGTAGGCGCACTCGTTTGTTTCGGTTGCGGCTGAACGTTTGTTCCCATTTTTCTCAGTTCGTCCATGTCCATGCTATACCTCTTTGCTGCTCTTTACAATTATAAAAAACAAATTGAAATGAACTTTGATTTCTACTTCTTGTTGAGAGCCTTTTCCAGGTCGTCTTGCAGCAGGTGACTGTAGGTGTCGAGCGTCTGACGTACATCCTCATGACGCATCAACTGTTGCACGATTTTCGGGCCAACGCCGGAACGGATTAGGTTGGATGCGAACGAGTGGCGCCACTTGTGGTTCGTCGCGTCGTCGCTCTTATATCCCGCAGCTTCCACTGCAATTCGCAGCGTTTCGTTGCACCTGTCCGCATGGTCGAAACGGGCAGTCGCGAACATGCCGTCTTTCAGCTTGCCGTAGCGCTTGATTTCCGCCTTGAGGCGGTCGCTAATCGGAAGGAACGCTTCCTTGTCGCCCTTGCCGACGACGCGCATCTTTCCGTCCTCTTGGATGCACGACGGCCCGAATCGGCAAGCCTCCGCATGACGTAGGCCAGCGAAAGCCATGACCGACCAGAACAGTCTAAATTCCGGGTCGGGCGCGTTGTCGAGAATTTTTTCAATCTGGTCGGGAGTCCAGAACGCCTTGGCGCGTTTCGGAACCTTGGGGAACGCCACGTCGCGGAACGGGTTGTAGTCGCCCAGGTCGTAAATCTTAGCCGCCCACTGGCAGAACTGGCTTGTGCAGCGAACCATTTCGTGCTGGGACTTGGGAGCGTACCTTTCGGACAGCCACACCGCCCAGTTCGTCGCCTGTTCGGCATCGAAGCGCATGAGCGTCTTGATGCCGTTTGCGTCAAGCCATTCCCTGAATGTCTTGAGTCGGTACTTGTAAGCGAGGTGGGTCTTGGAGTCGTCGCCCTTGGACGCCGCGACGGAGTCCAGGAACTTCGGGAGCGCCTCGTCGAAGCCCCTGTCCTTCGGCATGAGCTTGCGGCGGATTTCTTCGGGCATGAACCTGGCCGCGTTCATCATGTTCAGCCATTCCTGTGCGTCGCTCTTGCGCTTGGTTTTAAGACTGATGTAGGAGAACTCGCCATCCTCCGCGATTCTCCCGTACCATGTAAGGTTGCCGCGGTACTTGTACCGCTGCGATATGCTGTAGCTTTTCATACAAACAAATCTACTAAAATTTGCCTAAAAGTCGGCTCACAAAAAGCTCACAAATGTCTCACATCATACCCGATTTTTGGCGGTTTCTCCCGTCTTTCGGGAAAAACCATTACAAGCGACGGAGAACCGCGACAGACAGTCCAAATCGCGCCGGAAGCCTTGATTTTACTGATGAAAAAGGCCCGGAGGCTTTTGCCTTCGGGCTTCCAATGGAGTACTTTCTGAAAATTTTTCGGGGCTGGGTTGATAGTCCGCTGCTCTAACCAATTGAGCTAAAGTCCCGACTCGCCCAATATTAGTAAATATTTTGCGATTGTGCGGTCCCATTCGTAATGGAATCCGCTGTATGCGTTCACGACCGCTTTGTCCCAATCGGCGACTTCGGTCTGGTATACGTGGAGCGCATCCTTGAGCCTGCGGATCATCTGGTGCGGGGCGTTCGCGTCTTCGACGAGGAACGCGTTCGCGCTACCGGCGGTCTCGTGGGTGTAGTCGTCGAGAGAGCTTGCCACGCCGACGTTGAACCCGGTGAGGGGGAGCGTACCGCAGGCAAGCGCCTTGAGGATGATGGACGACGACGGCTCCCTCAGGTTCGCTGCGAACAAAACGTCGGAACCGGCCAGCGCACCGCGCAGCCTGGAAATGCTTTCGAAGTTCGGGTCGAGCTGCAGCACTCGCATGGTATCGGGGTACTGCTTGGAAACATCCTGGAAGTAGTTCCATTCCGGGTACTCGGGAGTAAGGCCGAGCACGATGAACACGTCAATCTTGGTGATGTCGGAAAGCACGGTCGCGAGCGTTTCGGACGTGTTGCCGGCTTCGTTGTCCAGGTGCACGTAGAGCACCAGCTTGTTGCCGAAATCTGCGCCGAGCGTCTTGGCGAGGGCGGCCTTGGCCTTGTGCTTTGCCTCTTTGATGGGGAGCTTGTCCTGGGCGTTGAAGTCCCACACCTGGTAGCTCACGCCGAACTGGATGCCGATGAGCTTGTCCGCGTTGTGGTTCAAGAAACCGCTGAGTCCGCCGGGCAGGTTCGTGTTGAGCATCGCGTCGCGGTAACCGGGCGAGGGGAACAGCACCTTGCGGGCGTAGAAGATGCCCGCCTTGAGGAGGCTCACCTTGCCCCAGAATTCGTATCCGTCCATATTGTAGTCTGCGCGGGGCAGGCCAATCCTTTCGATTTCGCTCGAACCGACGTGGAAGTCGTAAGTGATGTTGTGGACGGTAAAGAAGAACGGGGTATCGCCGAAGGTATCCTTGTAGATGGTCTTCGAGAGGGCACCGGCGAGGGCGCCGCCCCATTCGTGGCCGAGGATGGCGTTAAACTTGATGCCGGTCGTGATGGCATAGCTCATCGCGGCCGAAGCGAGGAAGGCGAACCGGAGGTGGTTGTCACCGTAGGGGACGCTGTGCGGGGGGCCGTACACGTAAGGCCTGCCGAAGTATTCCTCGTTGTAGATGTAGGTGTGCAGCGGGTCGTCCTTGGATTTCCAGATTTCGAACGGCTTCCCCTGCAATTTTTCGGTACCCTGGTAGACGCAGTCGTAGTTCTCCAGGTGCATCAGGTGGTCTTTGTAAAACGGAGAACAGGTAATAACGTTAGTACCGGCCCTGCTGAACGCATCCGTCATTCGGTTGACTGCTGTTGCCAGGGGACTGGGGCTTCCCCAGTTGCCGGCTTCAGGGCTGACCACTAAAATATCCATTATCCACTCTTACTCAAAAAAAAATTTACGAAAACCGCAAGTAATAACAAATTTATTTATTTAAATTATGTTGTGGTAGACCGGTTCGCCCCAGAACGGGGTAAATGGGCCTTTTTATTGAAAAAACACCTTAGAGGAATCGAAAAATGAAGAAATTCTTTTTAGCAGCCTTGGCCGTGAGCGTCACTTTTGCTCTGACCGGCTGCAAGGGCACGAACGAGAAGCGCGGTGACGAACACCTCCAGGAAGGCCGTTTCCGCAACGCAATCAACTCCTATCTTGAAGCCAAGAAAAAGGGCAGCATGTCTGACGAGTTCTACGACAACTTCACCCTCGCTCTCGTGCGCGCTGCCGAAATCGAGGCCAAGAAGGACTTGAACAGCGACCTCATCAATGGCTATTTCGAAAAGGCCAGCGTGAACATGCCCGAAGTCAAGAAGGACGAAGTGGTCGAAGAATACGTGACCAAGCTCGCTACCGTGGGTAAGCAGCAGGCCGCCCAGGACGGTATCGACTATGCTACCGTCATCAACGCCTTCGCCAAGATTGATACCGCTCTCGCTGCCGCTCAGGCCCGCCACGTTGCCGAAGGCACCGTGAAGGCTATCCGTACCGAAGCCGAAAACGCCTATGTGGCCCGTAACCTTTCCGACGCCAAGGCCGAATCCGACCCGGTCGTCTGCGAATACCAGCTCATGAAGCTTGCTGAAATGGCTCCGGAAAATGCCGACGTGAAGGCTGCCCTGAACAAGAGCCGTGTCGGTACCCGTGGCTACTTCCTCATCTTCGGCGAACAGATCGGTGAACCGGTCAACCGCCGTATCGACAAGTGGGGCTACGTGATGGCCTTCCCGACCATCAAGATTGCTCCGGGTTCCCTCTCTGGCGAACTCCAGTTCTGGGCTTCTACCGGCAACAACACCGAACTCGACCCGAGCAAGATCAAGCTCGTCTCTACCGACGGCCAGGAAGTCTTTGCCAAGGGCAACAGCGGCTGGTGCGAAGCTGAAGTGCTCGTGGGCAAGAAGGGCGACGAAAAGATCGAAAAGCAGAAGAAGAGCTTCAAGGGCAAGGGCAAACTCATGAACGAGTTCCAGTGCTCCGTGAACGTGAGCTTCTCTTACGGCAAGGGCTTCGTCCCCGACTACGTCGAATACAAGGACGAATACGGTGTCGGCCGCAAGTACCTCGGTCAGTAATCGTAAAACCTACAGGAAATGTAAAGTCCCCGGCCTAGCCGGGGCTTTTTGTTTGGGGGGATGGGGTATGGGATATGGGCTCGCGACCTTCGGTCGCTTTGAGGTATGGGCTCTACCCAAAGGGCATAACTCTACTAGGGCAACAAGTTGCCAAGTATCGTTTAGGCGCGTTGCGCCTTTG
>CACXKY010000147.1:4568-9391 GCA_902768325.1 Fibrobacter succinogenes
CGGTTCGCGGAACTTGGCGAGTGCCCAGAGCAAAACGCATGCGGCAAGCGGTACCAAGACGTTCCAGGGGGCGTGGTAGCGGATGCTGTTGGGTACGGACATCCAGAGGTAGAGGAAGACGATATGCGCGGTGTAGACGTCGAGGCTGTGGCGCCCCATGACGTTCGTGGCGCGGAAGTCGAGCAGGCTGGGCCAGGTGCGCACGACCCAACAGATGGTAAGCATGAACAGGAAGAAGTTCGCGAAACGGAGCGGGCCGACGCTGAACTTGTCCACGAGTGCGGGTGCGGGCAGTTCGAGCGGGATAAACTGGTGCGACCAGAGGAAGCAGAAGAGGAGGGCGATAAGCAGTGCCGGGGTGGATTTCTGGACGATGGTCACGGCGAGCGTGGACGTCGGGGATTCCACGGTGCGGGCGAGCCTCCACCAGGCAGAGACGGCGGCTCCGCTAAAGTACACGAACTGCCAGCCGAACGGGTCGAAGTCCCCGTGGCTGATCCAGGCGGGGAAGAGCGCGTTCACGGCATCGCGCAGGCCGAACTGCGTGGCAATCCATACGGTGCAAGACGGCAACCACAGCAGAAAGATGGTCCTCTTGCGCCTAGCCTTTACGAAAAGCGGGAAAACGAACGAGCCGAGCAGCAGGAACACCACGTATAGCGGAAGGACGTCCAGCCACTCCGGTGTGTTCACGAGGGTGGCGCTCCAGAGCGCGCCCGTGAAGGGGTGCTGGTGCAGCGACTTGAAGATGTAGGCGACGCGCGGCAGGAACCAGTAGCTGGCGAGGCAGAGGCACAGGAGCGTTACCGCGTGGTACCGCCAGGTCTTGAACGCCCTCCAGCGCATCCAGCTCTGCGTAGGATCCTTTACGCTCTTGCTTGCGGCGGCGAGCATGCCGACGAATCCGGACAAGAAAAAAAAGCCTTCGGCCGCACTGAAGAAGCCGAAGCACTGGTAAAGGTAATGTGATATGGGCTTTCCGAAATGGTCCAGCGTCATCTGCAACAGCAGGAGACCGCGGATAGAATCGAGAGCCCTGATTCTCACGGGATTTACGCCGGTAGGCGGTCCTTAGAATTCCACCTGGCCGCTGATACCCATGGCGAAATCGGTATCGATGTTGTCGCTGAAGTTATAGCCGAACCAGAACACGATTTCGGACTTCATGGTGGGGTAGAGGTAGAAGTTCAGGCCACCGAAGTGGTAGTCGTTCTTGTGGACTTCGGTATCCGGATCGTGGTATTCGTAGGTCACGCCCATGGTGAGCTTCTTGTGCAGGTTGAAGCTCGGTTCGACCGCGAAGAGCAACTGGTCTTCGGTGAAGAGCTGTTCTTCGGCCGGGTGGTCTTCGTCGGTAAGGGCGTAGAAATAGGTAAAGGCGAGGTTGAAGAACGCGTAGTTCATGCTCGGTTCCAAGAGGAAGCTGTGGATGCCCTTGCCTTCGTACGGATGCAGGCCCCACACGGCGTAGATGCCCCAGTTGAAGCGTTCGAAGCTCTTGGAGTAGTCGACTTCGGTACCGAGGGAGTAAGTGTAGCGGCGGCCGATATCGTCACCGAACATCCAGTCGATGCTCGGGGTAAGGATAAGGTGTTCATCGACGTGGTTGAGCATCGGGAGCGAATAGGTGGCGAACATGGCCATGGAGTGCTCGTTGTCGTCGGAGGCGCCCATATAGAACTTACCGTTGCCGTAGTTCTTGGTACCGACTTCGGCACCGATACCGCGGAGGTTTTCGTCGCGGAGGATAACGGCATAGCGGGACGGGTCACGCCAGTAGAAGTAGTTGAAACGGCCGGCGTTGTAGGTGAGGTCGCCGAAGACGAAGCTCACGGCATGGGCCACATCCCAGCGGAACTGGACGCCGTCGAAGTTGAATTCGGTATAGCGGCCGCCTTCATCGCCCATGGCGGTGCTGTGGGCGTAGTAGTGACGGTGCGTTTCGGAAGCGTGCGTGCCGTTGGAATCGACGTAGGTGCTGTGTGTGTTGGCCATCACAGTCACGGAAAAGTTTTCGTCCATATGGGCCGTGGCGGCAAGGTCGATGTCCTGGTTCGCGGCGTTAATCGGGCTGAAGTCGCTATCGAAATAACTGCCGTAGTCGGCATTGACGGCGCCGTGGAGTTCAATTTCGGCAGCGAGGGAAAGCGATGCCGATGCAAGTACGATGGGCAAAATGAGTTTGCGCATAAAATCCTTCTAAAAATGTTTCGGGCTTAAAGATAGAAATATATCTTGTGGAAAACCACAACGGGAAGCCTCGTGTTTTGTATTTTTGTGTATAATACTGGAGTTTTATGAAATTAGGGAAGTCGATTTTATTTATTGCCCTGGCCGTGTTCCTGGCCTGTTCGTCGGCGTTCGCGCTGTCGGCCCAAGAGGCCATGGCCAAGTCGCAGGCCTGGTTCAAGACGGCAAACGCCTGGAGCCTGGATTTTAAGCTGCAGGTGTTCTATGCGGAATCGCCGGATATCGCAAGCCAGCAAGGGAGCCTGCTCGTGGCCGAGGGCAACCGGTTCAAGCTCGATATCGCGGGCATCAAGTTCTACAGCGACGGCGAGAGCCTGTGGCAGTACAACGTGGACCAGAAGCAGGTGCTCATCAAGGCGGTGGAAGACCTCTCCAGTTCGCTCCACCCGTCCGAACTTTTGTTCAAGTACCTGAACTGCAAGGCCGAAAAGCTCGGCGAAGGCGAATTTTCGGGCCAGAAACTCTGGGTGCTCACGCTCAACCCGTCCAAGTACGCGGGGCAGTTCACCAAGATGGAAGTCTGGCTGAGCAAGAAGGATTTTTCCCCGGTGCGGCTTTATACGGTCGACCCGTCCGGCAACGCTTCGTGGTACAACATCGTCAACCTGAAGGTCGTGAAGAAGTTCAAGGATGACGATTTTAGGTACAAGACCATCAAGGGTGTCGACGAAATCGACATGAGGTAACCATGGCTTTTTTTAGGATAGGACTGCTCTTGGCCTGCTTTGCGGGGTCTGCCCTGGCCGCGACCGAGACGTTGTTCAGCAATTCGGCTTTTTCCGTGGCGCCCGGCCCCGAAGAGGGGACGCTCTGGGTGCTGAGCCGCGGTGACGTGGCTACGGGCATGACGCTCTTGAACCTGAAGGTCAAGGGCGAGGCGGTGCAGGTCGCGAAATCGAAGCAGGAAATGCTCGCGTCGGATGAATCCGCCGTGCAGGACGGTATTTTTACGGACGGCCTTGCGGAACGCCGCCGCATTCCGTATGCGATTGCGGGCAAGCTCGGCCTGGTGCTCCCGCGGTTCGGCGAAGATTCCGACGGGCACTATTTGGTACCGCGGGGATTCTTCTCGGTGCGTAGGCTCGACGGCAGGAGCATTTACGGTTCCCCGATTGAATACCCCGAGGAAGTGGAAGAACTCGATACGGCGATGGACTATGCGGCAAGCGCGTTTGCGTACGATTCGGCGAATTCCGTACTGTGGATCGCAAACGGCGTGGCGGGCTTGACTTCGTACGATATTTCGAAGGGCGTGAACGACCCGAAGGAACGCAACTACCTGCTCGACGCCTCCAAGAAGACGCTGACGGTGGTAAAGCAGGGCGCTTCGGTGAACTTGAAAAAGCGTGCGGCCATTTACGGGCTCGCGCTGCACCCGCAAACGGGCGAGCTCTGGCTTGCTACGGAGAAGGGACTCTGGATTCGTGACGTGGACGGTTCCGTGCGCAGTGCGTCGAAACTGCTCGATACGATGCGCGTGACCGGCGTATGGATGGGCGGTGAACCGCTGCAGGTGATTGCCGAAACGTCCAAGCGCGTGAAGGAATCTTTAAAGGGCGGATTGTTCCGCCTTTACGGCAAGGCGAAGGATTTTGCCGCGGTGGACTTTATCGACATAAAGGGCAAGCCGGTCAAGAAGAACGTTTATGACAACGCCGACTACACGGTGAACGACGTGGCCTTCGTTGGCAAGCAGACGTTCGTTTGCGTCCGCGCGGTAGACGCTTCCGTGAGCGGTTTCCTGAAGCTCGATTCCGTGGGCGTGCGTGCCTACGAGGCGGACGACGGCAGCGGTTGGCTCTACGGTTACGATATGGGCGTGACGGACCGAGACGTGAATATCGTTTCGATGACCTCTTTCCCGCTGGGCTCTAACCAGACGGGCCTTGCAGTGGCGACGTACGGTAACGGTATCGCGGTTTCGGCGGATACGGGCATGACGTGGACGACGATTTTGAACCGCGCGAAGCTGACCGACAACCTCGGGACTATCAGGATGGTGCCGTCGGTGATTGTGGCCGGCGGGGAGTCCCTCGTATCGTACAAGGTTTCGAAAGACGCGAAGATTACTATCGAGGTGTTCAGCTACGACATGAAGAAGGTGCGCCGTATCGTGAAGTCGGCTCCGCGCCATGCGGATGCCTCGCGCAGTACCGACCCCAAGGTGGATTTCTGGGACGGCAAGGACGATTATGGCAGGCCCTGCACGATGGGCGTGTACTACGTTCGCGTGAAGGATAACCACGACCATGTCGGCTGGGGCAAGGTCATGACGCTCGGAGGTAACAAATGAGATCTCTGAAGCAGACATGTCTTGGTGGAATTGCGGTGGCGTTGCTGCTTGCGGCTGCGGCCGATGCGGGCGTGGTCGACAAGAAGGCTGCCCTGGGCGGCTTTGACGGATTTGTGGAACGTATGGGCGCGGGTACGCGCGAACTGGGCCGCGGCAATACCGGTACGGCCGATACGGCGAGCATGCCTGCCGCCTATTGGAACCCGGCGATTCTCGGTTTCCGCGAGCACTTCAGCTATACGCTTAACGCCGAACACCGCGATTTGGACCGCATGGGCGG
>CACXKY010000147.1:9430-11778 GCA_902768325.1 Fibrobacter succinogenes
GAAGTGATTGACGAAGACGACCAGACGCTCGGTACGGCTTCTCCGTTCTTCTCGATGCTTTACCTGGGTTTCGCTTACCGCGCGACGCGCCGTGACGCGTTCGGCCTTGCGTTCTCGATGAGCTACGACAACATGGATGTTTCGGAGTATTACGAGAACATCGAACTGGTGGACGGCTATACGAGCCCGGTGACGCTGAACCTGAGCTGGCTTCGGCAGTGGAACAAGAACTGGAGCAGTTCCGTGGTCATCCGCAATATCAGTTTTAGCAAGAACCTTTCGGCGCGCTGGAGCAAGAATACCAGCACGGACAACTCGGTGATTTCGACCGAGGGCGTGCGCCCGAAAGTCTTGCAGGTGGGCCTCGGCTACCGCTCGAACATCATGGGCAAGCCGGTGTACGCCTGGATGGAGGCGATTGACTACCAGGTGGCGGATACGCTCTTGGTGTTCGACCCGCAGCTGCACGTATGGACGGGCCGCGTGGGCTTTGAATGCGAGGTGATTCCGGACGGTACGGTGCGTATCGGTATGGACGATCTCGACGCGATGCTCGGGCTTGGATACAAGTTCCGTATCCGCATCGGCAAGAAGAAGTACCTGTTCGACGTGAACTACGCGTTGACGTATGAATCCTCGGCGGACCTCTGGAACCCGCTGAGCTTTGGCTTGCGGGGCTATATCCCGTGATAAGTACGCTTGCGGTCGGTCATGTGCGTAGCCTTGATGGGCAGGAGTTCTCGTTTACTCCGGGCATCAACGTGATTCACGGGCCGAACGGTTGCGGCAAGACGACGGTACTCGAATCGGTTCACTTGCTTTCGCAGGGTTTTTCGTTCCGCGCGAAGGACTTGAAGGAACTGATTGCATGGAACAATGACGAATTGATTTTGCGGGGCGCTTTCGATTGCGACGGCATGCCGCTCGTGAGGGCGCTCCAGGTGGGCCGGCGGAAGGTGACCGCTAAGGAAAACGGTTCGGCGGTACGTTCGGTTTCGGCGTTTTTCGGGAGGTCGCCCGCGGTCATTATGCAGCCTTCCGATATCGAGCTGTTGCGCGGGGCGCCTGAAATCCGTAGGCACTGGCTCGACGAGATTCTTTGCTTCCGTTCGGCGGCGAACGCGGGAGTTCTGCGGAACTACAAGCGCGTTTTGCAGCAGCGGAACCAGTGGCTTAGGCAGTTCAAGAAAGAGGGCAGTGCCGTGGGCGGAGAGGACTTGTTCCAGGTGCTGTCGCGACAGCTCGTGGAACTGGGCGCGAGGCTTTGGCTGGCGCGCATAGACCTTTCCGCAGAGATTTCGCCGGTGATTACGGCCTATTACCGCAGGCTTTCGGGCGGCGTGGACGAGATTACGTGCGATTACCGCAGTTCGATCCTCAAGGAGCTGGATGCGCTCGATGCGGCCGACTTTATGGGCGACGACGAACTCGATTCCGTGGTGGCGGAAAATGTGGCGGATTATAATGCGGGCGGCGTGACCGAGGAGATGTTGCGCAACGCGTTTGCCGAAAAGCTTGCGGACCTGGAATACGTAGAGAAACTGCAGGGCGTCACGATGGCTGGCCCGCACAGGGACGACCTCGCGCTGTGCGCCTCGGGCTACGAGATGCGCTCGGTGGGCTCGCAGGGGCAGTGCCGTTCGGCGGCGATTGCGATGCGCTTTGCCGCGGTGGACGTGGCTTCTCAGCATGTGGGCAAGCCGATTTTGCTGTTGGACGACATCTTCGCCGAGCTGGACGTGAACCGCCGTGACGCGGTGGCATCTCTCGTGCGCGAGAAGGACTGCCAGGTGCTGATTGCCACCCCGCAGGTCGAGGAACTGCCGTTTAAAGCCGACGAGCAGATTGCGTTAAAGTAGTTGACGAAAAGTCACCGCCGTCACCCTGACGAAAGTCAGGGCCGGTTGTTCCTATCCGACAAGACCATCCGATGCTGATTTTCATCAGCATGACGTGGGTGCGATGTTCCGCATGACGTTAAAAAAAATCCCCGCCGGGGAATAACAAGGGGGCGTTGCGGCCTTTGACCACTTAGCGCTTTAGCGCTTACGTGGGCATGGCACCATTGGTGTGTGCCCCCCGTTAGAAGGGGTGGCGCACCTTCGACAGGCTCAGGGATCTGAGACTGACGATGGAAGCCAGGGGGATGCTTCCCCCTTTTTAATTATTTCTTCAGCAAGTCACGGATTTCGGTGAGGAGCTTCTCTTCGGCGCTCGGTTCAGGAGGTGCCGGAGGAGCGGCCGGGGCTTCTTCCTTCTTGCGCATGTTCTGCATGAATCCGAGGAACTTCTTCATCACGATGAAGACCACGATGGCGACGATGAGGAAGTCGACGATGCCGCCGATG
>CACXKY010000148.1 GCA_902768325.1 Fibrobacter succinogenes
TACCGACCACATCCGCGTGCACCACACGAACGAAATCGCCCAGAGCGAATGCGCGAACGGCGTGACCTTCGCCCGCTTCTGGATGCACGGCGAATTCCTGCGCACCGCTAGCGAAGAAAAGCTGGAAGACGGCACCACCGAACAGAAGTTCGGCAAGATGAGCAAGTCCAGCGGCGAATTCCTGACGGTATCGCTGTTGATGGACCGCGGATTCAACCCGCTCGACTACCGCTTCTTCGCCATCGGCAGCCACTACCGCAACTACCTGAACTTCACTTGGGAAGCTCTGGAAGGCGCCAAGGAAGGCCTCAAGAGCTTGCACAAGAAGACGGACCCGCTGATCGGCAAGGCTACCGCGATTACGAGCGAAGCCGCCAAGGCGTTCCAGAACGAGTTCAAGGAAGCCATCGGTGACGACCTGAACATGCCGCGCGCCCTCGGTATTATGAACACGATGCTCAAGAGCGATATCGACGACGGAGAAAAGGCCGCACTCGTGGCCGACTTCGACCAGATTTTCGGTTTGAAGCTCGACGAGCCGCGTGAAGAATACGCCAAGAAGGGCGCGAACGACGGCGTTGATACTGCCAAGATCGAAGCGCTGATTGCCGCCCGTAAGGAAGCCCGTGCCAACAAGAACTGGGCCGAAAGTGACCGCATCCGCGACGAACTCGCCGCGATGAACGTGGTCATCAAGGACTCCAAGGAAGGCACGACCTGGGAAATCAAGTAAGTCGCCAGTTCACCTAAAATACTTTATACAAAATGCCCCGTTACCTGCGTAACGGGGTTATTTACTTTGTAAACAATTTTTTAGTTTTGGCTCGTTCGTAATCCTTTACATTCTGTATTATATTTGCGTCATCTTTTTTTGTACAACATAAAAAAGGAGAATCAATAATGAAAGGAGCATTCATAGCAGTTGCATTTTGTGCAACATCGTTACTTGCAGACGAATCATTTGGCGGAATCGGCCTTATGGTGCAAGAAAACAACAAATCCCGCAGCAAATAGATAATGGAGGGAACTTTCAAATGAAAAAAATATTCTTTCTTGCTCTAGGAGCACTGCTTTCTTTCACTCACGCCCAGTTGACCGTAAGTGAAAAAATCTATCAACAGATGGAAGCCCGCGAAAATCCCCGCGCACTTATGAAAGCCCAAAAGGACCTTGTCAACCAAGACCCCTATATCTATACCATCGCGGGTACAAGGGATTTTAAATCCGGGAAAAACTTCAAGGTAAAAAAATATGGCAATTTCCATCGTTTTACCTTAAGCAACAAAAGCAAAAAGAAACGTGCGCTCGCATCTGAAAAAGAAATGCGTTTACGTGCCATGGACGATATCAAGTCCATGCTCCCCAAAGACATCACCGACTCTTGCGCAATCACCTCCGTCGGCTATGAATACGAACAGCGAGACTCCAGCGAACCTAGAATCGTCGGAAGCATGATTGCGGCGCATAGAATCCTTGACGGCATTCCCGTAAGGGGCAGTTCCTACGTCCTTATGAGCTACGATTCCACAGGAAACTTGGCCTACATGGACATCCAATGGGACAAATACAACAAGGTTCACGCTAAAAGTACCGTTGAAATAGCCAAACGAAATAAAATTCATAGGAATGAATTTAACGAGTTGGTCGAAACCATCACCCAGGACTTCAAGGAAAACGATCTCCGCGGAAGTCTGGACAATTCTGCACAGACATTAACGGCGCTCAAAAACGAAAATGGCGAAGTGATGTTAGTTCCGAGCGTCACCTTTATTGGACAATATTCATCGAACGAAAGCGACGAAAGCATCCCGATGACATTCGATATACCAACAGACGCTTCACTCGTTCCCGTAAGCAAGGCCATTGTTAGCCGATAGGAGGATTTATGAATAAAGTCATGCTATTACTTATCTTTTTTGCTTTTTGCGTAGCAAACGCCGGTGACGCGAATGTTCCCTCCAAATTTTCTGTCATAACATTTGCAATCAGCAAATACGAAAAAAATTGGCAAGACGAATTGCCCCTGGCAAAGGAAACCGCCAACGCCCTGGTCAATTCTTTCAAAAACAATTTAAGCGATAATTATCCCAAAGTTTCATTCTCGGCAAAACAATACACCGACAGCGAAGTGACGCGGGAACGCTTCCAAGGAACAGAAACGAACAATTACAATTTCGTTTTTTACCATGGACACGGAGGCCCCAACAGAATAACCATGTGGAACCAAAACAAACGTATTTGGCACTCAGGTGATGTTAGCGAAAAATCCTTTGGAGGAAAAACATATTGGGCGCTATTCAATTCCTGCCGAGTATTCAAAAATGGAGAATCAAATCAGGAATACTGGTTTAACGGGATACACTCTATTCTTGGTTTTAGTTCAGGTTCTCCTTGGTATAAAAAGAAGCGTAATTGCGGCATTTTAAACCAGGGTACTTGTTATTATTATTCCTATTTCGCAGAGCGTGACTTTGCAACAAACTGGATTGACGGAAAGCAAGGAATCGCCATGGCATTCTTCAATGCCGTGAATAAATGGATATGCAATAACGGAGGGTACGGAGTTCAGCCCAAAATCGTTTACCGTTACGGCTATGTAGATGGAAAGTTCTTTGACCCGTGGGAAGAAACATTCGAAAACTCCATCCAGAAGTCCGTTTTTAAGAACCCAGGCGATTATACCGGCATCGGGTCCAGATGGGTTACGCTGGGAACGCCCGATTATTAATACGCAACGTACATAAAAACGCACCCCGTCGTAAGACGGGGCTTCTTTGTTAACTAACGCTGTTAATAGAGAATGACGACACCCCAGCGGAATTTCCACCAGCCATCGTTATACATCAAAGATTCCGGACTATACTCCGCATAAAAAACTAACGGGTTCTTCAACTCGAAAAAGGCGCTTACGCCTAGAGTCATCACGTTTTTACGGAATGCATACGCCGGATAATTTTCATCTTCATTTCCGAAGGTTGGCCCAAGATCGTAGCTTTTCACCGTAGTGCCACCGCTATTCAAAGCCATTCTCTCGTAATTCGCATAGGCCCCCAACGCAAACGACTCCCCTATATTAAACATGGCGCCACCACCAAGGTTATACAAGATAAATCCATCAAAACGGCCCTCCGGATTTTTCACTTTAGGCTCATAAGATTCTTTCTGCCCGTTGGAATAATAGCCGCCCACAAAAGAGGTTCCCGCGCCCAAATAGAAAGGGCCGATCCACTGCACAAAACTCGGTCGAATACCGATATCCATCGGGATAGTTATCGGGACAGACAGGAACAGGCCCCCTTTTTGCCCAGCAAGCGCATAATCAAACGAGTAAAGGTTAAAATTCGCATTGACCGAAATACCGGCCACCGTAGTACTATGATGCGGAGACGAAATCACATGATCTTCGTCTGATTCAGCCGTAGTCATCCCCACGTCAATAAAGCGGTATTTATTATTCCCTTTCGAGTACTTGAGTACAGCAGCCTCTCCCAATATGTTTCCAGAAGAAGTAACCGCACACCCCATAAGGGAGAGCACGAATGCCACAAAAGCGAGCAAAGCTAAAGTTCTTCCAGCGACCAAACGTTTCACGGACAAAATATAATTTCACCCGCAAGCAAAAGAAAACACCCCGCCTCTTTTAGCGACGAGGTGTAATTTTTTCACGATTTTGTGAAGAAAATGGTGGATTTCCGCCATTTTGTAAATCCTACAAGGTATTCCAGTTTGGAAGGGGTTGGCAGCACAAGCCTGAATAATGTATATTATGAGGGAGGTTTATATGGAAGATTTAGTTCTGACAATACCGACCCAGGATCTGAGCATCATGGAAACGCTGGCGAATCGCATGGGATGGACTGTGCGGTCTAAGCGTAGCATTGTCCAGAAATTCATCGATTCATGTCCCAAGACACCGATGATGACCGACGAAGAAATCGCAGCAGAAGTCAATGCTGCCCGTTCCGGGAAATGAAGGCCCTTTTCGACACAAACCAGAATTCCTGAATAAAATTAATAATTGATTTTTTGAGAATGGCAAATGGACCTCAGCATATTTTCTGAGGTCCTTTTGTTTTTTAAGGCGGGATGAACAGGTAAGCCCGGGCGTTACAGAAACCCCTGCGGCTCGGCCATAGCCATGCAAGCATGGCTGCGGCACTCGCCTTGCATGGTTTTGCGGGTGCGGCGTTTGAGCACCCGCTAGAAGGGGTAGCGGAAGACCCGACTGGGTGGGTTATACAAAAAACGCCCACTCATATGAGTGGGCGTGATTATAAGGGCGGGGTCGGGGCTGAAGCGAGGGGAAGGCTTTCCCCTCTCCCCTAATCCTTAGATCTCTTCAATGCTTGCGTGGTATTCCTGCAGGCTCTTCACCGCACCGTGGCCGTTGCGGGCGGCGGCGATGCCCTTCACGGTGTTGTAGGCACCGGCGAGGGTCGTGATGTACGGAACCTTGTACTTGATGGCGGCCTTGCGGATAGCGCTTTCGTCCTTGATGGCGTCGCGCTTTGCCCACGGCGTGTTGATGATGAGGTTCACCTGCTTGTTCAGGATGATGTCGAGGACGTTCGGGCGGCCTTCGGCGATCTTGTTCACCACTTCGCACTTGACGCCGGCCTTCTCGTAGAACTTGGCGGTACCTTCGGTAGCGTAAATCTTGAAGCCGAGTTTCTGGAATTCCTTGCCGATTTCAATCGCCTGTTCGGAGAGGTTCACCTTGTCAGACAAGCTAATCAGCACGGCACCTTCGTTCGGGAGGAAGGAACCTGCGGCTTCCTGGCTCTTGTAGTAAGCGAGGGCGTAGTCGTCGGAGAGGCCGAGC
>CACXKY010000149.1 GCA_902768325.1 Fibrobacter succinogenes
AAGTTCTAGCAGTGAAAAAATTTCCAAAAATTCTTCTAGCTCCGTTAGTGACAACAAGAGTAGTTCTTCAATCAAAAAAGAAGATTCCAGCAGCAGTACGAAGTCTTCTTCTTCCAGCGTCACACCGAAGTCGAGCAGCAGCGAGACAAGTGTGTCCAGTAGCAATGAAAAGTCCTCTTCCTCTAGCGTCACACCGAAGTCGAGCTCGAGCTTGTCCAGCAGCAGTGAATATGTACCTTACAATCATCAAAAGGTTTTTTCGTCGGATAGCCTTCTTTCTGGTGCGTATAAGCAGTTTACTGATAAACGAAACGGGCGTAAGTATTATTATTTGACAATCAATGGAGAGAACAAGGATGGACAGGCCGCTTCCGTGACGGTAATGGCGGAAAATCTGAACATCGGGGAAATGGTCGATGGTGCAAAGGACCAATCGAATGATTCGAAAATTGAACGCTATTGCTATAATGACGATACCACAAATTGCGACCGCTACGGAGCCCTCTACCAGTGGGCCGAGATGATGCTGTTGCCGAGCGAATGCAATACAAAGAGCTGTGCCGACCAGATTAAGCCGAAGCACCAGGGTGTTTGCCCTGATGGCTGGCGTTTGCTGACATATGATGATTTTTACATCGTTGTTCATGCTGACGGAAATGATGCGGGTGTGAAGGGGGTTCGTGCAATGGGATTTGGCGGGCACAACTACAGCGGATACAGCTTGATTGGCGCTGGATACAATTGGAATTATAAGTTTAGAAATTTAAACGAAACGACATATTGGTTTTATCCGGAAGAAGGTTCTTTAGATAAACCTGCGGCACTGAGTGGTTCTCAAAGCAAATCTTCTACAGGAAATGCTTTGCA
The DNA here is from genome assembly GCA_902768325.1 of Fibrobacter succinogenes. GTDB lineage: Bacteria > Fibrobacterota > Fibrobacteria > Fibrobacterales > Fibrobacteraceae > Fibrobacter > Fibrobacter succinogenes_A. The sequence continues at coordinate 868 of CACXKY010000149.1, forward strand.
GAGCATTTACAAAACACATGGAACGTCCGTTCGCTGCGTGATGGTTGAATAATCCATACAAAACTCTTTGACGCCACACGTTTTTTTTGCGTGCGGCTTTTAATGCAAATAGGGATTTTTCAAAAAATCCCAAGGTGAATTTTAACAAAAAAAGGCAAAATCATGTCCAAGAACATCAAATCCAACAACAAGAATACCAAGAAGTCTGCTTCCAAGGCAAAAAAATCCACTCGCAACAATTACAAAATCGAATCGCTTGAACCGCGCCTGCACTAAAGCGACGGCGAATGCCTGGCCGCTAAGCGAACATTCGTCGGGCGAAGCCCGAGGCCATGCGAGCGTGCGGAGCATGCTGAGCCGGAGCGTTTTTGAAGCCGGGGCGTTGCGGGGCGGCGAGCGCCCGCAGAGGGGGTGCTGGAAGACTTGCCTTGGACCCTATCGCTGCGCTCCAGGGTGACAACAAGGCAAGGCTGCAAGCAGGGGGAGCCTTCCCCCCTTTTGAAAAATTGTCAATGATAAGTTAACCCCGTGGTATTCCGCGGGGCTTTTCGCGATATATCTTTATCTCTGGTGTATAACATGTTTGGAGATTAAGATGAAAAATATCTTATTCGTTTCTTCCGTATTGGCCTTGGCTTGTACGGGTTTCGCTCAGAAAATTGTAATCACGACGAACTATACGGCGGACCCGGCGCCCTATGTCCATGGGGATACGGTTTACCTGTACACGACCCACGACGAGGACAATGCCGACGGGTTCATGATGTACGACTGGCTGTTGCACACTTCCACGGACATGGTCAACTGGACCAGCCACGGTGCCGTAGCGAGCTTGGACGACATCAAGTGGAGCACAAAAACCAACGGAGCCTGGGCAGAACAGGTCATCGAGCGGGACGGCAAGTGGTTCATGTACGTCCCCATTCACGGCAACGGCATTTCCGTCTTGGTGGCGGACAACCCTTATGGCCCCTTCAAGGAACCTTTGAACAAGGCGCTGGTCTGGCAGCGCGAGCACTGGAACGATATCGACCCTACCGTTTGGATTGACGACGACGGGCAGGCCTACATGTACTGGGGCAACCCCGACTTGTACATGATCAAGTTGAATAAGGACATGACCAGTACCGAGGGGTCCATCGTCACCTACCCCAAGATCAAAGATTATCAGGAAGGCCCATGGGTCTATAAGCACGGCAACAACTACTACATGACTTTCGCATCCACCTGCTGTGCCGAAGGTATCGGGTATGCCATGAGCGACAAGATTACTGGCCCCTGGACCTACAAGGGCGACATCATGCCGCATTCTTCGCGCAGTAACGGAAACCACCCGGGTATCATCGATTTCAAGGGGAAATCCTACGTTTTCGGCCTGAATTACGAGCTTTGGCGTTACAAGTCCGAGAAGATGGGCCAGAAATATCAACACAAGGAGCGTCGTTCTGTCGGCCTTTCCGAAATGAAGTATAACGCCGACGGCACTATTCAAAAGATTGACTATTGGCCGGATAATGGCGTGGCCCAGCTGGAAGATTTCGACCCGTACAAGCGCGTGGAAGCGGAAACCATGTCGTGGGGCGAAGACGTGAGAGTCCGTAAGAGCGGTACCGCCGGCAATACGGTCATCACCAATCTTTCCGAAGGAAAATACACCAAGATTAGCGGCGTGGAATTCGGCGACGCGGGCGCGGAAAGCTTCTCGGCGTCGGTGCTGAGCGTCAAGAAGGCGTCGAGCATCACCGTGCGCCTGGACAAGGTGGATGGCGAAATCGTCGGCAAGGCGGAATTTAGCGCCGATGGCCTCGTGACGGTGCCGCTGACCGGTGCGGTCGGCAAGCACGACGTGTTCTTCGTGTTCGCGGGCGATTTCGAGGCGGACTACTGGGAATTCGAGAACAGCAAGACTTCCATTCCGCAGGGACCGTTCTGCAAGGCGAAACTCAGCGACCCCGAGGCAAAATGCGATTTGCCGGTCGTGGGCGCGAAGGTCGAGGGCACGGCCAACTTCATCGACTTCGAGAACTACGACGTGGGCGGTGCCGGCAAGGCCTACTACGATATGGATACCAAGAACCAGGGCGGCGAATACCGCGAAGACCGCGTCGATATCGTGAAAAAAGATGACGGATTTGCCGTGGGCTACACGCAGAAGGGCGAATGGCTGGAATACACCGTGAACGTGCAGGCGGGTGGCAAGCTCCCCTTCGAGCTCAGCTATGCAAGCGGCATGGACAACACGGGCGTGCAACTCTTTATGGACGACGAGCCGATTACCGACACGCTCGCGCTCGCGGGCACCGGGGATTTCGACACCTACGGCACCTTCAAGGGAACGACCACCAAGGAACTCACCACGGGCGAGCACGTGCTCAAGGTGATGGTGACAAGCGATTACGTGAACCTCGACTGGATTGCCTTTGGTGAAAGCGAAGGAAGCGCTGAGGACATCCGGAACGGAACCACGGGCATCGTGCCGAAAAACGCCCTAAACGGCACCGGAGCCGCGGGCATGGCAAACGCTTTCGCAAGGGCCGCGGGCAGCTACAGGGTATTCGACCTGATGGGCTCCGAACTCGGGAACATCCGCCTGAACGCCGGCGCAACGCTCACGGACATCAAGACCGGACTCAAGATCGCCGGCTTCGGGAGCGGCGTCTACGTCGTCCGCAACCCCGCCGGAAAGACCCTGAAACTGCAAGTCGGGGAATGACACCCCTCCCCTTTTAAGTGCAAATCCTCCCCCGCGGAGGATTTTTTTGTTCAATTAATTTTTCTTAAATTTTTACTTGTAATTTTACTTAAAAATATGTATAATTAGGACGGAGGTTACCTATGCCCTGCATTTTGCCAGTGTCCGATTTGCGAAATTACAATGAGGTTCTTCAGAACGTGTCCGATGAATCTCCGGTATTCCTGACCAAGAACGGTCGAGGTTGCTATGTCGTCATCGATATCAAGGAATATGAAAGGATGGTCGCAGCATTGAAACTCCAGAAGGCTCTTGCCGAGGGCGAACGATCCGCTGAACAAGGTGGATGGCTTTCTGCTGCAGATGTGCGAAAGAAATATGAGGTGTAGATGCCCGTCATCATATTTTCGCCAAAGGCCTCCGAGGATTTAGATTCTATCAAAACGTATATAGACTCTGAATTGGGCAGTCCTCAAGCGGCGAACGAAAAGGTTCTTGAAATCCTTGATGCCATTAACAACCTTGCGGTTTTCCCTGAAATAGGTCCTTCCTTAAAAGGCAAAGTCGATTCGTTGAGCCGATTTCGTTGTTTATCTGTATCGAATTGTATTGTCTTTTATCGAATTGAATTTGATAAGGTACTAGTTGTCCGCATTTTGAATAGTCGAATGGACTACTTGAAAATCCTGGAATTGTAGCATCCTCCCCTACGGAGGATTTTTATAAAACAGGCATTTAACGGTGCTTGTTTTGACTTTTCTACAAAATATACCCCCTTAACCTTGCTTTTTCTCCAATAATAGGGATAATGATGGGGCATTTTAGGTGCTATGAATTCATCAATCCTTTGATGAATTTTTCGGCATCAGCTACTTGCGCTCCATTTTTGATTTTGGAGATGGCTTTGGAGAGTTCGGCGTAAACATCGTTTAGGGGCGTGATGCGACCATTGCGCACGTCATCCAAGCCCTTTTGCATCTTGGCGTAAAAGACTTCGTCCGATTCCTCGAGAGCGGACATACGTTCCTGCTTGTCGTATGACATGAAAACTCCATAGACAATTGTCTGCGAGTAAATATAATTCAATTGCTATGTCTCGATTCTGTAATTGTTGCGGTTTTTCTTGGTAGACTTCTTGTTATTTTTCTTGGACATAATAACCCCAATGGACTTTTTCATATAGCCCGATTTTTTTGTTTAAAACTTTGATTGTCAATGATTAAGGACTAGTAATCCTTTACGCAGCGGACGGAGAGACCGTCTTTTTTATAGTGAACACCCTTATAACTAACATTCGATTGACGACTCATTGTTACAGATTTATGCCTTTCGGCTTCATGCTCAAGGGGCAGCTGATAGACCCCCAATTCCACTATACGTACGTACTGCGTAGGAAGCTCCGTCATACCGCCATATAAAGCAGAAAAGCCCGTTCCATTTGCATCTCTATTGCGACCGGCAGAAACCTTCGAAGTAATGTCGAAGCCGGATTCCGTAACATCCAAAGCCATCAACGCCCTCCATTCCGTCTCGTTCATCACATGCCATCCTTCCGGACAGGCTCCCTGAATCATCAAATCACGCCATTCTTCTTCGTATTTCCATCCCGGGAATATCGAGTCCGGGCAGGCGGGAGTCGTTCCCGTCCATACGCTGTCGCAGGCCTTCGGAAGCCCCATCGCCTCGCTCCAGCTGTACAACCCGCCGAACCCGTTGTCACAGTACCACGGATCATCATCGTAACAATACTTTTCGACTTTGGAATCGTCGAATTCAGTCGCATCGAGCTTTATCTGGACACCATAATTCAAATTCTGAGCGAACACTTCGAATTCGGGGACACTCACCCACCCAGGCTTTTCAACAATAGTCTTGTACGTTTGCCCATCACGCGGGTCCTTGAACTCTCCATAAGACAGTGTGCTGTTGTAAAGGCTATCCATGTCGATATAGCTGCTGCGGGGCTGCGCAGATGAACTTGACAAAACAAGCAGCACATAGACACTGTCCTGGCAGATGTACCAATCATGCATGCCTGTTTCCGAATTGTACCTCGAAATCATTTTCCCCTCTTCCTTACACTCCGTATATGACGAGGAGCTTCTTGCAGAGGATAATGCAAAAGAAACAGAACTACCAGGCTTTACGGACGAACTGCTCTTCGAACCTGTCGAAGAACTCGACTTCTCAGAACT
>CACXKY010000150.1 GCA_902768325.1 Fibrobacter succinogenes
GACCCGCAGATGGACTTGCGCTACCTTCCGTACGCAAAAGCTTGTGAATGGGCGAAGAACACGCGTGGCGATAGCCTGAAGGTGTTCGGCGTTGCGTTTGTCGCGAAGTCTGATAAAATCGACGCGACGCATACGGGATTCATTGTCATGAAGCCTGGTGAAGCGCCCAAGCTGAGGCACGCCTCTTCGCTGCGCAAGCAGGTCGTGGAACAGCCGTTGTTGGAATACCTGGTGAGCCGCAAGGGCAAGCTGCCGGGAATCACCCTGTTTGAATTCTTGAACTAGTCTCCAAAATCGAACGCGATAAGGGCGACCATTTCGTACGGGTTTTGCGCGTCTGTTACGGGCGCGCTATTTTCAAAGGCGGTCCAGGCGTCCGGCTGCCATCCGTAAGCGTTCATCGTGAGTTCGCCACCGATGGCAATCTCTGCCTTTTCGATTTCTTCCCATTCGATTTTGCTCGTCGGGGATTTGTAGTAGCGCAACATCCCGAGCGATTCCAAAGCCTCGGGGTAATTGTCGATAAGTTGGTAGGCGCAGTCCTTGTAACTTGCTCCCGCTAGCCGGATAATGCGGTAGAGGCGCTTGCGCCCCAGGAACTTGGAAAGGTCTTCGCGGTCGGTTTCGATCTTCGCTCCGTGCCCAAAAAAGAGAGCTAGCTCACGGAAAATTTCCGATTCCTCCTCCATGAGGGGGGATAGCTTTTTTATAAGGTGGTGGACGTTCTCGATCATGCTAGAAAGATATATATTTAGGAGACGATAAGATTGGGGTTTATTACTTGAAGCAAAGATTTTTTTTGTATATCGTTCCATTTGTATTTTGCATACTGTTTATTGCCGGGTGCGACAATGCAAAGTTGGCGCGTGCCGAGGACGTTCCGGAAATGTCTTCCGAAGAAGGCTCTAGCAGTTCTTCTGCCGAGTCGTCTGCTGTTAGCTCCAGTTCAGAAAAAATCTTGCCGCTTCCCGATTCCATCGCCGGTTTTGAAAAGATTGGCTCTGCGGGGAAGTATGTCTATGTCGGTACCGAAGACATTTCGGCCAAGAGCAATGAACGCCCCAAGATGAAGGTCGCCTTCTCTTACGACTTTTTCTTGGGTGTCAGTGAAGTGACGTGCAGCGACTTCAATAAGACGATGAAAGACGTCTCGGGACTTGAAATCCCGTGTACAAAAGATTCCATGCCGGCAGCGGATGTCACCTATTACGATGCGGTGCTGTACGCGAATGCGAAAAGCAAGGCGGCCGGGATGGATACGGCCTATACCTACGCCAAGGCGACCATCGACCATGATAAGCATTGCTCGAACCTGGAAGGCTTTACGTTCCGCCCGACGGTATTAGCGTACCGTTTGCCCACGGAGGCCGAATGGTCCTTTGCGGCGCAGACCAACTGGGATGTCAGCAATTCCTGGAACGGCGGGACATCGTCCAACGTGGCGCACCCCGTCTGTTCTACTCCGAGCCCGACGCACCTTTGCGATATGGCGGGGAATGTGATGGAATGGGTCAACGACTGGCTTGGCAATTTTGGCGAAGGTCCGGTCACGAATTTTGCGGGCGCCTCCGCAGGCGACGGGCTTGGGCAGCGTGTCGTGAAGGGCGGCGGGTTCCGGACCCCTGCAGAAGATTTGAAGATCTATTCCCGCGGTGACATTTACGCGGTCACGTCGGCGAGCCATACAGAATATGTTGGCTTCCGCCTGGCGGTCGGTCCGATTCCCGATGCCGTGTGGATAGACGGCAAGGGCAAGGCGGTAAACAGCCGGATTATCCCGCTGGCCAACATCATAACAATTCGCGGTATTACGGGCGCCTACAAGTCCAAGCTCGTCTTCCGTAACGAGGTGACGGGGAATCTCGCTTATATCGATTATACGGCGGGCTCCCCCTCGGTTGTTGAAATCGAAGACGATATCGATGCGTACCATCCGGACATTTCTCCGGACGGCAATTACGTGGCGTTCTGTACGGGACTCGAAGGGACTAAGGCCAATTCGTCGGTTTACGTGCGCCGTATGGACCCGACCGGTAGCGGCCTTGTAAAGCTGAATGTGGAAAGTGCCGTTATCCCGCGCTGGCGCGTCTTGCCGAATGGCGATACCGTCATTGTGTACGTGACTTCTGCCGCCGACAACAAGGACGATGTAACGTTCCTTTCTCAGTCTACATGGCAGGTGAAGTTCTCTAATGGAAAATTTGGAACGCCGGAAAAGCTTTTTGATGGCGCCTACCATGGGGGCGTCAGTGGCGACAACCGCTTTGCCGTTTCGGGCTCGTCGCGGCTGCGCGCCCACATAACGCCAGCGGATGGCGGTGCGGCTAAAGACGAAATCTGGTATTCCGGCGAACAGGCCTGCAATGTTTCGCTTTCGAAGGACGGGAGCAAGCGTACGCTTTTCCTCGACTTTGCATCGTCGGTAGGCAAGGGCGCTACCGGCTTGGATTACAAGACGCACGAGATTGTGTTTGTCGCTGATAGCAATGGCGTGTTGGTGCATGGCGTCGTTGCTCCCAAGCCCTACGTATTCGACCATACAGAATGGGTGTACAACGTGACGCCCCGTACGGAAGGCGGGGCCGCCGTTGCGACGCTCACGAATTCGGATGGGGCGCATCCCAAGATTGCCCTGATTGATCTCAAGGATGATGCCGTTGTTGAATTGGTTGAAGGCGAAGACTTGTGGCATCCGGCATTCTGGTCGAACTCTGCCGACAACAAGGCCTATGACGGGCTTGATATCGATAGCGCAGGCGTTTATTGCACTCCGGATTGCGGGCAAGACCCGATGCTGTTGCGCTACAAGCTGGAACTCCTGTGGACGTACAAGGATACGGTGAATACGGTGATGCTCGGCTCCTCGCGCATGTTGGAGGGAATTATCCCGGCTTTGTTGAGCGATGAGTTCGTTGCTATCAATATGGCGAATATTCCGAACATGCCGTATACTTCGAAGTACCTGTTTGAAAACTATGTCATCCCGCATGTCAAAAACCTCAAGTATGTGCTTGTGTCGCTGGATTTGGACTTGTGGTGCTATAGCGAAGCTTCCGATTACAACTTCTTCCGCAATGAATACAAGCGCTACCCTGGATTCGTGTACGACGAGAATCATTCCTTCTGGAAGGGCGCGTATCCTGAGGGATTGGCCGAGATGACGCAAGCTTCTTACGGGTCTGAATTCTTTGCGAAATACTTTAGGGACGAAATGGGGTATGTACGCCAGGATGGCGTCTCGTGGGAAGAAAATCCGACAGTGGATTATGACAGTACCTGGCTTTCTATCCACCCGAACACCTATTATGAATCTCTAGGTCGAATCAGGGAAATCATTCAGCTTGCTGCCAAACACGATGTTTATGTCTTGGGCGTAGTATTCCCGCAGAGCCCGAATTTCAGGAATACGGGCAGCTTCGGCAAGTTTGGATTACGCCGTAGCGAAGCGCCTGCCCTGCTCGCTCAGATTGCCGCGATGAGGGATACGTTCCCGAACTTCGCCTTCCTGGACGAAAACAAGATGGGTGACCATGACTATACAGACAACATGGCCATAAATAAAGACCACCTCGGTTATGCCGGGGCGGTCCAAATGACGGGGCGTATCGATTCCGTTCTGCGGACGCTTAAGTAAGCCTTGCCGCTAGCGGAGGTAAACCTTCCGCGCTAGGTTGAATCCGGTTCCGTTGGCTTTCACCATGTAGACGCCCTTGCGGGATTCCTTCCACATGAATTCCTTGCCATTGGCAGTCGCCACCTCGTGGCCGTTCATGTCGAAGATGCGCCATGAAGCCGTTTCCGTTGCCGAGAACAGAATTCCGTTTCCGAGGCGTTCCATCTTGATGCCTTCCTTGGCGATGCGTACCCGCGGGATGCTTACAGGCGCGGGAGGCGTCAAGGCGGAGGAGTCGCCGACGGTTGCCTGCTTCGGGTTGTCGATAGCGTCGATGACGTTCACGAACAAACCGCTCATGAGCGAAGTACCGAACCAGGCGAGGAACTGGTCAAAGTACATCTCGTTATGGAGCGTATCTTCGAGAGCGCCAGAAGTATCCTTGGCGAGGCCGAAGTAATCACGGCCTTCGTAGAACTTGCCCATCTCTTCGCTGAAGGCAATCCTGTCCGCCTTTTCGCCGACAGCCATGGCCGCGGTAGCCCACATGCCGATGGTGAGGTGGCTATGTTCCCTGCGGTAGCGCCAGGTTGTCGTATCCTTTTCGCCGTTGAATTCCATCCATCTGTCTTCGGCAGGCAACAGCTCGCCGGCCTTTTCAATCTGGTAGAAGTTCGCTGCAGTAGGGCCGCCCTTGTCGTTGATGAACTTCAGCGCGTTCTTGAGGAAGGTCTTGGCGCGTTCTTCGTCGAACCAAATGGCGTCAATGGCGCAGCGCCAAAGAATGCGGATGGCGTCCTTGTAGAATCCGCGGCTTTCAAAGTAGGCGTTGTAGCCCAGGCCTTCCGAGCCGACCCAGCCGCCTTCCGGGGTCATCCAGTCGGGAACCATGCCCATGCTGTATCCGGGGCTCTTGGAAATAATCTCGTAGCTCTTGTCTACAGCCTTCGTCCAGCGGGAAGCGTCGTTCTTGTCGAACTTCTCGAAAACCTTGTACCAGGCCGGGGAGAAATACCCCGGGTTCACAAA
>CACXKY010000151.1 GCA_902768325.1 Fibrobacter succinogenes
AAGGAAGGCTTCTACATGAACTGGGAACATCTTGACGAACTCAAGAAGTTGCTCCGTTTCGAAAGCACCAAGACCGAAGGCGACGCTCTCGTGGGCCTCGACGAATACGTGAAGCGCATGCCGGAAGGCCAGAAGGAAATCTACTACCTCATCGGCGACAAGAACGCCGTGAAGTCTAACCCGATGCTCGAAGCCTTCAAGGCCAAGGGCTACGAAGTCTTGCTCATGAGCGACGGCATCGACGAGTTCATGATGTCTAGCCTCACCGAATTCGGCGACAAGAAGTTCCACGACATCGCTCGCGGCGACGTGGATTTCGAAAAGACCGAAGACGAAAAGAAGGCCGAAGAAGCCAACAAGGGAATCTTCAAGGGACTCTGCGAAAACCTGCAGAAGGTCTTGGACGAAGACATCAAGGAAGTCCGCGTGTCTAGCCGCCTCAAAGATAGCCCCTGCTGCCTCGTGACCAGCGAAGACGCCATGAGCGCACAGATGGAACGCATGATGAAGGCCATGGGCCAGAAGAACTTGCCGAAGAGCAAGCGCATTCTGGAAATCAACCCGACGCACCCGATTTGCGAAATGCTCAAGAAGAAGGCTGAAGCGAAGGAAGATTTGGGTGACTGGCCGAAGGCCCTCTACGGCCAGGCTCTGCTTGCCGAAGGCTCTCCGCTCCCGAACCCGGCTGAGTATGTGGCAGCAATTACGAAACTGCTGACGGCTAGTGTGAAGTAAATTAATCCTCCCCCCAAAAAACCAACACCCGCGAATCATTTCGCGGGTGTTTTTCGTTGACGGGGTCGCTTTTTTTACTAAATTTGAATTTGCGAATGAATTGCAAATTCGTTCCGGCAGGGACGGTCCGGTTCATTCCCGAGGCAAAATGGAATACAAAACGCAAACGCGACAAGTCATCATGGACTTCATGGTCAAAAATCCCGACCGGATTTTCAAGGCATCCGATATTGCCCAGGACCTGCCCAACGTTTCGCTGAGTACCATCTACAGGAACCTCTCCCGCCTCGAAAAGGCTGGCATCGTACAGATTGTCGGCGCCGAAGAAAACAAGGAACTCCAGTACCGCTATACCGGCCCAAGCAAGTGCCAGGCGAAGATGCACCTCGTCTGCAAAATTTGCGGAAAGTTTTTCCACCTCGATGGCCCTGCCCTCAAGATGCTACAACTTTCGGTACTGCGAATCAAGGGCTTTGAACTGGACCAGCAGCAATCGGTTTTGCTCGGGCGCTGTGCTGGCTGTTCACGGAGGCGCCCGCGCCATGATTAAGACCCTGCTCGACAGATTGCTGGTCTTTTTGGCATCGCTTTACGTTTCCAGGCACCTGGAACACCACTGCCATGGCGAACACTGTCACGTCTGCCACCACATCCACCGCTGTTTGGAACTGATTTCCGTATGCATGGAAATCGTCGTCGCGCCCTTCGTGCTAGCGCTACGCTGCTTTTTCTTTAGACTGGCCTGCATCAAGCTACCTTTCACGCAGCCCGTCACGCTTGTTTCCCAGAAGATCCTGTTACTGAATTGATTGTCGCCATAAAGCCATACCATCAATACAGTTTTCCATTTTTTTGACAAGGATCTTTTATGAAAAAGTTTGCATTCATTGCAACATTGATTTTTATGGCGGCCTTTATGCTGTCCGCCTGCAACACGGAAACGCCCTCGTCCAAGAAGGTTTCCATCGTTGCGACCATCTACCCGCAATACGACTGGCTCCAGAACATCTTGGGCGAGCACGCCGATGCGGTGAACCTGAAACTGCTCATCAAGAACGGGACCGACCTGCACAGCTACAAGCCTTCGGCACAAGATATTGCCTCTATCGCGAGCGCCGACATGGTGGTATTCGTGGGCGGTGAATCCGACGAATGGATCGAGAAAGCGCTTGAAGCCACACCGAAGGCGGGACGCGTGCAAGTGAACCTGATGAAGGTCCTCGGGGACCGCGTCAAGGAAGAAGAAATCGTCGAAGGCATGGAGCACCACCATGAACACGGCGAAGAAGCCGAAGAACACGACCACGAACACGGTGAAGAAGCCGAAGGCGCTGAGCATCACGAAGAAAACGTCGCCGAGCATCATGAGCACCACGACGAACATGCCGCCCATCACCACGATGAAGAAGTCGAAAACGACGAACACATCTGGCTTTCGCTGAAGAACGCGGAAATCTTGGTAAAGAACCTCGCGGAATCCGTCGCGAAGATTGATACCGCGAACGCCCCCATCTACAAGGCGAACGCGCTTCTCTACGCCTCGAAACTTCATGACCTTGACTGGGCCTACGATTCCACGGTTTCGTACGCTCCGCAAAAGACCATTCTGTTCGGGGACCGTTTCCCCTTTCGCTATCTGGTGGATGATTACGGTATTAAGTATTATGCCGCGTTTGTTGGCTGTTCCGCCGAAAGCGAGGCGAGTTTCGAAACCGTCGCCTTCCTCGCGGGAATGATGGATTCGCTTTCTCTGCCGGCAATCTTCACGATTGACGGAAGCCATCCGAATGTCGCACGCGCCGTCCTCAACGCGAGCAAGAAATCCAGGAATGCGCCGATTCTGACGCTCAATTCCATGCAGTCGGTGACCGACGAGCAGGTGCGCTCCGGAATCAATTACCTTTCCATAATGAAGTCGAATCTTGAAATCCTGAAACAGGCTTTAAAGTAAACGATATGAACGAACTAATCCCTCTGATCAAATGCCGCCAGCTGACTCTCGGCTACGGAAACAAGGACCTGGTCCGCGACCTGGACTACGACGTGAACGTGGAGGACTACCTCTGCATTATCGGGCGTAACGGTTCCGGAAAGACGACGTTCCTCCGCGGACTCGCCGGGCTTCTCTCGCCGAAATCCGGGAGCATCGAACTCTGCGAAGGCCTCAAGCGCAGCGAAATCGGTTACCTGCCGCAGATGACGGTCGTTCAGAAGGATTTTCCGGCCTCGGTCGAAGAAATCGTGCTGTCATCATTCCAGGGTAAGCACCGCTTGCTCCCGTTCTACGGGAGGGCCCAACGGGAGCAAGCCATGGAATGCATGGCGCTCACCCGTACCGAAAGTTTGCGCAAGTCGTGCTTCCGCGAACTTTCGGGGGGTCAAAAGCAGAGAGTGCTTTTGGCCCGGGCCCTCTGCGCCGCCGAACGCCTGCTTCTCCTTGACGAACCCGTAACAGGCCTCGATCCCGAATCTTCGGAAACGATGTACCGCGTCATCAAGGACCTGCACAAGAAAGGAATGACCATCGTCATGGTGACCCACGATGTGGACGCTGCGCTGGACGATGCCACCCGCGTGATGAACTTCGACCAGATTTCTGTGAAGGGGAAATAGCCATGCCCGAACTCATCGAAAAACTCTCGTTCTACCTGGAATTCCCCTTCGTACGCTACGCGATTATCGTCGGCGTACTCGTTTCGCTCTGTTCGTCGCTTCTGGGCGTAACGCTTGTGCTCAAGCGCTATTCCTATATCGGAGACGGCCTTTCGCACGTAGCCTTCGGTGCCCTCGCCATTGCATCGGTCCTGAAGCTATCGAACAACATGTTCCTCATCTTGCCCGTAACCGTCGCCGTCGCGATACTCCTGCTCTGCACCGGGAAAAACACCCGCATCAAGGGAGACGCCGCGGTTGCCATGGTATCGGTCGGTGCACTTGCCATCGGCTACCTGCTGATGAACATCTTCTCGACCTCGGCAAACATCTCGGGCGACGTATGCACCACGCTTTTCGGCTCCACTTCTATCCTCACGTTAAAACTGGAAGAAGTCTACCTGTGCATCGTGCTTTCGGGCGTCGTCCTTTTTTCATTCATCCTTTTTTACAACAAGATCTTTTCCATCACTTTCGACGAGAACTTCGCACGAGCCACAGGCGTCAACACCACCGCCTTCAACTTGCTGATCGCGGTTATCGTAGCCGTCATCATCGTACTCGCCATGAACCTGGTAGGCGCCCTCCTGGTATCGGCCCTGGTCGTATTCCCGGCGCTTTCGGCCATGCGCGTATTCAAGAGTTTCTTCTCCGTGACCATTGCCGCGGCAACCATATCGGTCATATGCTCGCTTATCGGCATCGTCATCGCGATCCTCGCAGGGACTCCCGTGGGCTCTACCATCGTGGCCGCCGACATCGTGGCTTTCGGCCTGTTCTATTCGATAGGGATGCTCCGCAACGGCGGAAACTAAAAAGCATATGACTTTTCGAAAACTCCTTGTCGCGACTTTCGCGACACTTTTCCTTGCCGTTTTTTCGCAGGCAAAAGACCCCGCGGGGCCCAAAAAGATAGACGTCGACCTTTCGCGCATGAGCGGGACCGTGGTCTACGGGATGGTCTACCAGATGGTGACATACCCCGAGCGCTTTGTCGGCAAACGCGTCCGGATGAAGGGCGTATTTTCGACCTACTACGATAACGAAATCAAGCAGAGGTTCTTCGGCTGCGTCATTTCGGACGCACTCGCCTGCTGTTCACAGGGGCTCGCCTTCGAACTTTCCAAACCGCGCAAATTCCCCGACGAATTCCCGGATGAAGGGACCCCCATCACCATTA
>CACXKY010000152.1 GCA_902768325.1 Fibrobacter succinogenes
ATTTCGTAAACGGTGTTTACGAAATAGAGGGAGAACATAAGTTCACCCTTTCGTGGTTCCCAACTTGTAAGGATTGCTTACAAGTTCCTCTTGTAAAATTTTCTTGCCCCCCTAGCCAAGATTCTGAATATTAGGTACATTAATGCCCGACGTGTTTCTCCGTCTAATGGAGAAATGCGTCTTTTTTTATTCCGATTTTATCGAGGTCAAAATTTTTGACCTCGGTGCAGGAATAAGGGGACGCCTCTAACATCAACCAGCCGCGAACGCGGCTACATGGAGGCTGCATGGCTACGAAAGTTTCGATTAAAGAATGTCAATACGCTGAATTTAAACAGTCTTGGCAAGATGAATACCTGAAATGGATTTGCGCATTCGCGAATACCGAAGGCGGGTCGCTTTTTGATTCCGAATAAGATTCGCAACACGATGGGCGTCATTTGCGAGATGCGACTGCTCAATGCTGGTGGGTTGGATTACTTTGAAATCAAGGTGGACAAGTATCCGGTCCCGATTAGCTACAGGGGCCGCTATTACAAGCGTTCTGGCTCCACGGTGCAAGAATTGAGCGGTGTCGAGATAAACAGGTTGACTTTGTTCATGCAGGGGCGCACCTGGGATTCCGTTCCTGTCCCTGGAATTTCGACGAAGGAGTTGGATCACGGAGCGCTAAAGTTGTTCAGGGAAAAGGCGGTCGAATCGCAACGTCTCGATAAAAAGGCTGCCGGAGTCTCGGTGCAGAATCTTCTCCAGAATCTCCGCTGCACCGAAGGTAGCCATTTGACACGTGCGGCCATGATGTGTTTCCATCCTGACCCGGAAAGCTGGGTTACGGGAGCGTATATAAAGATTGGCTTTTTCGCGACCGAAGCGGATATTTTGTACCAAGACGAAATCCATGGACCGCTTTTGATTCAGGTCGAGCGGGCGATGGACTTGATTTTCACGAAATACATGAAGGCGTTGGTGAGTTACGAGGGAATCAATCGCCAGGAGCGGTTCTTTTTCCCGCCCGACGCTTTCAGGGAATTGTTGTTGAACGCCGTCGTCCATAAGGATTACACTGAAACGACTCCTATCCAAATCAAGATTTATTCTGACCGTATTTGGATGTGGAATCCGGGCAACATGCCTGAAGAAGTGAAGGTGAAGGACCTTTTCAAAAAGCATGTTTCTAAACCGCGTAATCCCAATATCGCCAATGTGTTTTTTAAGAGCGGCTACGTGGAAAGCTGGGGGCGTGGCTATTACAACATTGAATTGGCTTGCGAAGAAACTGATTCCAAGCTCCCTAAGCCAAAGGCCGAATTTGGCGGGCTTACGGTTGAATGCCGTGCAAGCGACCAGTATAAGGAACTTGCTAGTAAATGGAATATAGGTGGGGCGAATCTGCCTATAAACCTGCCTATAAATCCGCCTATAAATCCGCCTATAAATCCGCCTATAAATAAGACGCAACAAGTTCTATTGGATTTGGTTAAAGAAAACAACAATTATACTTATGATGATTTAGCGTCGTTAACAAATAAGCACCGCGATACTGTTCGTGAGAACTTGAAAAAACTTCAGGAACTCGGCCTCATCCGTAGAGTCGGTGCTCGCAAGAATGGCCATTGGGAAATTATTGAGAAATAAAATCCAAGTGTGGCCCCATGAAATATGGGAAGACGAAGACCTTCGCAAAAATCGCGGATGGAAAGCCGTCGAAGAATAGCGCGGGTGTTGACTTCCCGCTGGTCTCTTTGTATATTTATCCCCGTATTACGACAATCCCTGCGACAGTCGGCATAGGCCTTGCGGCCCGTACGTGCATCCGCGGCGGGGCTCATCAACCTTCTTGTTGATGTTGTTGGATAGCTGATAGGAACACGACCTATTCGAGTGTGTGGCGAAAGCCGCGCCAGGTAACGCCGAGGAAAGCCCTCGCCAACAGCATTGCAAGAGCTTCCCAAAACAAAACAAACTCAAATTGTGCCTGCAGTGCAGACGCAATTAAAACCGTTTTTAACGTATTTGCGCATATCGTGCGAATAAAGGGGCTATTATGGCAGAAAACAAAGAAGAATTTGAGTTGCCAAAGGAACTCTTGGAATCAATAGCGGGGCTTAATGAACTTATGAGCCAACAGCAGGATCAAGCCGCCGCAATGATGTACAGATTGATGTTCCGCCATGAACGGAATCTCCATGTACTAGACCACTATTCAGATGTCGTACTTGGAGGCGTTTCTGGCATGGGTAGCGAGTTCGCGAAAGAGGATTACAGGAATTTCTTGCAATACCTGTCGTATGTTATTCCTAGCGAATATGCTCCGCATAAGGAAATGTACGAAGAAGAGCTCAGAATCGCCGAAGATGATGATGAGTGAACAGCGTGTATTACAATTTGTATTGTAATGTGTATTGACAAGTGTATATACATTTTCTACAATAGGGAGGGTGCGTAATAACCATAAGGAGAGCTCATGAAGACGAAGTGCAAAAAGCGCGAGAAGGTTAGGCTGCCCAAGGAGATGCTAGAGGAATCTATTGCGCGTATCAGTCGCGCTATTGCCGAGGCCAAGGAAGAAAAAAAGATGTATTCCATAAGGCTTAAGGTCAAGACGGTGGAATCGATCAAGCGCAAGGCCGCCGCCGCGGGCATCCCTTACCAGACTTACGTGAACGTGGTGCTCGACAACGCGGCTTCCGCCTGATCCCTGTCTTTTCGCTATATTTTGTGCGAAAAACTGGAGGTCTGCGTTTATGATGTCCTTGTCACGTTCCATGCTGCCGTTTATCGGGGCGCTTGCCGCATTGACGGCTCTCGCGGCCTGCGGTGACGACGATGAATCCTTCGCGCCGTCGGGCAAGAATGTCGTGAAGACTGTGGCGGACCTTCCCAAGTGTGTAGCGGCGCGCGAGGGCGAGGTCTATTTTGTCGAAGATGACGAGGTCTCGTTCAAGTGCGAAAACGGCGAGTGGTCTTACCAGTACTCGGGTGACAAGCGCAGGGGCAGGGACAGCGAATACGATTCCGTGACGGGCACGCTCACCGACCAGCGCGACAACCGCACGTACCGCACGGTCAAAATCGGCGACCGGATATGGATGGCGGAAAACCTGAAGTACAGGGACTACACATTGAACGAACTTGCTCCCTGCTACGAAGGCAAGGAAGAGAACTGCGACAAGTACGGCAGGCTATACCCGCTCGCGAACAGACTTTCTGTTTGCCCCAAGGGCTGGCGCCTGCCCGATTCCTCGGATTTCCGCAGCCTGTTCGCTAGCGCGAAAGAGGTGCGGTCCCCGGCCGCGATGGCGCTGAAGGCTGTCGACGGGTGGGCCGATTACAAGGGCGAAAGCATGAACGGGACGGACGACCTCGGGTTCTCCCTGCTCCCGGGCGGCTACATGTACGAGGATTCCCTGGGCAACGTGGAATACAGGGACGAGGGCGTGGGCACCATGCTTGTCGACAACGATCCTTTGATAATCTCCGTACTTGGGGGTAAGGCCTCCTTCTATCTCGCCAAGTTCGTGTGCAACCAGATGGACGTGATAATCCATGATGGAATCTACTACGGCTACGTCCGCTGCGTAAAGGACTAGTAGAAAATCTTCACGAGCAGCGTCCCGACGATGGTCGAGACGATGACGCTCACCATGCCCGGCCGCATAAAACTGTGGTTCAGCAGGTACTTGCCGATGACGGTAGTGCCCGAGCGGTCGAAGTTCACGGTGGCGATGTCAGAAGGATAGTTGGGAATGAAGAAGTAGCCGTAGACGCTCGGCAGCACGCCCAAGAGCACGGGACCGTCGATGCCCAGCGAGTAAGCCAGCGGCAGCATCGACACCACCACAGCGCCCTGTGAGTTGATGAGCACCGAGACGAGGAAGAACACGATGGCGATAGACCACGGGTAGTCCTTCACAACACTTTCCAGCATCGACTGTATTTCGGGCATGTAGTTTGAGAAGTAAGTGTCGGCCATCCATGCGATGCCGTAGATGGCCACCACTGCCACCATACCGCTCTGCCACACGGGACCTGCCACGGCCTTCTTTGGTTTGGCATTGCAGAAGATAATCATCAGCGCCGCAGCGGCTATCATCACAATCTGAATGACAATGTTCATCTTCAGCGGCTTGCCGTCCCACGAGGGCAACAGGCTGGGGAAGACGGCGAACATCACAATGACCAGCAGGGCAGCGAGGAAGATGAACACGGCATTCTTGGCCGACTGCGGAATCTGCATATCAAGCGTCGTGGCATTGTTACCGTAGATGTAGGCACGCTGCTCAGGATCTTTCAGCTTGGCCTGAAACACGGGATCCTTGTCCAAATCCAGTCCGCGATGATAGCTGGCAGCAGCGGCAGCCATCAAACCACAGATACAGGCAGGAATGCTCACCATCAGCACGCCGGGAATGGTGACATCAAAGCCGTTGGCATTCGAGATGGTGACGAAAGCCACCACGGCGGCAGCGATGGGCGAACAGGTGATGCCCACCTGCGAGGCGATGGAAGCCACACCGCAGGGGCGCTCCGGGCGTATGCCTTTCTTGAGTGCAATGTCGCAGATGATGGGCATCAGCGTATAGACCACATGCCCCGTACCCACCAGCACCGTCAGGAAGAACGTGCACAGCGGAGCCAGGAAGGTGATGCGGTCTGGATGCTTGCGCAGCAACTTCTCCGCCATCTGTATCAGCCAGTCCATGCCGCCCGATGCCTGCATGATGCCCGCGCAGGTGACGGCGGCAATGATGATGTAGATGACATCGGTGGGAGGGGAACCTGGTTCTAAGCCGAAACCCAAAACGAGAATCGCAAGACCGATGCCAGAAATGGCACCCAATGCCAAACTGCCGTAACGTGAGCCTACATAGAGGGCTCCCAGCACGACG
>CACXKY010000153.1 GCA_902768325.1 Fibrobacter succinogenes
GGGGACCGGCTTCCTTCGGTGCGCGAGGTGTCGGCGTCTTCGGGGGCGTCCACGTTCACGGTTTTCCGGGCGTACAAGAGCCTGGTCGCCCAGGGGAAGATTTATGCGGAGCACGGCAACGGCTACTTTTGGGGCCGCAAGCCCGAAATCGCGGTGGCGGTTCACGAGCGCGAGAGTGCGCGCCTGGAGCGCCTGCTGCTGGACGACTGGAAATCCGGCAAGATTTCGGCGGATAGCCCGCTGCCTTCCATAAAGGACTTGTGCGCGGCTTTCGAGACTTCGGCGGGCACGATGCGGCGCACGCTGGAGGCGTTGCGGGCCAAGGGGGTGCTCGAGCGCAAGGGGAAGGGGCGCTACTATTTCGGCAGTACGCGTTCCGCGGCGGGCACAAAAGAAATTTTGCTCATCATGCGTTGCAACCCGGGCGGGGACTTCAGCTGCCTCGGCGAACGCGAGCTCACGTTCATGCAGAAGGTGTACGCGGAGGCGCACCGCAACAATCTTAAGGTGAAGCTGCTCGGCTATTTCGAGGATGGCGGCGTGTTCCTGGATGCGGGTGGCAACCGCGTGGAGATGGAGAATTGTCGCGGGTGCTTTGGCGCGGTCGTCTCGACGATGCTGGTGTTCAACGTGAACCGCCTTTTTGCGGAGCTGGCGTGTACGCGCTTCCCGGTGGCGGTGTGGTGGGAACACCCGCTGTACGATATCCCGCGTGCGCTGAAAAAAGAGAAGCGATTTGCGTTTTTTAATCTCGCTTTTGGTGAATTCCCGGGGCGCACTGTCGGGCGTCCCGGGGCGCACTGTCGGGCGTTTTTTGAAGAAAAAGGGTTTGACGAGGATTGCCTTTGTGTCTCCGTATCACATGAGCATGTGGTCGAGGGACCGCTTGAAAGGGCTCAAGAAGGTGGGGCTCGAGGTGTTCGAGGCGACCGATGCATCGCATGCGAGCCCTTATGACTTTTCGCTGGAACCGCATGCGCACGCTCGCTATAGGCAGATTTTAATGTCGCTCGTGAAGAGAATCCCGCCTGTGGATGCGTGGGTGGTGTCGAACGACAGGGTCGGAGTCGAGCTGATGTCGCTTGCGAACCAGGGCAAGATTCCGCGCCCGCCTTACATGGTCTCGTTCGACAATTCTACGGACAGCTACCGCATCCGCTTGGATTCCTTCGAATTCAACTTGGAAGCGCTCGCCGTGCAGTCGGTGTACCACCTGGTTTCCCCTGGCGTTACCTTGTACAAAACGAACGATTTCCGGGAGCTCTCCGGCCACGTGGTGGAGAAATAATAGATTTTTATGGTAAAATAAGTTGTTTGTAAAAACTTTACTTTGAATTTGATTAAAATATTGTTATTTTAAACGTGGGAGAATTTTGTATGAACATGAAGTATTTGATATTCTCTATAGCATTTGCGTTGTTGAACGCGGGATGCTCGGATAAAAAAGATGAATCCCAGGGGCAAGAGCAAATGGGAGTTTCTGTGAGAGAAACGCGCGTAAAAAAAATGACCAAGGCAAATGATCCAAAAATCCCATTAGACAGCTCTCAAATCCTCAGATATAAGGATATTGACCAATCTGATTCCATTATGGTTGGCATTAGAGCATTCGAAGCTGCGGAAAAGGAATTTGTGAAAAGATGGAGTTACTCTAAGGATACCGAGCTATTCATGGATATTGTTGGGAAGATTTGTAGGGAATCCGGGACTTGTGCTTCTAGACTAGATTCTGTTGAGTACAAAAATGATGTGGCCTTTATTTTGGACAGCCTTATGCACAACAATCTTCTGGACGGGGCCGTTGAGGCTAGAATACGAGAAATGAATGGGCCTTGTTTTGGAGAGAACTATAAGAAAAATGAAAAAAAATGTCAGGAAGAAATTAGTAATAGAGTGTATGAAAAGATTATGAAAGAACTAAAAGGGAGCAAATGATGAAATTTTTTTTAATAATAATATTATCCTTTGCATCGCTGCTTTTTGCTCATATTCATTGTGAAAATTTAGATAAATATGGATATGCAAACTTGACGGAAGATGAAAAACTGCAACGTGTCAATTCTCTTAACCAGAAACTAGAGGCTGAGTATCGAGATAAATGTGTTGCAAAAGGAGGTGAAGGGTCTGCTTTTACAATACATCCAGGTAGAGTTGTAAAAAATTGTGCAGATAGTTCTGGTTCCGCAAGTGGTTACTTAAGAGTAGAAACCTTGTGCGATTATTGTACCGGTGAAAAATTGAAAAGAAAACTAAAACAGATTGAGGAAGATTGTGACAATGCTTGCATGGAAAGCATCGCTTATTGCGAAAAAGCGGATTTGATTCATGAAGATGGCTGGGGTGGCGAAATCATAAATGACGATGAATGTGGCGAAACACTTCCAGAATGTCTAAGTGAAGGCTCTAGTTCATCAGAAACTATAGAATCATCCTCTTCCGAAAAAATCAGCAGTTCATCCGAAAGCATAAAATCCTCCAGTTCCGAAGCAGAAAGTTCCTCGTCCGAAGAAGATGTTGAATCGTCTAGTTCTGAAGAAGAAATAGATTCATCGTCCAGCGAAGATGATGACGGCAGTTCCAGCAGTGAAGAATCGAGCAGTTCATTCGACGTGTTTATGGATCACTGTGAAATCGGAGGTGACAAGAAAGATTCGCTTTTGAGGATGGGCTTCGTACATACGGATATTTATAGTGACTATCCGTATCTGTCAAATCGCGACGATGTCTCTTTATGGGATTGCTACTGCATGGGTGCCAACTATGTAGCATGCGATTTTCTCAATTTTGGACTAGTTGAGGGATATTCACCTATCGAGATGCCGATTTGTGGTTATCCGGAAGGGTACTGGTGCGATGGGATTGAAAGCGGTTCCTGTAATTACGGCGGCAAAAGTGTCAGGCTATACTATACGGACAAATATGGTCCTGGTGAAGTGGCTTGGTCGGCCATTGCGTTCGGGGAAACAGACTATATAATGCCTATAGAAAATACATCTATGCGGATTTTTGTCCGGGAATATGGAAACGGGGTTGAGCATATTACGAATTTGTTCTCTATGCGATATCTTCTGCCCGCAAATGTCTCTTACCAGGATCTAGAGAACATTGTTCTTGAGGCTGTGCCTCAATTTCCCGACATGGACAAGCTTGTCGCCTATTGTCGGGGGGAATGGGTCCCTCACGACGAAGAGTGTTTCGGAACCCTTGATGAGGTCAATTTTGCCCTGCTAGATTCATCGGATAACTGTGCAATCACTTATGGAATTCCGCATTACGAAATAAGCTATTCTAATCGTGGGTGGTGTGTTGATGGCGAGTGTGAACCCGCGGAGCCATATTCAAGTGTAGTTGAAGAATCCAGTTCTTCGATAGAGGAATCGAGTTCCTCTGTTGACGAATCCTCAAGTTCGGAATATTTGTCCTCCAGCGTTGATGATGTATATAGTTCCAGCAGTATGGAAGCAAGTTCTTCTACAGTACTTCCGGAAAGCAGTTCCGCAGGGGTTGCTGCCGAGCCGTTTATCGCGGGTGCCGATCAGGAATACAGTCCGGATCAGATATTCAATTCGGGTTTGCAGAATATGGAACCGGGGGCATGTTACTCGCTGAATTCCGAACGCGGCGTTCAGCATGGCTGGATAAATACGAATGCCCAGGATTCCTATTGGTGGAGAGAGTCTGATTGCAATACGGGGGAAAGGGTCGATCGCAACAAGATTGGCCAGTGTTCTGGCTTCCCGATAGGTTATACACCGGACCATCCTGACCAGACATGTTTCGCCCATAATGGCAAGTGCTACAGGTGCATGGCGGAAAAGAGCTATGTTGACTGTTCCCAGAATTGGGTGTGGAAATGGAATTTCAATGCGAATCTTGTGAACGATTGGTATGCAGAAGTAGACTGCAATAATCCGTCATTCGGGAACGGCGGGCTATACAAAAAGGCTAGAAAATTGGATGAGCCTATTGAAAATTCTGATTATTCAGTTGATTTCCGACCGGCAAGGAGATTTGATGTCATGGGTAGGCGGAATTCTATCAGGAATGCCGTGCGAAATAAAAAAGTGCTGTATAAGAAATTTTAATTAAGTAAGCCGGGCGTTACGGGCTGGCGTCTGAAGCCCCGCATGCTTCGGCGGGCTCAGCACGACGGAGGGGGTAGTGAGCAACGGAGCTAGCGGAGTGCGAACGAGGGGGAGGCTTCCCCCCTTGCCTAAAAAAAGAGCTGTCTTTTTTAGGAATATCTCCAGCCTCTATCCCCCAGCCCCTATTCTCTATTGCTATATTTTCGCGCAACAAATATTTTTCACCCTAACAGAAGGTTAACAAAATGGCTAAAATCGCTAAAGTTTGGGCTCGTCAGATTCTGGATTCCCGTGGCAATCCGTCTCTCGAGGTCGATGTAACTCTTGACAACGGTATCGTCGGTCACGCTGCTGTTCCGAGCGGCGCTTCCACCGGTGAACGCGAAGCTTGCGAACTCCGCGACGGCGACAAGAAGACTTACTGCGGCAAGGGCACGCAGACTGCTGTCAAGAACGTGAACACCAAGATTGCCAAGAAGATCGTCGGCATGGATCCGTCCAAGCAGACCGAAGTCGACGACGCCATGATCGCTCTCGACGGCAACCGCATGCTCAAGAACACGCTCGGTGCAAACGCCATCCTCGGCGTTTCCATGGCTGTTTGCGTTGCTGCCGCTAAGGACGCTGGCCTTCCGCTCTACCAGTACATCGCCAAGCTCCATGGCACCAAGAAGCTCACGCTCCCGTGCCCGATGTGCAACGTGATCAACGGTGGTGCTCACTCCTCCGCTCCGATCGACTTCCAGGAATTCATGATTGCCCCGGTTGGCGCCAAGACGTTCTCCAAGGGCCTCCAGATGGTCACCGAAATCTTCCACGCCCTCAAGTCCGTGCTGAAGAACGGTGGCTTCGACACCACCGTCGGTGACGAAGGTGGCTTTGCTCCGGGCGTTGCTATCAAGCCCGCCAAGAACAAGTTCGGTTACGAAATCAAGGACGTGATGACCCTCGAAAAGGCTCTCGCCGCCCTCAAGACCGCTACTGAAAAGGCCGGTTACAAGTTCGGTACCGACATCAAGATCGCTCTCGACGTTGCTTCTTCTGAATTCTGCGACAAGAACACCAAGAAGGGCAAGCCGGAAACCTACACCTTCAAGAAGAGCACCAAGAAGACTGTCAAGTCTGCCGACATGGT